>QHXM01000283.1 GCA_003222945.1 Acidobacteriota bacterium
GTTCCCGCAGGTTCACGAATGGTCTTTAAGCTTTCAGAGAGAGATCAGGAAAAATGTCATCGAGGTGAACTACATAGGCAAGCACGCAGTTCATCTGCTCGGCGGCTACAATGTGAATCAGGTTAATATCTTCGCCGCAGTTCCGGGCGTACCCGAAAGTAGTTTCCTTGACGCATTCAACAGAGTGAAGGCTGACGCGACCTACAACAGCCCGTTCATTAACCTGATAATGTCGGGCAATGCAGCGAATAACGGAGGGACTGCTAGATTCCGCGCGCTCAACACGACTGCGCTTTCGCAAGGCAGCGCGGCTACGCTTGCTCTAAACGTGTCGCAAAGGACTTGCCAGTCCGCTGATGTCACCGCGGGGCTTTGCACCAACGCGCAACTTAATCAGCGGCTGCTGGACATAACCGGCTTCCCGTTTCTGTTCCAGCCCTACCCGCAGTTCACAGGCGGGCTGAACGTCTTCGACAGCAACGATTATTCCCACTACAACGGCCTTCAGTTGATCTTGAGACGACGTATCAATAATGGCCTCGGCTTCCAGGTCGGTTACACCTATTCCTTATCGAAAGACAATCGTTCGTGGGACCCGTCGCTCAGCACGGTTTCCACAGGCTCCGTTCAATCGGCTTCGAGCACGCCGTTTGATCTTAGAAACCGCAACCTGAATTACACCTGGTCGGACTTTGACCGCCGTCACGTGTTTCAGGGAACTTACACTTACGATCTTCCTGTCGGCAAAGAGAGAAGGTTTGCTTCCGGTATGCCGAAGGTCCTGGATTACATCATAGGCGGGTGGCAGACTTCAGGGACAATAATCATAGCGTCCGGGAGACCTTTCACGGTCTATTCCGGCATCAACACGGTCAGCAACGTCGTTCAGTCAACGGCTGATTGTTCCGGCTGCACAAGAGACATGGGTCAACTGATACTTGAGAGCGGAAGAAACTTCTGGTTCAGCGCGTCACAGCGTGCGCTATTCTCAGCGCCCGCGCCCGGATCAATTGGCAACACGGGACGCAACTTCTTCCTGGCGCCGCACTATAACCAGTGGGACGCTTCGCTCTCGAAGAAATTCGCAATCACCGAGAAGGTTAGTTTCGGTCTGAGGGTTGATGCTAGAAACGTTCTAAACAGTGTTTCGTTCGACAACCCGACAGCAGTTATCACCTCGTCAATCTTCGGGCGCATCAACGACAGCGTTACGAACAACGCTCGAAGAATACAGTTTTCGGGGAAACTGAGTTTCTAGCTGTCTGATAGTTTGAATCGGGCGGCCCAACTTTTCAGTGAACCGTCCGGATTGATAAAGCGCGCGAGCAGTTCTTGAAAACTGAAGAGACGACCAAAGGCGCGACGAGCGGGTTGCGCTTTGCGAGGGCGCGCGCGTGCGCTTCGGCAAGCCTATAGAAATAAAATCTTGCCGCGCGCCGACGCCATGTTGTAAAGTTTGCGCGCAATAGTAGTGCTCTGAAGCGGGCGTACATCTTCTTGAGATGACCGCTTTTGTTTAATCAGCTTCCGATTCGTCCTATAAAGTTTGCGCATCACATTCAGTCGCCAGCGGACCCCTTTGCGGGATGAGTGCGCAGATTACGAAAAGAGGAATCGAGCTTTCCCGGCTTAACTAAAGTAAAGAGGAATCACGATATGACACACCAGATGAAGAAAGGGCTTCTCAGCCTACTTATCATCGCCGCTTTCTGTTTGATGGGCGGCGCTTACGCACAGGAGATTACGGGCAGCATCGTCGGCGCCGTTACGGACCCGAACGGCGCGGCGGTCAAAGGCGCAACCGTCACGGTCACAGACCCGGAGAAGAAGGTTGTGGTTCGCACGGTCCAGACCAATGATGACGGACAGTACACGGCTCGTGACCTGCCCGTTACGAAGTACGATGTCAGTGTCGAAGCGACTGGCTTTAAGAAGCACATCGAGAGCGGAGTGCAGGTTGACGTAGGCCAGCGCCGCACGCTCGATGTCACGTTGACGGCGGGCAACATCGCTGAGGTCGTAACAGTCGAGGCTTCGCCCGTCGCCGTGGAGACCACTACGCCGCAAGCATCCACGATTATCAACGGCGATCAGGCGCGCGAGCTTTCATTGAATAATAGAAACTGGGTGCAACTGATAACGCTCGCCCCCGGCGTATCGAACGATCTTGCGGATCAGGTCTATGTAGGCACGAGCAACCCTGCGGGTCAGGCCAACACTATGAACATCGCCGTCAACGGCGCACGCAGCGCGCAGAACACCTACACGGTTGACGGCGCTGACGTAACAGATCGCGGCTCGAACATAACGATTCAAGCCTATCCGAGCGTTGATTCAATTAGCGAGTTCAGAGTACAGCGCAGCCTGTTCCCGGCGGAATCGGGCCGTAGCGGAGGCGGACAGATCAACGTCGTGACGCGCTCAGGAGGCGATAAGTTTCACGGCTCAGGCTACGAATTCCTTCGCAATGAAAAATTGAACGCAAACGATTTCATATCCAACGCGAGCACGGCTGCTCCGTTCGGTCGAGATACAAACGGCAAGGTGAAGCGCGCGCCCTTCCGCTATAACGATTACGGCTTTACCATTGGCGGTCCAATCTATCTGCCGCGCTTCGGCGAAGGCGGGCGCGGCGTCACGAAGGTGAATAGAACCTACTTCTTCTTCTCGGAAGAGCAGCGCAAGGACCGTCGCTATCCGACGCTGAACAGCACCGTGCCGGATTTGAATATGCGTCAAGGCATCTTCCCAATTGACATTTGCTTGAGCGCTAATGCGCCGACCACCACTGCCTCCACGCAGACTTGTCTGAACGTGCTGCCAGCGGGCACGCCTCTCTCCTCGCGCGTTGCCATTAACCCGATAGCTCAACAATATCTGGCCCTCGTTTACAACAGACTGCCTCCGCCGACCGATCCGGTCACGCGCGCTTTGAGCTTTCCTGCGAGCGGCGTCTTCGATTTCCGACAGGAGATTGTAAGAATTGATCACAACTTCTCGGACAAGCTACAGACCTATTACAGATACGAGAAGGATACGATTCCTACGATTGACCCAAACTCGCTCTTCTCTTCGGGTGCGGGAATTCCAGGAGTTTCCACCAGCAAGACAGATTCGCCGGGCAAGACGCACACGTTCCAGACGACCTATGTTGTCAGTCCAAAAGTAGTTTTGGTTGGTCGATGGAACTACGGCTACGGCGCTATCTTGAGCAGCACCACCGGATCGTTGGCGATAGCCAATTCACCGATTTCGCCTGCTCTTGCATATCCGAATACCAGAGATGTTGTTCCTTCTATCTTCGGAAATGGATTCAGCAATCTGACGGAGTTCGGCAACTACGACAACTTCTCCTACAAGCACAACTTTGCCGGTGATCTAACATGGACACGCGGTAATCACACGATGAAGTTCGGTGCTCAGTATTCCAAATACAGGAAGAACGAGAACGCCTTGGTGGGCTGCTCCGCTACGACGCCTTGCGCACAAGCTGACTTCAACGGGTTCTTTAACACCGTCCCGACCAGTCCGGTCGTAACGACTGTGCTTGCGCCTGGCGCAGCGACGCAGGAGACCAATGCCACACGGCGTTCCAACTTCCAACTCTTTGCGAACTTCCTGATGGGCAATAACGTCTCTTACGCGCAGGGACGCTTTGACTATACTGCCGACTTGCGGCAGATGGCGTTTGAGAGCTACGGACAGGACGAGTGGCGATTCCGACAGAATCTCACTGTGTATTATGGGGTTCGCTACTCCTATTTCGGCTCGCCCTATGACAAGAATGGCCGCTTGAGCAACTTCGACCCGCGGCTTTTCAACCCTGCTAACGCACCGCAGGTGACGGGCGCAGGCAACCGCGTTCCGGGCACTGGTAATTTCTGCAACGGCATGACCGTCAACTCGCAAAACTTTCAAACGGCTGCCAACAATTGTGTGCCGACCGCTTCGCCTTACGGCAAATACATCGTCAAGGCTCCGAAAGGTGATTTCGCGCCTCGCTTCGGCCTGGCCTTTGATCCATTCAAGAAAGGCAGGACTGCCGTTCGCACAGGTTACGGAATGTATTACGATCAGGTGCTGAACGGCACATACGAGCAGATAATAGGAAGGAATCCGCCCTATCAGGAAACGTTCTCAATCAGCGAGGCTTCGTTACCGGTGGGATCAACGCCGCCAAGCCTGAGCCAGCCAGTTCCTCCGGGAGTGACTGTCACGGCGGCCTCGTCCCTTACTCCGTTGAGCATCCTTGCCATTCAGCCGAACTGGAAAGACCCGTACATGCAGCACTGGTCATTTGAAGTCCAGCAACAGTTCGGCAACAGCACTTTCGTCAGCGTAGGCTATTTCGGCTCGAAGGGAACACACTTGATCGGTGCTTATGAGTTGAACGAGCTTCCTCCGGGCTTCGCGCTTAACGCTCGCTGCGCAAGTGGCGCTAACACGCTGCAAACTCCGGGCGTGGTGACCGCTCCATGCCAAGCGCCGGGAACTTATTTCGGCGGCTCTTCGGGAGGCGTTTCATCCAACATTCTTGACCAGATCAGACCCTTCAGAGGCTACCGGTCAATCAACATGATTACGCCGCAGTTCAACTCGAACTACAACAGTCTGCAAACGCAATTGCAGCACAGGCTGGGTGGAGCGTCGCAGTTCAACGTCTCCTACACGTGGTCTAAGAACTTGACGGACAATCAGACGGACCGCAGCACTGCGCCTGAGAATTCGTACAACATCCGTCAGGATTATGGTCGAGCCACGCTTGATCGTCGTCACATATTCACGGCGAATTACATCTACGATCTTCCGTGGTTTAATAAACGGCATGACTTTGCAGGAAACGTTCTCGGCGGGTGGGAAATCACCGGCCTTGCGACATTTCAATCGGGACTGCCGTTTACGCTATCGACGAACTTCGACGCGTCGGGTTTGGGTAACGTGCCTGCTATAATCGCAGGCAACCGCCCGAACATACTGTGCGATCCGAACGTTGGTGCGCCGCACACGCTCCAGCAGTGGTTCAATGCATCCTGCATACAATCGAACCCGACTGCGGCTCCCGTACCGAACATCGTAGGCGACTCCGCTCGCGGAGTAATCAATGGACCGCCGACGAAGCGATTCGACTTCTCGCTTTTCAAGAACATTCGCTTCGGCGAAAGAGCGCGGCTGCAACTACGCGGTGAGATGTTCAATGTGTTCAATCACACGAACTTCAGAACCCTCGGTACGAACACCACGCTTGGGACCTATAACACGATAACTGCGGTGCGCGACCCGCGTAACATTCAGATCGGCATAAAGCTCTTCTTCTAAATCAAGGGAGAAGCGCACGACGCCCTGGTCTCTGATGACCGCAACAACGGGGATGCCCGCGGCTCGAACAAGTCGCGGGCATTCGCATCTTTAAGGGGAAACTATTTCGCAAGCGCCACCTGATGCGCGCGAAGCAAAGCGTGTGCATGGTAGAATTCCAAAACAGCTTCTAATCTACAGGGCAAAGCGATAAAGAGTGAACGATAGAGCCACAAAGAGAACACTTCTGTGGAACGCGCGCGTAGTGCTGCCGGGCCGAATCGCCGAGAGCGCAATCCTCATTGAAGGGGAGCGCATCGCGCGCATTCTTGATTCCGGCGCAGACAAATCTATCAAATCCGATGAGGTCATCAACCTTGACGGCCTAACACTTTTTCCGGGCTTCATAGATATACACATTCACGGCGCGGTCGGTGTTGACGTAAACGAAGCGGACGCGCAGGCTCTTAAAAAGGTCGCGCGCTTTCTTGCTCAAAATGGCGTGACATCGTGGATGCCGACGCTTGTGCCGGACTCAGATCCGTGCCGCGCCTCGCTGCTCAAGAGGCCGTTCATCTAATCACGCTCGCGCCGGAGGTTGAAGGCGGCGTAGAGTTGGTCAAAGAGTTGGTCAGACAAAACTGGATAGTTTCAATCGGCCACACGCGCGCAAGCGTTGACGCGTTAGACCGGGCGCTCGAAGCCGGTGCACGTCACATGACGCACTTTATGAATGCCATGTCGCCGCTGCATCACCGCGCGCCCGGCCCCATAGGCTGGGGACTCATAAACGATGCGGTCAGCGTTGACGTAATCGCGGACGGCGTTCATGTTGACCCGCTCGTGCTGAAGCTTGTGCTTCGCAGCAAGCAGGCCCGTAGAGTCTCTCTCATCAGCGATGCGGTTGCGCCAACAGGCTTGGGCGATGGCCGCTACAAAATCTGGGGCGAGACGATCACTGTCACCAATGGTCGCACAGAGAACGAGCGCGGGAGCATTGCAGGCTCTGTCATCACAATGCTAGACGCCGCGCGCATGATGCTCTCGCTTGGTGTCGCTGCAACGGATGTCGCGCGCATGGCCTCAACCAATCCTGCGCGCTTGCTGGGCATAGATAAAGACTTCGGCTCGATTGAGACGGACAAGCGCGCAGACTTAGTGGCTCTGGATGATGCGGGACATGTGCGGCTGACGCTAATAGGTGGGCGAGTGGCTTTTGAAAAGCAGGAGTCAGAATGAACAGCAGAATCCAGAATTCAGAATCCAGAAGTCAGAATAAAAGAAAAGCGGCTCTCAGCCTTATCCCTTCTGGCTTCTGGCTTCTGACTCCTGACTCCTGCTTTTATAGAACCCTGCGCGCTCATAGGATTCATCCAGCAATTCGACCGGATGACAAACGCGCACACCTTCCATGCCTTTAAGCCGCGCGCCTGCGCCAATCTGCATGTGGCAGCCCGGATTTCCTGTCGTTAAGACTTGTGCGCCAGTCTCTTTAATGTGCGCGAGTTTTTCATCCAGCACGCGGCGCGACAATTCAGGCTCAAGAAGATTATAGACGCCAGCGCCACCGCAGCAGACTTCGCTTCCCACAAGAGGCACGAACTTCAAATCCGGTATCGCGCCGAGCATCTCAAGCGGCGCTTCAGATGCGCGCTGGCCGTAGAGCAGATGGCACGACGCATCGTAAGTCGTTACGCTTTCGCTAACGCTCGCGCCTTCCAGTATTCCTGTCGCGGCGAGTTGCTGGCTTATGTCGCGCACACGCTTTGCAAACTCGCGCGCACGCTCTGCATATCCAGCGTCATCCGACAATAGATGAGCGTAAGACAGAAGCATAGCGCCGCAGCCGCCTGCGTTTGTGACAATGCCCGCTTGCGCCTCGTCATTGAAGGCATCAATGTTGCGACGCGCAAGTGTGCGTGCGCCTTCCAAGTCGCCCGCGTGAGCGTGAAGCGCGCCGCAGCAGACTTGATCCTTTGGGCTACTCACAGAGCAACCGTTTGCTTCGAGCACTCGCACGCAAGCGCGGTTGACGCGCGCGAATAGTCCTTCGGTCACGCACCCTTTGAAGAGTAACGCGCGCGAATCCGCCGAATCTGAAACAGGACGCGCGACGCTTTCATCCCGTCTTCTCTCATCTCCGCGTGAGCTATCAAGAAGTGCGAGCGCAAACTCCAAACGAGGCGAGATGAGACGAGCGAGTTTGGACCTAATCAAAAGTTTCGGCAGCCGTATGTTTCGCATGACGCGCGTCGTCGTAAATGCAAAGCGCAGGCGCGCGGGATGAAGCCAGATGTGTTTGAGCACGAAGCGAATTAGCCTTGAAGTCCAGCCGCGCCGCTGTCTTTCAGTCTTCGTCAGATCAGAACGCGCAGCTTCCAGGAGTTGCCCGTACTCGACTCCAGCCGGGCAAGCCTGCTCGCAAGCGCGGCAACCAAGACAACGATTGATGTGCGCGCCGAAGGAGTTTGACTCAGGATTGAGCCTTCCTTCTTCAACCGCCCGCATCAGGTAGATGCGACCGCGCGGGCTGTCATTCTCATCGCCCGTGTGAAGATATGTCGGACAAGCTTCGAGACACAGCCCGCAATGCACACAAGCCAGCAGCTTGTCCTCTTCATCCGCTAACGCGATTGCAAGTTTAGATGAAACCATAACGAAAAGTAGAATTCAGGAGTCAGAAGTCAGAATCCAGAATAAAAGAGAAACAAAATCTGTAAAATCGGTTTCAGCTTTATCCATTCTGACTCCTGACTTCTGAATTCTGGATTCTGCTTTTCTCTGACTCCTGCCTTTAGTATCCAATCGCCGCTCCGTCGCCGCGTGGGTCGCTTGCGCCGAGTCGCGTGCCTGTTTTCTCTTCCAGCATGATGCCCTGAGCGTTGCCCATGTAACCTTCGCCCGTAGTCCAACCGGCGTTCGGGCGAACGTAAACTTTGTGACCGCGCGCTTCTAAAAGGTGCAGAGTGTCCGTAGAAAGTCCGTAAGGCTCGTAAGCGAGTTCGTCCGGCATCCACTGATGATGTATGCGCGGGGCATCAATCGCCTGTTGAATGTTCATCTCGTAATCAATGATGTTGGTGATGACTTGCAACACCGTGTTGATAATCGTAGAGCCGCCGGGCGAACCGATTGCGAACCAAAGAGTCCCGTCCTTGCGCAGCACGAAAGTCGGAGTCATGGCCGACAGCGGGCGCTTGTGCGGCGCGACGGCGTTGCGCTCGCCCTGAATCAAGCCGTAGTAGTTCGGCGTTCCAGGCTTCGCCGCGAAGTCGTCCATCTCGTCATTCAAGAGAAAGCCAGTCCCCTTAGCCACGACCTTAGAGCCGAAACTTTCATTCAAGGTGTAAGTGTTGGCGACCGCGTTGCCTTCCGCGTCAACAATGGAGAAGTGCGTCGTCTCGGACGATTCCGCGCCCACAGGATGACCTGCACGCACCTCGGCGCTCGTAGAAGCGTGCGTCATGTTGATAGTGCTGCGCTGGCGTGCCGCGTAATTTTTATCTATCAACCCTGCAACAGGAACGTTTGCGAAATCCGCGTCGCCCAGGTATTCCGCGCGGTCTGCGTAAGCGCGCCGCATAGCTTCGGCCATCAGATGATAGCGGTCTGCTGAAGACCAGCCCATCTCGTGCAGGTTGTAGCCTTCGAGTATGTTCAGCATCTCTATCAGAATCACTCCGCCAGAAGAGGACGGCGGCATAGTGATTACTTCATAGCCTCTGTAAGTGGTCCGAACAGGCACGCGCTCCTTTGCAACGTAGCCGCGCAAATCTTCCATCGTGATGAGACCGTTGTGTTGTTTCATGTCTGCTGCTATCAGGCGCGCGGTCTCGCCTTCGTAGAACTCACGCGCGCCGTTCTTCTGTAAACGTCTGAGCGTTGCGGCAAGCTCCGGTTGACGCAGCACCTCGCCCTCCTGATAGAACTTTCCGTCGTTCAGGAAAATCTTGCGGCTGTCCTCATAAGGCGCAAACTGGTCCTTCTTCTTAACGAGGTTGCGAGCCAGGTAGCCGTAGATTGGAAAGCCTTCCGCCGCGAGTTTGCGCGCAGGCTCAATGAGTTCCGCCCATGAGAGTTTGCCGGAGCCATATTTTTTGAAAGCCAATTCCATCCCGGCAACAGTTCCGGGCACACCCGCCGCGCGATAGCCAATGAGCGAAGAGCCTTCGCCCTGAATTAAATTTCCTTTCTCATCCTGAAAGATGTTACGCGTCGCGGCAGACGGAGCCATCTCGCGGTAATCAATGGCAGTGGTCCGCCCGTCGCGCAATCGAATCATCATGAAACCGCCGCCGCCAAGGTTTCCAGCCGAAGGATAGGTCACGGCGAGCGCGAACGCCGTCGCAATCGCCGCATCAACGGCGTTGCCGCCACGCTTTAAGACATCAATGCCGACTTGAGACGCTATGCGCTCGGCTGAAGCGACCATGCCGTGCTCTGCGCGGACGGGCTGGCGAATTAAAGCGTGCGCGGAAGCTGTGGTCGCAGCTTGTGATTGTGTTGGCGCAAACGGCGCTGCCAGAAAAGCAAATGTGAGCAGGAAAAGAAGAAGTGTGCGCGAAATGCGAGCCAGCATAATCTTTCTCCTTTGAGAATTCCGTTCCCGTCTGGATTTTCGCGTTCTCTTGATTCCAGCGAAGCTTCATAGTAAGCCAATTTCCAAATCTAAAACCGACCCGGCGAGAACGCATTCGCGGGATCAAGTTGATTCTTAACGCGCCGCATCAAGGGAACGGTTCTGCCCGTCATACCCCACGAGTCAATCGCGCTCTTGATACTGGTCGGCGCGCTTTCAATGACGAGCGAGCCAGCAGACGCTCTTGCACGCGCACGCAAGCTTTCAAGCGAAGCGACCGCTCGTGCGGCGTCATCCATAGAAGAACTAATCACACGCAATCTTCCATCACCAACGCCAGCGTGCCAGAGCGATGAAGAGGAATGCAAGTTCGCACAGTCGTCATTCATCGCGTGATTAAGGAACGCTTGTAGTTCACTGGGCAGAACGTTTGCGCGCCAGACGAGTTGATTCTCATTTTGTAATGGAAGAGCACTGAGCTTCTGCCAGTAGCTTTCGTCATCATCCGAAGCGTAGCTTGTAAGCTTCGCGTCTTCATTGTGAAAGAGTCTTACAGTCTCTTCCGTCTGGAAAGTTACAGTTCCGTGCGTGCCAGCAAAGCGGACGAGTAAGATCGGATGCGTCTCTGCGTTCGAGACTCCTATGCGCGAAGCCGCGCGCGAAGAGAGAAGTTCGACTGCGACCGGAAGAAGGCGTGCATCCAAAATGGCACGCGCCGCGCGCAGTAGAGAATCGAGGGGAGCGCACGCGGCAACGGTCGTCGTGTATAGCGGAAGCGGGCGCAGCTTGAAGTTAAGTTCCAGGATTAGACAGAGCGTGCCGTAGCTTCCCGTGAACAGCTTGCACAGATCATAGCCCGCAACGTTTTTCACCACGCGCCCGCCCGCTTTTATTGTTCGGCCATCAGCAAGCGCGACGCGCATTCCGATAACGTAACTGCGAGGGCTTCCGTAACCTAAGACTTGCGCGCCGCTCATGCCTGTAGCAACGACACCGCCAACGCTCGCGCTTCCCTGGTCCGGCGGGTCAACGGGCAGCCATTGTCTGGCGCGAGCGAGTTCATTGTTAAGAGCCGAGAGCGTCACGCCTGATTCCGTTCTAGCAACAAGATCGGCAGGCTCATGCTCTATGATTCGGTTCAGCCTTCTAGTGCTGACTACTACATCAGCACGCCCAAGCGGATTGCCAGCATCAAGCCAAGTCTCTCCGCCAGCCGGAACGACCTTCCAACCTTGACTCGACGCAAGGCGCAAGACTTCGCAAGCCTCTTCAGCAGAAGCAGGAGCGACAGCGAGAGACGCGGAGACGCAGGCGTGTAGAGACGCGTAGATGTTTTCATCACCGACGATCTGTGCGAGAAGACGTTGCGCTTCCTCTGCGTTGAATGAATGAGATGGAGTTAAGGCCGGGAGCGCAGGCGGCTCGCCTGCATTGAGCGCGTGAGCGCGAACACTCTGAGCTTGCTCGCGCAAGCTTGCACGCAGGGATGCGTGCGCTCCCGGCGATTCAGTCTCGCCGCACGCCTGCGTCTCCGCGTCTCTGCGTCTCGTCACTGCGCTCCCTTCGCTGCAAGTGCGCGGAGTCGGAATTATCTTGCCGGGATTGCATAGACCTGTCGGGTCGAAGGCAGCGCGCACGCGTAGCATCGCGTCCATGTCGTCTTCGGAGAAGATGAGCGGCAGGTAATCGCTCTTATCAAGCCCAACGCCGTGCTCGCCCGTGATTGAGCCTCCGGCGCGAACGCACGTCTCCATCAACTCGCGTCCAGCTTCCTTAACGCGCAAGACCTCATCCGGGTGGCGCGCGTCGAAGCATAGGAACGGATGAAGATTTCCGTCGCCCGCATGAAAGACGTTTGCAACGCGAAGGCCGTACTTCGAGCCTATGCGATAAGTAGCGGCCAGGATTTCCGGCAGACGCGAGCGCGGAACAACCGCATCCTGCAACATTGTATCGGGTGAGATGCGACCCATAGCGCCGAACGCACCTTTGCGCGCAGCCCACAGACGCTTGCGCTCTTCGTCGTCGCTCGCGCATCTAACGCTCTGCGCGCCATGCTCACGACAAATGCTGCTCGCACGTTCCGCTTCATCATCAAGACCTGCTTCGAGTCCGTCCAACTCAACCAGCAGTGCCGCCTCCGCGTCCAACGGAATCCCTGCGGCAAAGACGCTAGCCTCGACCGCACGTATGATCGCGCCGTCCATCATCTCAAGCGCTGCGGGCACGAGTCCTGCGGCGATGATTGCGGAGACTGCGCGGCTCGCGTCGTCAACATCCGAGAAGATTGCAAGCAAGGTTCGCACGGCTGAAGGGAGCGGAACGAGCTTTAATGTCGCTTCGGTTGCGATGCCGAAAGTTCCTTCAGAGCCAACGAAGACGCCCAATAGATCGTAACCAGGAGTTGAGCCAGCATCGCTCCCAAGTTCGACAATCTCGCCTCCCGCGAGCACAACGCGCGCCGCAAGAACGTGGTCCACCGTCATGCCGTACTTCAAGCAATGAATTCCGCCGCTGTTCTCCGCAAGGTTTCCGCCGATGGTGCAACTCATCTGGCTCGAAGGGTCTGGAACATAGTGAAGACCAAACGGCGCAGCAGCCTTTGACAGTTTCGCATTGACCATTCCCGTCTCGACCACAGCGAAGCGATTCTCCGCATCAATCTTTATGAGCCTACGCATTCGAGCAAGCTCTATGACGACGCCTTGATTGACAGCGAGCGCGCCGCCGGACAGCCCAGTGCCTGCGCCGCGCGGAGAGAACGTCACGCCTTCGCGCGCTAATGTGCGTAAGACTTCTGCGACCTCATCAGTTGAATTTGGAAAGACCACGGCGCGCGGGCGATGCTTGTGCTGAGGCAGCCCGTCGCACTCGTAAACGATCAACTCGTCAGGCTCGCTTAAGACAGCCGTGCGCCCTAAAACAGCGCGCAAGTTTTCTACTAACTTATCCACACTTTACAGAGAAGAGAGTTCTTATTTAACTCTCTGAAGAGTCATCTCAAAAAACTTTCGCCATGTCGCGTCGTCCTGAGACATCTCGCCGATCTCGAACCACTGATCCTTTTCGTTCACCTTGATTGTGTATCGAATAGTGCCTCCGGGAAATTGAAATCCCCATTGCCAGCCGCCGTCAATCAGCTTCGCCTCCTGATCTCCTGTGATGCCGCTGGCTAAATAGGTGCGGAAGCGAAATGTCTTGGACCTTTCATCGGAGGATAGAACGGCCAGCGTCTCGTGCACGGTGACATCTTTGCCGCCGACTTGAGTGTTGAATTTTCCTTCGACGAGCAAAGCCAGGCCATTGAGTTTGCTCTGAATCGTTTCCGCTCCACTAAAGTCTGTGCGCTTTCCAGCCTGCTCCATCCAGCCAGAGCCTTTCCACTGACCCACCATTTAACTTAACTTCTTCATCTCGTTTAACTGAACGTTTGGAGAAGGCATCTGCGCTAAGACATGAAGCGGGAGAGCTAAAAGAAACAGAAGGGTGACAAACCTTTTCATAGGGGAAACCTCCGAGTCTTGAATAGTAAAGAAATCTTCTAACTCATCAGGGAAAGTCAATGATACACTACACGCCCAGTTCCGGTGTAACGAACTTCCGCTATAACAACAGTCATTCCGCTCTTCATTATTGCATCTCTTATGACACTCGTGGATGGGCGCTTCGTTTATGAACCCGGCGGCGATTAAGAAAGCTGTTTTCGCCGCAGGCTAAGATAGTAAGCAAAGTAAATCAGCAGACCGAGCGCCGCAGCTATACCTGCATCGCGCGCCTCTTTCAACGCGCTGTTTGAGAGCAGCCATGCGGCCAAAATAAGTGAAGCTATCGAGACCAAGATTCCTGCGGGCGCTTTGAACTTTGCGGACGGCGCGCCTGCGGTCAAACGGAATTTCGGCAGCGCTGCACACGTCGCTGCGTAAGTCAAGAGTCTAGCAATCGCGCTGATGGTGAGCGCATAGATGAAGGTCCCGGAGATAGAGAGAGCGAGCATCACTGCGGCGGAAATCAATATTGCGAAATGCGGCGTGTGAAAGCTTTTGTGCGTGGACGCAAGAAAGCGCGGAAGCTGATTGCGCTCGGCCATAGCGTATGGAAGCCGCGAGCCAGCCAGTATGGTTATGTTCAGGTTTCCAACGATTGAGATAATCGCTCCGACTGAAATTACGAAAGCTCCTGCCGCACCCATAAAGTTTCTGCTCGCATCTGCGAGCGGCTTCGTAGAGGTTGCGAGACCGGGCAGCGTTCCAATAGAGACGAACTGAACCAGTATGTAGATTGAAGCGACGACGCCGATTGCAGTCAGCAAAGCGATGGGAATGTTTCGCTGCGGATTCTGGACCTCGCCCGACGGGATGACGGCCATCTCGAAACCTGTGAAAGCGTAAATCAGAAGCAGGACCGATGATGAGAAGGCTGCGTAGCCGGGGCGCGCAACGAAAGAGTAGTTGCCGGAGTTTATGAAGAACAGGCCGACGACTGCGAAGAGTATGAGCGGAATCAGCTTTCCTATTGTGAAGAAGTTTCCGAAGACCGTAGCGTTGCGCACGCCCACAATGTTGATTGCGGTTAGCGCGACAGTGACGACCGTGATGATGAGCGAGCGCCAGGGTTCGCTGACCGCGCCGGGCCAGAAGAGGCTCAGATACTCTACGAGCAGATTTGAGTTTGCGGCAAAGGCCATTATACGAGTGAGCCATTGAAGCCACCCGACCTCGAATCCAACGACTGAACCGAACGCCTCGCGCGCGTAAAGATACGGACCACCCGTCGCGTCGAAACGGCTGCCGACTTCTGCAAAGCAAAGAATGATGAGTGTGACCACAA
>QHXM01000284.1 GCA_003222945.1 Acidobacteriota bacterium
CAGGGCCGACGCCGTAGCGTCCCGCCTCTTCTCCAATCACAAGACGAACTTCGGCTCGCTCGTCTATAAAGTGTGCTGTGAGCGATGCGGCGAGCGTCACGCCTCGCTCGAAGCGTGCAACAAAATCTTTCGCGTCCGCGTCATGCCCCTTCGTATCGAGCGCAATCGTCATGCGTCGCTCGTCCTCGGCGGTAAACTCCCTAACAATCAATCTACGCGCGCGCGCCGTAGCTTTCCAGTCAATGTGGCGCAGATCGTCCTGCGGATGATAGTCGCGCAGGGAGAACAGATCGTGGCCGCCTGCGCCGCGCCGTGCAGAGATTAGACGCCCCGCATTCATCGGCAGAAGGTGAAGCTCGTCGCCGAGTGGTTCGGGCCTTGGATAAACGACGATGTCAACATCGCGCGCGCGAAGCCTGCGGCGACGGCGAAAGAATCCGAAGGGAAAGCGAGTAGAAAGCTCGAAGCCTGTGATTAGTTCATGGCCACGTCGGTCGAAAAGCTGTTCGACGCGCTGTTCGGCTGCTGCGCGATGCGGAACGTACATGAAGTATGCAAGCGTGCGCTTGCTGAAACGCACGCGCTTGCGGCGTCGGCGTTTCTCCTTACGCTCCTCTTTATCAATCGGACCGCGCGCTTCCACCAGAATAGAGAAGGAAGGGAGAAAGCGCTTCGTGTTCCTGATAATCACTATGACGGGCGCAGGCTCGCCCGCATAGATGTGGTCCGGGAAACGCGCAGAGACGATTAAATCCCGCAGGCTAGCGCGAGCCGCAGCCCACGCGACGAATAGAGTCGAGGCCAGAAGTGAGAAGAGCAGGAAGAGAAGATTGTTGCCCGTGTTCCACGCGGCGAAAGCTACGACGGCGAGCACGCCAAGGAAGATTACGCCGCCCTTTGTTATCTGAAGCGGAAGGTCAAACCGCGAGACCTCTGCACGCGCCGAGCGAACGAGCGGCGGCACGACCACGATTATGATTAGAAGAACAACGACGAGCGAAGCGATTGCCGCGATATTCGCAAGCCGCATGTCGCCCACGCCCCGCGCAATCAGGATGACTCCCGTCATCCCCAATCCCAACAGTACAAGCAACGTGCTTAAGATAGCGTTGTGCCACTTGCGGAGACGCGGAGACGCAGGCGTGCGGTGACGCGGCGATCTATTATTTTCGACTATATCGCTCTTTATCTGTGCGCCCGCTTCGTCTTTCATTCCCCGCGTCCCTTCGGTCTGCGGCGTCCCCGCGTCCGGGTCAGAGCGGCACGCTGACCGTCTTCATTATCTCTTTGAGCACGGCTTCGGATTCTTCGCTGCGGCGTAAGGAAGACGAGAAGCGTGAGCTTACTACTATGCGATGAGCGAAGATTGGAAGCACCAGGCGCTTGATGTCGTCCGGCACACAGTAGGAGCGTTCCTCCGTCAGCGCCAATGATTGCGCAGCGCGAAAGAGCGCGAGCGTTCCGCGCGGGCTTACTCCAAGGTCCAGCATCTCTGTCTCGCGCGTCGCGTTCACGACCCGCATCAGGTAATCAACGAGCGCATCGTCAACAGAGACCTCTGAGACATGCCGTTGCAATTCAAGAATGTCTTTGCCGGACATGACGGGGCGCAATTGCTCTAGCGGGTCAGTGCGCTCGCGGTCACGCAGTATCTCTTTTTCGTCGTCCGCGCCCGGGTAGCCTATGCGAAGACGCAGCATAAAACGATCCAGTTGTGATTCAGGCAAAGGGTACGTGCCGTGATGTTCAATGGGGTTCTGTGTTGCCACGACTATGAAAGGCGCTGGCAGAGTATGAGTCACGCCTTCGACGGTTACGTGGCCTTCAGCCATTGCTTCCAGAAGCGCCGACTGCGTCTTCGGAGTAGTGCGATTGATCTCGTCTGCAAGCACCACGTTTGCGAAGACTGGTCCGGGCTTCCAGTCAAAGACGCCCATGTGCTGGTTGTAAACCGATAGACCTATAACGTCCGACGGCAGAAGGTCTGAGGTGAACTGTATGCGCTGGAACGTGCAATCGAGCGAGCGCGCCATGGCGTGAGCGAGCGTGGTCTTGCCTACACCGGGTACGTCTTCGACGAGAAGATGACCGCCAGCGATCAGCGTCACAATTGTGAGGCGCACCGCTTCAGGCTTTCCCTTGATGACGCGCTCAATCGCCGCCTGCAACTCGTTTACCTTCTCGACCGCAGTTGTTGCAACAGCCGCTTCTTCCCTGTTCGCCGTCTGGAATCTACGCATAAACTCTTTCTTGCTCCGCTCGAAGACCCGACTTGAAACTACATTCTACATGCTCAGAGGAAGGATTGGAAAACAGGGATGAGGGCAGAGGGATGAGGGATGAAGTAAAAGCATGAGCATTCAATACAACGCTTTCTTACTTCATCGTTGCCGCCTTCATCCTTCATCCTTGCTTATTGCTGGATGACTCATTCAAGTCTGATGTAGTAAAATTTATGGCGTGTTCAGAGGACGAGAGCGTTTTCTGAGTTACCTAATTTTGTGGAACTACTCGTAAGATTATTCGTGAGATATTGGTGAGGTGAATTGATTATGAGAAAAGATTATAGACGACATTTGAATCAGCGCGGCTTTTCGCTCATCGAGTTGATGATCGTTATCGCAATCATCGGTATTCTGGTAGGCGTGGGCATCCCTGCATATCAGGCAATCACGCGCTCTGCAAATGAGACCGCCGCAATCCAGTCGCTCAAGACTCTAGCCGTCAATCAGAGGCTCTATTACAAACAGCATCAGGGCAATGCTTATGGAACGTTCGACCAACTAATCACAGACGTAAACCTTGATAAGAAGTTTGCTGGCGATACTCCTGTCGTGAGCGGCTACGTCTATAAGATCACTATTAAAGAGAAGGCCAGCGGCCAACCACCTTTCTACGCCATCAACGCCGATCCGCAGAAGACAGACGGGATTGGCGCTACAGGTAAGAACCATTACTACCTGGACGCAAACTCCGACACCATCAAGGTGAATGACCAGCAGCCCGCAGGACCTGACGATCAATCGGCGGGACAGTGATAAGCCGGAAAGAGATTCTTCCTCACTGCTCATTTCCGAAATTGTTGAAGGCCGCAATTCATCCAGCTTGACCCTAACGAATTCGCTTTGTTAGCATTCGGCGTCCCTTAAAAAAAGCGCGTGCCCGCTTAGCTCAGTTGGTAGAGCGCTCGCTTCACACGCGAGAGGTTTCATTGGTTCGAGTCCAATAGCGGGCACCAGTATTTCCCGAACACAATTCAGGTTCACATAGCTTTGCGGACCAAAAGCAGGGATTCGCAAAGCCTTGCGAGCGCCTTGCAACGCCTTGCAAGCCGTTTGCATAGACATGCAAGGGCTTTGCAGAGGTTTGCAAGCCCTTTGCATCGCGTTGAAAAGCCTTTGCAGAGCCTTGAAAAGCCTTTGCATAGCTTTGCAAAGCAATCGGATGCCCGCCGCCCTTGCTGTGGTCCGCAGTCTTTTCATAAAGCGCGCGGTCGTTGTAGTAAAGGACCAGATGCTCGCCTTCGTAGCGGACCACATTCGCTATGCGCCCGAAATCTCTTTCGTGCTCCGCAATGATGAAGGCGCAGGGGTTGAACGCCATGACCATTCCAGCAGCGTAGATGTAGCCGCCCTGATCGTAGTAGCTTCCGGCGTACTGGCCCGCAGGAACAGCTATGTCTGGCGAATAGTTGCCCTTGCTATCCTTTGTTCTGTCTGCGCGGGCGATGAAGATTGTGTAGTAAGAGTAGTCCAGACGGTTCGTATAGCCGTGACGATGCGCGACATTGAATAGGTCGGTGAGGCCGTTGTCAATCGCTTGCAGGACTTCCGGGCGAGGCGCGTTTACGGCAACGACGCGCGCGCCGCGAGGCGTTCTGGTTAAGACTGTGAAATCATCTCCTGTAATCTGGCGCGCACGCGCGACGAGTCTTGGATCAATGCCGCCTTGAGCGCGCGTTGTCGAAACAAAGAATGTCAGCAAGCTGCTAATTGAAAGCAATGAGATAACGAATAAAGCTTTTACTTTATAATCGCGCATGACCTTTCTCACCCTCCTTAATCCCCTTGAAAGTAATGAGACCCGCGCTTTTCTTAAATCGTCGGGCGCGGGTCTCAATTCTGTAAGTCTCGTTAATCTTCAATAAGATTAACCGAGAATGCCTGTAGCAACTGCTCTAAGGCTTTTTTTTATCGTCGCCTCTCTGATTATTATTATCGTGAGGCGGATGCTTGTTCTCTTCGACCCTCACCTTCGGCTGGTCGCCCTCTTTCGGCGGCGGCTTGTTAGGGTCTTGCCTCTGCGCGATTGCTCCCGCAGAAACAATGCAGCACATCATGGCTGCCAGAATAATTCGTTTCAACCTTTCCATAACTACTTCCGGCCCCCTCATGTCTCATTCAAAAGATGAGCGCGCATGGGAGGGAGAGAGAAGAGACGCGCCGCCTCAAAGTCCAGCAATATGGATGCCATAAGGGCTGCGCGCGTTGCGCCGCAGCTTTGGCGGTCAACAGTTTAGCAGTTATCAATTTAGACCGCACGTTTTCGCAGGGACACGCACGATACCGTGCAAGGAAGTGAAAGATTGATTTCAAGTTAGAAGAGATGGGTCGTAAGTATCGCTCGCATTGCTTGTTTATTGCAGTTTTCTAATGCGTATGGGCAATGTGCTTAAGACGAAGAGAGTCCACGCTCTCCTGCGCAAAGATGCAAAGAAGAGGTTGCGAGCTTCTCTTTTCATCTTTGCGCAGGAGAGCGTGAATCATTTCTACTCTTTACTGCTTCAGCAATTCGCGCGCGATGATTATGCGCTGGATTTCCGATGTGCCTTCGCCTATGGTGCAGAGCTTGGAATCGCGCCAGTATTTTTCGGGCGGATAATCTTTCGTGTAGCCGTAGCCGCCGTGAATCTGTATAGCCTCTTCGCAGACTCGCACGCTCACTTCAGACGCGTAGAGCTTAGCCATAGAAGACTCCTTCGTAGTCTTCTTGCCCTGATCTTTCAGGTAAGCAGCGCGATACATCAAAAGACGCGCGGCTTCAATCGAAACGGCCATGTCCGCGAGCTTAAATTGAATCGCCTGAAACTCTGCGATGGGTTTGCCGAATTGCTCTCGCTCTTTCGAGTAGCGGACCGCAGACTCGTAAGCGCCCTGGGCAATTCCAACTGCGAGCGCTGCGATTGAGATTCGCCCGCCGTCAAGAATCTGCATCGCATTGACAAAACCCATGCCCTCTTCTCCAAGCATGTTCTCTTCCTTCAAGTGGCAGTCTTCAAAGATGACGCTCGCCGTCTCCGATGCGCGAAGCCCAAGCTTGTTCTCCTTCTTCGTCGGCGTAAAACCTTTCTGCCCCTTCTCGAAGATGAACGCACTGATCCCACGGCTTCGCTTCGCGCGGTCCGTCACGGCCATAGCCACGCACGTGTCCGCGTGAATCGCGTGAGTGATGAAATTCTTTGCTCCGTTGACGACGAAGCCACCGCCTTGTCTGACAGCGACGGTGCGCGTGCCTGATGCATCAGAGCCAGCGCCCGGCTCCGTCAGTCCCCACGCGCCCAGATGCTTGCCTTGAGCCAGAGGAATAAGATACTTCTGCTTCTGCTCCTCAGAGCCATAGATGTAAATGTGGTTCGAGCAGAGCGAATTGTGCGCGGCAACGGAGATTCCGACCGAGCCATCAACGCGCGAGAGTTCTTCAATGATCGTCGCATACTCAACATAGCCCATCCCTGCGCCGCCGTACTCTTCTGGAAAGATAACGCCCGTCAATCCCAACTCTCCAAGCTTAGGCCACAACTCAATCGGGAAATGCTGCGACTCGTCCCACTCCATCACATGCGGCGCGATCTCAGCTTCCGCGAACTCACGCACGCTCATCTTAACCTGCTGCTGCTCTTCCGATAACCCGAACTCCATAAAGACCCCTTTGATAAAGTGATGAGTGATGAGTAATGAGTGATGAGTTTAGGACAGGCTTCTACTCATCACTCATCACTCATTACTCATCACTTCTTATTCTACTCTAGTCTCGCCGCCCGCTGTTACTCGCTCTGCGAGTTTTCGTCTTCGCTTGTGATTCTCTTTTTCGCTTGCTGCTCATGAAGCGCGCGACTTCCGAAGGCGCAAGCCGTCGCCACTGTTTCGGCGCGAGACGCTCGTCTTTGAGAAAACCTATTTGCACGCGACGAAGTTTCAGAACCGAGTGGCCTATGCGGTCGAACATGTACCTTATCTGTTGATTGCGTCCTTCATGAAGAACGACATCGAACCAGGAGTTCGTTTCGCTCTCGCCAGTCTTCCTGATCTTAGCAGGCGCAGTGCGAACGCCGTCGTCAAGAACGATGCCGCGACGAAGACGGTCAATCGCTTCATCGGGCGGCACGCCCTTGACCTTCACCTCGTAAACTTTCTCAACACGGTTGCGCGCAGACGTGATGAAGTTTGTAAACTCGCCGTCGTTCGTCAAGATCAGCAAGCCCTCTGTGTTGAAATCCAATCTTCCAACCGTGTGAAGACGACCAAGAGATTGAGGCAGAAGCTCTGTGACGAGCGGACGGCCTTCAGGGTCCGCGAGGCTTGTCAGATAGCCGCGCGGCTTGTTGAGCAGCACATAAACTTTCTCGCGCGATTGAAGCTTTGGATTGATTAGCCGACCGCGCACCTTTATGTGATCGCGCTTTGGGTCAGCCTTCGTGCCTAGTTCCGTGACTACCTGGCCGTTGACTGTCACCTCACCCGCCTTAATCATCTCTTCTGCGTGACGACGTGAAGCCAGCCCGGCAGCGGCAATCAATTTTTGGAGACGTTCTTCCACCTATCCAGAATGAACCTTACTGAATGCCGCCAGCCAAATCCTCAAAATCTTCTATGCTCGGCAACTCCGTTAAATCTTTCAGACCGAACTGAAGCAGAAACTCTTTCGACGTGCCGTACATCATGGGTCGCCCTATGGTCTCTTTGCGGCCACATGCCTTTATGAGTCGTTTGTCCAGAAGCGTCTTGATTGCCGAAGGCGACTGCACGCCGCGTATCTCTAAGATTTCGGGCACGGTGATCGGCTGCTTGTAGGCTATGACGGCGAGCGTTTCAAGCGAAGCGAGCGAGAGTTTTGCAGAGGGGCGCGATTTGAGGAAGGCACGGACATGCTCGTGATGTTCGGGACGAGTGGCGAACTGCCAGCCGCCTGCGACCTCGCGCAGTTGAAGACCGCCGTTTCGCGCGTTGAACTCTTCCGCGAGAGCTTCCAAAGCAGTCTCAATCCAGCCGCGATCCTCTTTGAGAACATCTGAAAGAACTTTGACGCTCAGCGGTTCTTCCGAGACGAAGATGATTGCCTCTATGATCGCAATCATCTCCGCCATGCTGCGAACATTGTGCGGTGTGTCAAGGTCCGAATCAGGCTGGCCGTTTTCAAACTTATCATCGCTCACACGCAGCGCAGCTTCTTCAAGAGCATCTTCGGCGTCCGCATCGTGAATGATAATATCTTCTCCATCCGCTCCAGCTTCGAACATCTGCTCTTCGTCCGGCGTCAGGCTCATCTCTTCCAGATTCTCTTCGGAATTTTCGGTCTTCGTCATCTTCTGCAATCTCTCTTTTATCTTCTTAATCATAGTCGTGAAAAGTTTCAGGCGCTTGCGCGCGCTATGATTTCGCCAAAAGTCTCCCGCTGAATGAGTGAAATTTCAGTTGTACGAACAAGTTCGAGCACCGATAGAAAGGCAAGCACAAGCTCACGACGGGAGTTTGCGCGCTCGAAAAATTTTCTTAAGTTCAACTCGCCCGCCGAGAGGACCATGTTGCGAAGCCGCTCCAACATCCGCCCGCTCAACGGTCGCGCGTGACCATAGCATCTGCGCTGCGGCCTTGTATTTCTGATGTTCCAGCAGCAGATTGATTAGGTCTTCTCGCGGGTCAATCAACTCTTCGTTCCCAAGGTCAGCGAGCGGGTCGCGCGGCAGGAGCATCTTCGATTTAATCTCAATCAAAGTCGCCGCCATAACTAAAAAATCGCCAGCGACGGCGATGTCAAGTTCCTTCATCATGTTCAGGTAGCGCAGGTATTCATCCGTGATTCGCGCGACAGGTATGTCGTAGATGTCAACCTGCTCCTGCCTGATAAGATAGAGAAGGAGATCAAGCGGACCATTGAACTCGCCCAACACAAGCTTCAACTCATCATTGCTATCCGCGACGATTTCCGGGCGCGCGCCCGCGACGCTTATCGTTTGAGGTGCGCTTGCAGTCTCCTGAACTATCTCTGTCGTTTCGCTCATTATCTCTCCCGATTTATTTCACCACAGAGGACACAGAGTACACAGAGGAAGGGAAATAAAAAATCTGGGGCTTGAGATTTCAAATCTGCTATTTGCTTTTTCCATCTTTTATTTCCTCTGTGGTTAATTCAGTTCCTACTGTGTGCACCATGCAAGCCAAGACGATTCTTCACTTCCTCCATCGTCGCACGCGCAATGCCGCTCGCTCTTTCGCGCCCGCTCTCTAAAATTCGCTCAAGCTCTTCATCCGAGATGCCGTGAACGCGCTCCTGAAATGGCCGCAGGAATTCTACCACCACATCGGCCAGTTCGCCTTTCAATTGTGCGTAGCCTTTCCCGGCGAAGTGCTCTTCAATCTCCTGCGGCGTCCGTTGCGTCAGAAGACGATAGATCGTGAGCAGGTTCGTCAATGCGGGTCGCGTCTCATCAAATCGTATCTCTGTGCCTGAATCCGTGACGGCGCGTTTTAACTTGCGGCGGATTGTTTCGGCGTCGTCAAGTAGAGCGATGCTGCTCTGCGGATTCTCGTCCGACTTAGCCATCTTCTTCTGAGGATTGCTCAGAGACATGATGCGTGCGCCGACTTTCGGGATGAAAGCTTCGGGAATACGAAACGTCTCGCCGTAGTCGCGGTTGAAACGCTCAGCCAGGTCGCGCGTCAACTCAAGGTGCTGCTTCTGATCGTGACCGACGGGGACTAGATCGGTTTTGTAGAGAAGGATGTCCGCAGCCATCAGGACCGGGTAATTCAATATCCCAGCGCCGACGCCTTCGCGCTGCTTAGCTGCTTTGTCCTTGTACTGCGTCATGCGTTCGAGTTCCGCGACGCGCGCTATGCAGTTCAGAATCCAGGCGAGTTCGGCGTGTTCGGGCACGTCCGACTGAATGAAGATGGTCGAAACCTCCGGGTCAATGCCTGCCGCCAAGTAGAGCCGTGCGACCTCTCTGGTTTTCGCTGCGAGTTCTTTCGGGTCTTGCGGATTGGTGAGTGCGTGCAGATTGACGACGCAGAAGAAACTCTCGTACTCGCGCTGCAACTCGACCCAGTTTCGCAGCGCGCCAAGATAGTTGCCAAGATGAAAGCCGCCCGTGGGCTGTGCGCCGCTGAAGATTCGTTTCATTCTATTCTAAAGAACGCCTATGAAGAGCGTCCTGATTGCAAAAGGCATCACCACACGAAAGATTGCAGTGAAGACGCCTGTGAAGACCGCTATGAAAAGTAGTATGAAGCCGAACTGTTCGAGCGCGTTGATGGCCGACTCAAAACTCTCCGGGAGAATACTTGCCAGAATCTTGCTTCCGTCCAGCGGCGGAATCGGTATCAAGTTGAAGACCGCGAGCGCGACGTTTAATGTGAAGAAGACAAAGAGCAGTTCGACCGCGCCTACAGCTATTGGCGAATCAGTGCCTACGGGAGCCAGAAACTTTCCTCCGAAATCAATCACGTGCATCGAATAGAGCACGCGGATTATAATTCCTGAAACAATAGCTATCGAAAGATTGCCCAGAATGCCTGCGAGCGAGACCCAGAAGTTTGCCACGCGCTTGTTGCGCCAGCGCAGCGGATTAACTGGGGTGGGGCGCGCCCAACCTAAAAGCGGCGCGCCTGTAAAGAATGCCAGGCCGGGAAACAGCAGCGTACCAATCGGGTCAACGTGGCTGATAGGATTTAGCGAGATGCGTCCCTGCGAGCGCGCCAGATCATCTCCAAACCGGTTAGACATCCATGCGTGTCCAGCCTCGTGCAAAGATAGCGAGAACACGAGCGCGACCATGTAGAGAATGAACTGTCCTATGTCGTAATTACCCATCACTAAATTAAAAGAGAGCTGAACACCATCAGTAACAACTCACCACACTAACATGCACCCGAAAGGGAGTCAAAAAAGACAGAGTACAGAATCTAGGAGTCCGAGAGTCAGAATAAATAAAGTAGTTTTCAGTTTTCAGTTTTTAGTTACGAGCCTTCTTAAATCTCAACACTGAAAACTGAAAACTGGCTTCGGCCCTTTCCCATTCTGCCTCCTGAATTCTGACTACTGAATTCTGCTTTTAGCCTTTAACCTAGTAACGTTCCATGAATGCCGAGAGGCAAACTGTAAACCGCTTCACTCGTTGCGACAACCATGTTGCCTGTCGAACTGAAAGCGAGGCCGACCGTGTTCATGACTGCGACGAACATCTCTGCGTCGCTTCCGTCAGGCGCGATGCGAATGATGCCGCGCCGCCCGCGCAAGCACCCGGCGACGTAAAGATAGCCTTCGCGGTCAAAGGCTATCCCATGCGGGCGTCCCAAACCGCGATAGAAGACGCTCGCCTCTCCGTTCCGGTTAATCTTCATCACAGACTCAAAGCTCGATACGGTCGGACCTGTCACATACAACGCATCGTCCGGTCCGAACGCAAGATGATAAGCGGACACGGAAGGCTCAATCTGCGTCCAGGCTTGCTCTTCTCCAATGCCGTTGATGCGATAGATAGTGCCCGTGCGGTCGCCGACATACATGCGGCCATCTTTGTCAAACGCTAAGCCTGTGGCAACTCCTAGATTCTTCGCAAACGCCACAGCCTCTTTGAACGGCGTGATGCGATAGACGTTTCCATCCAGTCGGCTCGTGACGAACATCTGGCCCGAGTTGTCGAAAGCTATTCCGGTCGGGTTCGCAACGTCACCAGAAAAATCCGAGAGTTCGCCGTCTGCATCAATCCGAAAAATCGTTACAGGAAACTGCTGGCCGCGCGAGCCTGAGCGCGTCACATAGAGCGAGCCGTCGTCTGGGTCGAAAGCGGGATTGGCGACGAGATGTAAATCTTCCGCGAGCCTTGAGCCGATTGTGAGCTTTGCCGAAGCGGTTCGTCCAGAACTGCTCTCAAGCGTAACATCAACCTCGCCGCTCGCTCTCTCCGGCACAATTGGTCTCTCCATGAATAAGCAGTCAGCCGTCAGCACTCAGCCAGAAATAATTTTTCACATCGCCCGTTTGAAATGACAAAGCTGATTGCTGATAGCTTCCAATCATACGACGTGCGCGCGATTAGTGTCTAATCTGAAGACCTTTCGGATTCTTCTCTTTCACGCGCCCGGTTTCGCTGCTTGCTATAGCGCGGCGTGTGTTATAATCCGTCGCAGTCAAGCTACCCCCGTGTTGTTCTCGAAAAGCGGGGAGACATTTGCGCTCCATGCGCAAGTTGCGGCCTGACCCGATAACAATCGCAATGCTCAAGCGACCAAGCGAACCTGATTCGCAGAGCAACATCAAACGGTTTCACTCAGCGTCCGCCGCCTACCAACGCTCGCTTCAATCGTTCTGTAATTTCGAGCCGTCATTAGTCAGCTTTCAGCAATCAGCGCGAAATCGAAAGACAAAAAAGGCTTGCTTATCAGCAACAACGAAGCTGAAGGCTGATGACTGACTGTTGACCGCTTACAGGAGAAATATTATTAGCACAGTACACGGGAACACACAGGGATTAAAGCCAAGCCAGTTGCGCCGCATAGAAAAACTCTACTCGCGGCGCATAGCTCCGCACCAGATAGTTACACCGGAGTTTGCAAGGCAGATGACGGAACTCTCTTTTGAAACGCGCAGGCAGATTGGCGCTCTCATTGATCGCAAAGGTTATGTGGAGTACGTCGTCGTAGGCGATGCGCGAAGAATAGAGTTGCCGGATTTGAAACGAACGCGCGTTGCTGCGGACCGTTTTCGCGGACTGCGCTGCGTGCATACGCACCTTCGCGGCGAAGAGTTGACGCAGGACGATTTGACGGACCTTGCGCTGCTCCGCCTGGACCTGATGGCGTCATTGGATGTTGACGCGCGCACAGGGTTGCCGGGCATGGTGCGAGCCGCACATCTTCTGCCTACGACAGTCGCGGAGTTGGATGCTAATGGTGCTGGCGAGCCTTACGCTTTTCTTGAGCCGCAGATTCCTTCGCAACTAGACGTTGATTTCCTGGCGCTCATTAACTCGCTCGAAGAAGAGATGGCGCGCAATCGTCGCACTGCGCGTCGTGCAGGAGCGCGTGACCGCACTATCTTAGTGGGCGTTACGACCAATTCTCTCTATGAAGCGGAAGAGACGATGGCTGAGCTTCAGGAGTTGGCTGCGTCTGCGGGCGTGGTCGTACTTGATAGCGTCATACAGCGCCGCAACGCGATTGATCCGCGCACAGTGTTGGGGCGCGGCAAGCTGGAAGATTTACTTGTTCGCGCGCTTCAACTCGGCGCAGACCTGATCGTGTTCGACCGCGAGTTGCAGCCTGCGCAGGTGCGTGCGCTATCGGAGGCGACGGACCTGAAGGTGATTGACCGCTCGCAACTTATCCTTGACATCTTCGCCCAGCGCGCACAATCGCGCGAAGGTAAGATTCAGGTGGAGCTTGCGCAGTTGAAATATCTTCTGCCGCGTCTTATCGCAGGACAGGATTCTGCATTCTCTCGTCTCGCGGGCGGCATCGGCGGGCGTGGACCGGGCGAGACGAAACTCGAAACCGACCGACGCCGCGTGCGCGACCGCATTCATCGTCTTGAGAAGGAGATTAAAAATTTAAGTCAGCGCCGCGAGGTTCGTCGCAAGGAGAGGATGAGGCGCGAGTTTCCCATCATCTCGATTGTGGGTTACACGAACGCTGGAAAGTCAACTCTACTGAACACGCTCACCTCAAGCCACGTCCACGCGGAGCAGCGCATGTTCGCTACACTCGACCCTACATCGCGCCGTCTCAGGCTTCCGCACGAGCAGGAAGTCATCGTCAACGATACTGTCGGATTCATACGTGATCTTCCGCCGGACCTGCTAGCGGCTTTTCGCGCGACGCTCGAAGAGATAAGCGACAGCAACCTGCTGATACATCTGGTTGATGCGGCCAATCCGCGCTGGCATCAACAACTCGAATCCGTAGAGAGAATCTTGAGCGAGCTTGGCTTTAATCAGATTCCGCGTCTTGTAGTCTTTAACAAAGCCGACCTTATAGACAAAGATTCGATTGAGTCAATCTTGCGGCAGGCTTCACAGAGCGGCGCGCGTAACTGCATCGCTATCTCCGCAACCGACCCGCAAAGTTTGCGGCCTATGCTTGAGCGCGCGAGCGCTATCCTGGCGCGTAACCTGGTCGAGCAGCCCAACAACTATTCTCAGACAGAAGAGGAGTTGGAATACGAGAGCGCAAACTTGAGATGAGTGCCCGACGCCGTCCACGTTTCACTTCACGCTTAGATAGAGCGCGCAACGCAGCGTTCGCCCTCATCGTGCGTCCCTTCAAAGCCTTCAATCCGACCACGCGATTCTTCATCGCTTACGGCTTCTTCGTACTTGTCACCACACTCGTACTCGCCAATGCTTCAACGCGCACGGTCACTGAGACTTATCAAGAGGGCGAGGTGGTTCGTAGAACTATTATCTCGCCCGCCGACATAAGTGTGACGGATTGGGCGGAGACTGAAAAGCACCGCGCTGCCGTGAGAGAAGCCGCGCATCCCGTTTTCACCTTTGACCCGACGCGCTCCGAAAGTGCCGTGCAAGCGTTTCGCTCCGCGTGGGAGGATTTACAAAAACAGGCTGAGGCGCGCGGGCTTGGAAACGTAAATAAAAATGGGAAAGATTTGAAGTGGACCGGAGAAGGCGACGGCCCTGTGGTGTCCGCTATACTCGCTCATCGCTTCGACCCTGCGGAGCTTGAACGAATCACGCGCATTCTCAGGGAAGCTACGGACGGCTACATCTACGAAGACGTTGATGCGGAGTATCTGAAGCAGGATATCTCGCTTGTTGATAAGAGAAATCCGGGAGTGCAGACGGTACTGACCATGCCCATGAGCCGCATGACTGCTCTTTCAGCCGCTCAGAAGAGTTTGCGCTCGCGCATCTCGCAACTGAGCTTCTGGAAGCCGGAAGAGCAGACGGCGCTTCTCACGGCTCTCGTTCCGCTGGTCAAATCAACAGTCTCTTATGATCCTGCGGCTACAAACAAGACGCGCGATGAAGCCGCCGAAAAAGTTGGGGCGGCGCATGTGCTCTTGAGGCGCAATCAGGTCGTTGCGCGCGAAGGCGATATGGTGACAGCGCCAATGCTCGCGCAGCTTGATGCTATACGCGAGTACGGGCGCGAGGGACATCGCTGGTGGAATCAATTCTTCGGACTTCTCTTTCTGGTCGGCGCTCTCTACTGGCTCGCATGGAAGTTCATAGAGCACCGAAGCACCAGCATCACGCTCTCGCTTTCTACAAAGCGTGCGTTCGCGCTCGTAGGCTCTGCGGTTATCATTCAAACCATTCTGATTCGCGTCGGCTTCGCGCTCACCGAGAGCGTAGTCGCGCGGGGCTTAAGCGCGCCGCTCAACGATCCCATTATGTGGAACTTCGCGGTGCCCTTCGCTGCCGCCGCCCTGCTCGTTGCTCTTCTGGTTGATACGCAACTCGGATTAGTTACGGCACTGATTACTTCGCTCTTCGCAGGGCTATTAGCGCAGACCGGAGTTCTCAAAGCTTTCTATTCAATACTCTCATGCTCGGCTGCCATCTACGGCATTGGACGATACCGCGAGCGCCAATCCGTGACGGTCGCCGGATTGGCAGTGAGCGCGGTCAATGCTCTGACTGCTGTTGCGCTGATTGCTTACGCGCAGCAACCCTTAACGCTCAGGTCCGTTCTGGTTGCGATGGGCTGCGGTGTGATCGGCGGCATGTTGACGACTATATTCACTGCAGGCGGGTTGCCGATTAACGAATCTCTCTTCGGCATTCTGACGGACGTGAAACTTCTGGAGCTATCGAACGCGGACCTGCCCGTGCTAGGCCAACTCGCACTTCGCGCTCCGGGCACTAACCAGCATTCGCACGCCGTCGGACAACTTGCCGAAGATGCCTGTCGCGCGGTCGGCGCAAACCCTCTGCTCGCACGCATAGGCGCTCTCTATCACGACATAGGCAAAACTGCCGCGCCAGATTATTTCGTAGAGAACCAATCGGGCGACAACCCGCACGACCGTCTGAAGCCTACGCAGAGCGCGCGAATCATAACGAGCCACGTCACCTACGGCATGAAGCTGGCGAAAGAGATCGGTCTTCCCAAACAGATTTCAGATTTCATCCCGCAGCATCATGGCACGCGGACTCTTCACTTCTTCCTGCGCAAAGCTCAGGCTCAGGCCAAACCCGGTGAAGAGATAAACGAAGCGGAGTTTCGCTATCCCGGTCCGAAGCCGCAGTTCAAGGAATCTGCAATAATGATGATAGCCGACTCGTGCGAAGCCGCCGCGCGTTCGCTCGCGTTTCCCAACCCGGAGAACATACGCTCAATCGTCACAAAGATAGTTGACGCGATTATCAGCGACGGGCAGCTCGATGAATGCAATTTAAGTCTGAAAGAACTGACAACAATACGCGAATCCATCATCGCATCGCTCACGGCCATCTATCACGCGCGCATAGACTATCCCGGCTTCAATCCGCCCGCGCTCACAAGCGGATTGAACGAACTTCCCCGCCCCGAACTAGACACGGAAGAGCGCGGCGTGAGCTACACGAAGACCTCCGAGATTCCTATTAACAAAGCTGGTGAAGTTGAAGACGAAGCGATAACGCGCAAGGCTGCGAAGCGTTGATAGATGTGAGATGAAAGTTGTTGCTTATTTTGGCAGGGGCAGCTTCTGAAGTGCCTCTCCCCTGATGATGGTCGTTCCGTTGCTGGAGTCAATGTCAGGCTCACTAACGAATATTCCTATTACTTCTGTCTTTCCCTTAAATTCTAAGGTCAAGGTAGCCCGCACAACTTCGTCCGCCTTCATTACGATCTTCTTCACTATGAGAGTCTTGAAACCTGCGGTCTCAACCTTGAGACTGAATTCCCCTGCAACTAAATTAGAAAATTTGAATGCTCCCTCAGTTGTTGAAGTGGCAGTTAGCTGTTCCTTGGTCCGTTCATTGATTAACGTGATTTTAGCTCCGGGAATAACTGCGCCCATAGCATCCGTAAGAACCCCCGTTATACTTCCCTGTTCATCCTTCACGTCAGTCTTCTTCGCTTTAAGACCAACCTGCACCGTACAACTCTTTTCTTTTTTCTGAGATTGAGTTTGACCGAATGCGCCCGAACAGATGCTCAACAGGGCCGCTAAGAGCGCGCCCGCCATTTTAGAGACTCGCCTTCGTAAAGCGCGAAGACCGACGGGACAATCCCGCGTCAACACCGTGCCATCGGCGCGGCGATACAATTTGGCGCAGATTCTCCCTTCCGCTTTTGCAATCAACGAAGAGACCTGTCCCCTAGTCATCTCAGAGATGTTATAGACATGCAGGTTGCATTGATCGCAGAAGCGAACGCGATCATCGCCTGTCATGTTCTCCCAACCGACGCTGCAAGGCGAGGCTATGCGAATATGGTCTAGGAAATCTTTTCGCAGGGTCATAAGGAATCTTCCGATCAGAAGAATTGCTGGAACAAACCTTGTGATGCTCGTCGGCTAGAAGAAAGCTGCCTGATAATATCTAGCCCTGATCTTATTTAATCCTCAAAACCGTCCATGCAGTTTTCTATAAGTCGTCGCAAGGTCTTCAGGGTGGACGCGGGTTTCGCCGACGGTTGTCATAAAATTTGTGTCGCCTATCCAGCGCGGCATGATGTGCATGTGGAAGTGATCGGCGACGCCTGCTCCGGCTGCGCGCCCCAGATTCATTCCAAGGTTGAAGCCGTTCGGGCGATAGACTTCGCCAAGCGCATCCTGCGCGCGCTTGGTTAAATCCATCATCTCGTCTGTTATCTCTTTCGGCGCTTCGGCAATTAAAGAGAGATGCGCGTAGGGCACGATCATCAGATGGCCGCTGATGTATGGGTAGATGTTGAGGACTACGAAATTATGCGCGGCGCGGTGGAGTATGTACTTGCTCTCGTCCGTACCTTCCGCTTCGAGCATGGAGCAGAAGACGCAAGCGGGCGGTTTGCCCTTTTCACCGCTTGAGCCGGAATTGATGTAGTCGTAACGCCAGGGACTCCAGAGCCTGTCCATGACCTCTCACTTTCGAGCTAGAGCGTCTTAAGTTAAAGGATTGGAGGTGTGTTCTCGCCCGAGCCTTCTCCGCCGAAGCCGGACGTGTCGGACTGCTTAGACGCGGGCGCGGTATCCTGATTTATCAACTCTTTGAGTTCCTTGCCGGGCTTGAAATAAGGGACACGCTTTGCGGGTATGTTGACGGGATCGCCCGTCTTCGGGTTGCGCCCGCGCCGCGCGCCGCGCTCGCGCACGCGAAAGCTTCCGAAGCCGCGCAACTCTATCTTCTCGCCATGATTCAGGGTTTCGATAATGCTCTCGAAGACTATCTCAACGAGCCGTTCAGCGTCCTTTTTGGTCAGCTCTGCCGCGCGTGCAACGTCCTCGACCAACTCCGCCTTTGTCATTACCATCTCTCGCTACTCCTGTAAGAAAGGACCACTCGCGTGATCGCAAAGCCTTGGAAGGCCGAAGGGTTTTTGCTCGAACTAAAAAAGTGAGGGCTATTGGTCTGAAGCGTACAGTAGCAGAAAAAGGCAGTCAGCCGCAAGACAAACTGTGCGCGGCCAAGAGGTTAGGAAAAAGCAGAATCCAGAATTTAGGAGTCAGAAGTCAGAATGGAAAGGGCGGCAACCCGCTTCTCTTTTATTCTGTATTCTGAATTCTGGATTCTGACTTCTGCTTTCATCACTCTTTCTCTTCTTCTGAGCTTGAGCCGCTTGCAGCCGAACCGAAATCAGCCAACTCGCCGAGAGAGGCCATGCCGCTTTTGACCTCCGTCGAGTAGGTCTTCGTGTCAACGACCTCATCATCGCGGCCTACGGCTCGGGCTGAAAGACCTATCTTCTTGTTCTCCGGGTCAATCCTCAAGACTTTGAAGTCCATCTCCTGACCCAACTTCACCACGTCTTCGGGCTTGTCCACGCGCTCGTCCGAAAGCTCCGAGATGTGACACAGGCCCTCCAGGTCGTCGTCGAGTTGTACGAACGCGCCAAAGTTTGCGAAGCGAGCGATCTTACCTTTCACGATATCGCCCGGCTTATACATCGTCACGAATCGCTCCCAGGCGTTCGGCTCAAGGTCTTTGATCGAAAGCGAGAGCCGACGGTTCTCCGTGTCTATGCTAGTGATGACGGCTTCTATATCCTGCCCCTTCTTCAGGATTTCGCCGGGATGCTTTATGCGCTTCGCCCAGGAGATGTCTGAGACGTGAACCAATCCATCGACGCCCTCTTCGACCTCTATGAACGCGCCAAAGTCCGTCAGGTTACGAACGCGGCCTTTGACCCGGTCGCCGACCTTGTAGCGTTCCTTCAAAGTCTGCCATGGGTTATCTTGAATCTGCTTCATGCCGAGGCTTATGCGTCTCGCTTTAGGGTCAACGCTCAAGACTTCGACTTCTACCTCGTCGCCCGGATTGACGAGCTTGCTTGGATGCTTAATGCGCTTCGACCAGCTCATCTCCGAGACATGAACCAAGCCTTCAACGCCCAGCTCAAGCTCTATGAACGCGCCATAGTCGGTCACGCTCGCAACCTTGCCATTAAGACGCCTTCCGATTGGATAACGCTCGTCAATGCTGCCCCAAGGGTCGGGCAACAATTGTTTGTAGCCAAGAGAGACGCGCTCGCGCTCTTTGTCAAACTTCAAGACCTTGACTTGAACAGTATCGCCGACTTTGAAAAGCTCCCCAGGATTCTGCAAGCGTCCCCATGACATATCTGTGACGTGAAGAAGACCGTCAATGCCGCCGAGGTCAACGAACGCGCCATAATCTGTCAGGTTCTTTATCTGGCCTTCGACGATTATGTCCTCTTCAATGTGTTCGAGCGTCTGCTCCTTGACGCCCGCGTTCTGCTCTTCTATAACGGCCTTACGCGAAAGAACAACGTTGGAGCGTTTACGGTTGAGCTTGATGACCTTGGCTTCAATCTCCTGATTGCGAAGACTGTCCAGGTTACGCACGGGGCGCGTGTCAACCTGAGAGCCGGGCAGGAATGCAGCGATGCCGTCAATGTCAACGCGCAGGCCGCCCTTTATGCGGTCCGTTACGCGACCCCTTACGGTTGCGCCCGAAGCGTAAGCTTTATCAAGCTCGTCCCAGGCTTTCATTCGCACGGCGTCCGCGCGCGACAGGACCGGAAAGCCCTCGCTCGTCTCCATGCTCTTGACGAGCACTTCGACTTCATCGCCGGGCTTAACCGTCAACTGGCCTTTTTCTGTGAACTCGGCCTGATTGACTACGCCTTCGGACTTGTAACCGAAATCAATCACGACGCCGCGCTCCGTGATGCCGACGACACGGCCTTTCACCACTTCGCCTTCTTGAAAGCCGGACTTTTCCTGCTCGTATCTATCAAGGATTGCGCCGAAGTCAGATACAGGCTCTTCATCATCATCTTCTACTTGAGGCCTGGAAGTCTCTTCGGTCGGATTGGATGTTTTCGACGGCGCTGCTTGTGCGGCCTGCGCGCCAACGGTGCCCGATTGATTTGTTGTTTGCGGCTGAGATGCGCTCTCGCCGGTTGATTGTTGATTGTTTGTCACCTCACCGTCAGACGGCTTGGTCTCTTCAATTGCCATGCGAATTTTCTGTCAGACCCCTCCTAAGAATTGCGACGCGGCGCAAAAACGCTCTCGAAAGCGTTAATTCCCGTTCTCATCTCTGAGCCTTGCAACATGCGCGATTGATAACGCGCACGATGGGCGAAGACGCAAGCGGCCTTGCTCTATGTTCTTCGATGATTGCTGTCGGTTTGCTGAAGTGAGAGGAATGCGAGCCGTTAAGATTGGAAAAGG
>QHXM01000285.1 GCA_003222945.1 Acidobacteriota bacterium
GATTGAAGCGCCTTACAACACCTGAGCCGGAGCATCTCATGAGCAGGTGTTTACTTCTATAGCCGTTTGCAATTGCGTGTAGCTATAGGCTCTCATCAACGCGCGCCCGGATGAAACATCTTCTCGAAGAACGCGGCGGCGGCCTTGTCAACCTTCACCCAGTTGGCGTGGTGCAGGAAGTGGTGCGTGTCGTCCGGGATTACAACCTGCTCGAACGTGACGCCTGCCTTTTCAAGTCGCTGGACCAAGTCAACCATCTGGCTGAAGCGAACGTTGCGGTCGTCGTCGCCTTGAATCAACAGCACGGGCGATTTCCAGGTGTTGATGAATGCGACGGGCGAAGACTTCCATGCGAGGTCAAGTGCCTGCTGAGTGTCAGGCGCTTTCTCGTAGCGTGGTTCGAGAAGAGTGCGCCCGCGATCAACGGTCCAATCGTGCACGCCGTGAATGTCAACGCCAGCGGCGAAGAGGTTTGAGTTTCGCGCAAGCGCCATTGCAGTCAGAAAGCCGCCGTAAGAGCCGCCGTAGATGCCTATGCGCTTCTGGTCAACCTGCGGGAGAGAGCGTAGATACTCGGCAGCGGTTCGGACATCGGTGTACTCTGATGCGCCGCGCGAGCCTGCGTCTTTAGGGTTGTGAAACTCATAGCCGTAGCCAATGCCTAAGCGATAGTTCACGGAGAGGACTATGAAGCCGCGACTCGCAAGATATTGATTGAGCGCGTAGGCGTTCGAGTAGTAGTCGGAATAGTTCCAGCCAAGAAGCATCTGTCGCGGTGGTCCACCATGAACGAAGATGATAGCGGGCTTCACGCTCGCGCCGCCCTGCTTCTCGAAGAGTTGCGCGTGAACTTCTACGCCATCGGGCGACTTGAAAACAATTTTCTTTGGCGTGACGAGTTGCGCGGTCGGAAAGTTTGCGGGTATTCGATCTTCTGCCAGAAGGCGCGCGTTGCCGCCATCGGCAGGCATCACTGCGGGAAGAGGCGGGCGCTGAGCAGTTGCGCTGATGAATGCTATCGAGCGCCCGTCGCCCGTGACAACAGGAGTCCAATCAAGACCGTCGCCGGGCGTCATGACCTGCGGCTCGGCTCTGTCAACAGGAACTTTTACGACGTGGCGGCGATCAATGTCATCAGCATCCTTTCCAGCGTTTCCAGCGAAGACCAGATAGCGTTTGTCCGGCGAGAGCTTTATGTACTCGGCCATGTAGTTGCCTGGCGTGAGCAGAAGCGGCTCGCCGCCGCTCTCTGAAATCGAGTAGAGATGCGGCCATCCGTCCATGTAAGAGAGAAAGACTATTCGCCCTTCGGCGGCCCACTGAAGATTTGTCCCGCCTTGTGTCGAAGGCAGAGAGCCGCGAAGCGTCTGCGGACTCTTCCATAGAAGTTTGCCTTCGCCCGTCGCAGCATCGGCGGTCCAGATTGACCAGGGTTCTGCGCGCTCTTGAAGTATGGGTTCGGGAGCGCCGCCTGCGCCGGGACGACGAATGAAGGCTACACGCTTTCCATCTGGCGACCAGCGAGGTGTTGAGTCGCGCGCGGTCGTTGGAGCAAGGTAGAGAATCGGAGTCGTCTGGTTTGTATAGATGCAGATAAAGGAGTGATCGCCGCGACTTGAAACGAAAGCAAGTCGGCTTCCATCTGGCGACCACTGCGGACTGAGGCTTTCGCCGCGCGCGTAGAACATTCGCTTTGCTTCCATTGAGCCGTCAATGGGAACTGTCCAGATGGCTCGCTCTTTGACGAAAGCTACACGATCACTCTTAGGTGAGATTTCGGGGTCGTCTCCTTCTGCCAAGAGTTTCGGTTCGCCGCCCGCGAACGGCACGCTCCAGATTTGAATCTTCTGTGCGACGGGAAGCGACGCAGGATCAGGCGGCACGTCAAACCAATTAGCGCCATGCTCGCCGCCGCGAACGTAAACTACAAACTTGCCGTCGGGCGAAATAGAAACACTCGTCAACTCCTGCCCGTCATCCATTCTGTAGTTTGTAAGTTTACGCGCGCGAAAGTCCGGTCCTTCCGAAACCCAGATGTTGCGCTGTCCCTGCTCATTGAATGCCCACGCGATGCGCGAGCCGGAAGCGGCAGCGGTCAGTTCGTTCGGGAACGGGTAGCTCTTCACCTGCTCGACTGTAAATTGATTGGCTTGAGCGACGGCGATGATGGTTGCGGCGAAGATGATCGTGATGGCGACGAGTGCGCGGCGAGACCATGCGAGTGGCATAAGAGTTTTGACCTTTCGGTTTGATTAAGAAGGCGGACGACTTAAGTTTTTCTGCCGCGCCAGTGCCATGTAATTCAAGTTGTTTTATGAATTGCCTACAGCTTTAGCTATAGGATAAGAAGGCAAGAAAGAGTCCGGCTTTAGCCGAAATCTTTCGGCTAAAGCCTATCAATATGTTGCCAATCTCATCCCACCAGGCTCGTGCTAGTGGCAACTCATAAAACTCAGATTCCAGAACGCCAGTAACTTGTATTAACTCGCTGCTGCCGTAGATGCGTTGCAGAACTGATCGAACGCTTGAGTTAAATCCTGCGCTATCTCGCCAGGCATACGGCCTTCTATCTGTCGGCGCTCAAGCATGTAAACAAGTTGGCCGTCTTTCAAAAGAGCGATTGATGGTGAAGATGGCGCATAGCCTGTGAAGTAGCTGCGTGCGCGTTCGGTCGCTTCTATGTCTGCGCCTGCGAAGACGGTCGCAACGCGGTCAGGACGCGGTTCATGATTGAGCGCAAGCGCAACGCCGGGGCGCGCAAGTCCTGCTGCGCAGCCGCAGATGGAATTAACTACGACCATCAGAGTGCCTTTAGAGTTCGCCAGAGCCGCATCAACCTGCTCGGCTGTTCTCAACTCTTCTGCGCCAAGTCTGGTTAACTCTTCTCGCATGGGACGGATCATAATTTCAGGGTATGGCATAAAGTTCTCCTTCAAGATTTGTCAGTCGTCAGTAGTCAGTTGCGGGTTGGTTTCACCCTGTTAAGCTACTTGATTGAAGGTTAACATTCAATCTGCCAAAGCCGAAACAACTGACAGCAGACAATTGACTACTGACCAATTACAATTTCGCGCGGCGCATCGCCATCGCCCGTAATCGAAACTCTCCAGATGGGCGATGGCAACGGATAGAGACCCATGCGCTCTGCCCATTCAATTACGAAGACTGCCGCTTCTTCCGTCAACAGTTCATCCAGGTCAACAGCGTGAGCAGCCGCAGCGCCCATCTGAAGACGATAAAGGTCCATATGATAGAGCGTCAGTCTGCCTCCGTTGTGACGATTGACTAGAGTGAATGACGGGCTGGTCACTTCGTCCGTATCTATCTGAAGAGCACTTGCGATGCCTTTGACGAAGACGGTCTTGCCTGCGCCGAGCGGCCCGCTTAGCAAGATAATTTCGCCGCCGGAAAGATGTGCGCCGACTTGCGCGCCCAACTTGAAGGTCTCTTCTTCGCTGTGGGATGTCCACTCGCCTGTGGGGATGGACGCGGGAACGTGCGTCGTGCTCATGGTTTCTCTCCAACAGGGTCAAGAGCGTAGATTGCCGCGCCCAAATGGCGGCTTATGTCTGAGGCGACCATTGAGCGCATTCCGCGCTCTCGTGCCGCTATGTCTCCCGCAAAGCCTCCGACATAGACTGCTGCGATGACAGCTTCGACGGCGTTCGCCTCCGCTTTCAAAGTCCCGTAAGCCTGCGCAAGAAAGCCTGTGATGATGCCCGTGAGCGTGTCGCCCGCGCCAGCCGTGCCGAGTCCAGCATTGCCAGTTGGATTGATAAAGACACGACCATCCGGCGCGGCGACAATCGTGCGTGAACCCTTCAAGACAAGAATCAACTCGTGCGCGGTTGCAAACTCTCGCGCGACGCGCACACGGTCACTGAGAGCATCTTTGTCATCCGTGCCGATGAGCCTGAGCATTTCGCCTGGATGCGGAGTGAGAATCAGCGGATGTTCATCTGAGCCGCGTAAACCTTCAGGCCACGGCGCGAGCGCGTTCAGAGCGTCTGCGTCAATAACAACGGGAGTCTTTCGTCGCTCCACGATAGCGCGCACGAAGCGGCGCGTCGTTTCGTCTTCACTTGAAAGTCCAGGTCCGATAGCGATGATGGCTGAGCGCTCCGCTAGTTTCTGTGCCTCTTCGACTGCTTCAAAACTTATCGCGCCTTGAGATGTTTCAGCCAGCGGCGCAGTCATAATCTCCGGCATGGAGCGTGCGGAGACTGCGGGAAGCGCGGAAGCCGCCGTTGCTATTGTCGCTAATCCTGCGCCCGAATTCATGGCTGCTTTACCGCAGAGCGCGGCTGCGCCCGTCATCCCGCGCGAGCCTGCGATGATGAGAGCGTGGCCGTGCACGTTCTTGTAAGAGTCGGGCGTGTAGCGAGTCTTCACAAGCCACGAGCGCGCGTCCTCTTCTTCTGTCAGAAAGAGTTTTGACTCTGCGGCTTCAATTAAAACGACGGGCGAGCCTATGTCTGCAATGGTGAGACGGCCTGAGTAGTGCGACGCAGGGGGCAGAACGTTTGCGGGTTTCGGCGCTGTGAAGGTTATTGTCAGGTCTGCGCGCACGGCTTCGCCTATGAGTTCGGCAGAGTCAGCGTTGATGCCTGAAGGAATGTCCAGCGAAACTATCAACGGATATTCGCCCCTCGCACGTTCGCGCGCACGACTGAGAAGCGCCAGATGCTCAACGGCTTTCAGAAAGAGACCTTCGAGCGGGCGCGTCAAACCTGTCCCGAAAAGCGCGTCAACAATCAGGTCGTAGCTGTGGCCTGCGCTCGCAATCTCTTCCCAATCTGCAACGCCCGCGCATTCTATGAAAGCTAAAGGAGGCGGTTCCGTGTGGGTGCCCGCTTCAAAGCTGGAGAGTCTTTGGGCTATCTCAAAGTTTACGCGAGCGTCCGCGTTGGTCTCTTCAACTCGCCCGAAGAGAATGATGTCGCAGCGCGCGCCCTTTAGCCAGAGTTGGCGAGCAAGAGCCGCACCGTCGCCTCCGTTGTTGCCTCGACCGCATAGAACGCGCACACGCTTGCCTTGAAGTCCATCCCGAAAATGCGCAGCAATCGCCTGAAGAGAACTGGCCGCAGCCTCTTCCATCAAAAGTTGAGAAGGAACACGGAATCGCTCAATCGTCAGCCGGTCAATCTCGCGCATCTCTTCTGAGGTTATTACTTTTCGCACCGTCGTGATGATAAAGAGTAAGGCGCGTGAGGGTCAATGATTGATCGGTGAGTCGGGTGATTGATTCCAGAAAAATTGGAACAGCTTGAAATGGCTTCCAGAAATTAAAGATGGATAAGAGCGCCGGACCGAAAATCTTAAGATAAGGAATCTTTTGCTGTAAAGAGGCTTTACGATGGAAAAAGGCGCTAAAAGGCAAAAGAAAAGAAGGCCGTCGGCCTTCCGCTTTTGTCTTCTCTTTGTGACCCCGCCTGCCTGCCGCTGCATCCAACTCGTCCGTTTTGTTCGGTACTCTAGGTAAATGGTTAATCCAGACGATTCTCCAAAAAAGTTAAATAATTTTTTTTCACCGGTTCAGTTATGACGGTCGGCTTGACGATAAAGCCGGGTCTGAAAGGCATTATAAAACCGGAGCAAGGCTTTTCAACCTCGCTCCGGCTTCGACTTCTCTGATTACCAACCGAGTGGGGGTAACTCCTAACCCGCTATTCTTTCGTAGCCTTGCGGCGCTTGCGCATTCGGGCGGCGATTCCCGCCAAGCCCGTGCCAAGGAGCAGCATCGTGGCCGGTTCTGGAACAGGCGTGTTGGCGCGACTAAGACCAAGATAGAAGCTCTCAGGTCCGCCCTGCGCGTTCGTTATAGTCGCCTGCAATCCGATTCGCAGATTCGGATCATAGATGGCTGCAAGGCGTTGAGCCGCAGTTTGGTCAAGGCTGAAAATGTAATCAGCAGTGCCTTGTCCATTCCCCAACTTTGCCAAGTCATAAGGCCCGCCGATTAAAGAGGCTGTGAAAACGGCGTTGCCATGCGTGTCATAAGCCGTCAGGATTATATTCTGGACGGTAAGAGATGATCTGCCGCCGCCATTTGGCTCGTTGATGTTAAAGCCAATCTGTATGGCTGTGTTATTTTGCGTTACGCCAAGGTCGGAGAGCGACACGGTGTTGTTTGTTCCGCCTCTTGTGGCATCACCGAATATCTGGTCTTTGCTTCCCGTCCACATTACTCCGCCAGACTCATTAATGCTGCTGCCTGGCGATTGAATCGAAAGGACAGTTCTCAGTCCGACACCATCTGGACGCAAAGTGTTAGAGCCGACAAAGACAATTCCATCGGCGTAGGCACTGCTCGCGGCTAGGCTCAGGAAAACTATCGCGGCAAGGCTAAAAGTAAGACGAGACAAAACCTTCTTCATAATCATAACTCCCATTTTGATCCGGTTGGTAAATCTTTCGAAACAACAGGAAAGCTGCTTTCTAAAGACTATACGCTTTAGTTGTCTATCGGCTTTCCTGCTACCGGAAAACTCGCAATAGAGGCTGCATTCCAAAAATTGAACGAGATATGGCGGGCTATTATTGAACCGAACCCGATGAAATGTAAAGCCTTTTTTTCAAATTCTACGGTTTATTTCGTGCAAAGGCTTATCTAAGCCTTACAATCCTCATGAATCGTCCAACGACCGTGCGCGCTTCTGGAAGCCCTGCCAGAGAGGTAAGGATGAAATAGGAGACTCCATACGGGCCTAGAACCAGAATTGCCGTCCAAATGGGATGGCGGACGCCTATCGCAAGCTTCATGGCCCAACCGATTCCTGCTGCGATTGCGGCGCTTGCCCAGAGTTTCGTGATGAAGGGAAGGGGAAGACCGGTCCGTCCGATTTTACGATTAAGCGTGTGTCTAAGGAGCGCGAACTCGACCCATCCGGCAATACCTGCGGAAGCCGTCAATCCGGCAGTGCCCCACTTCGGGTCAATATGAAGAAGCGCGGGAAGAGGAAGCGCGAACAGGTATCCCAGAACCGTCGTCAGAAACACTCGGACGACCGCGAACTTCAAAGGCGTCCGCGTGTCGTGCAGAGCGTAATAAGTTGACGAATAGAGCCTGCCGAGCGTTGATGCAAGAAGCCCGATTGTAGAGCCTGCGAGGATTGCCCAGACGTAAGTAGCAGCATCCTGTTTGAACTCCCCCGTCTGATATAGCACCGCCGTTATCACGTCGCCTAAAGCGAGAAAGGCCATTGAAGAGGGCACTATGAAAAAAGCAATCCTGCGAAGCCCTGTGTCTAGACGCTCGCGCAACTTCTCGCTCACCTGCTGTTCGCTCCCACGCGCGCTCGACATCGCAGGCAGTTCGGCAGCAGAGACGGACATTCCAAAGAGGCTGACGGGAAGCGTGTAGAGACTCTGAGCGTAAGTTAAGGATGCGACGGCCTGCGGCGAGATAAGACTCGCCAGCATTGCGTCAACGAATGCGCTTATCTGCACGACGCCGCGACTGATGAATACCGGAAAGAAGTTTCGCACAACGGTACGCACGTTCTCGTTCGCCATGTTGAAGACAGGGCGCAGGTGCTTCACAAGCTTTAGAACAGTCGGCAGTTGAACCAGAAACTGAAGCGCGCTGCCTACGACGGAACCCCATGCCGTAATCACCGCAAGATCAAACTGAAAAAGTCTCAGGCCATCACCTTTCAAAACGCCTGGATGCCTGCCGAACCAGATTAGCGAAACGATGATCGCAATGTTCCATGCGACCGGCGCAGTGTAAGAGAGAAAGAAACGACGATGGCTATTAAGCACGCCAAGACACCATGCCGAAAGAACCAGAAGTCCCGCGCCCGGAAAAAAGATTCTGACCAGACGAAGCGTCAGGTAGTAAGTGTCGCCCTCAAAACCCGGCGCGATCACGTGAATGAGAATCGGTGTCGTGAGTACTCCTAAGAGAACTATCAAGGAAGTCGTAAGCGCAAGCACAGTTATGATGGCGCTCGCAACGCGCGACGCCTCCTCTTCGTCATCCTGCGCCAAAAGCCTCGCATAGACTGGGATGAAAGAGGCCGAGAGCGCGCCTTCACCGAAGATGTTCTGAAGAAAGTTTGGGATTCTGAAAGCGGCGTTGAAAGCGCCCGCAGCGTCTGAGATACCGAAGTAGTGTGCGAAGACGCGCTGGCGAATGAGTCCTACGATGCGGCTCAGTAGAATTCCAGCGCCGACCAGAAAAGCGTGCCTGCCTGTGCCTGACTCTTCTTGCTCGCGCTTTGAGGTCTCAAGCTCTGCGGGGAATTCACCCGTGACCGTGCCGACGGGAACATCCGTCTCGCCCGCAATCACGCCTGCGTCTCTGTGCGTGCGCGCCCTTTTAGTCTGATCTTGTGCTGAATCTGATTCCATCCGTTGCAGAAAACTATTAACCACAGAGGACACAGAGGAACACAGAGGAAGACAGAAAGTAAATCTCAAATTAAAAATTTCAAAATCTGAAATCTATCCTTTAATCTCTTCCTCTGTGCCCTCTCCGGTCCTCTTTGGTGAAAATATTTTTATTCGATTATTGATCGCAAATCGTCTTAAATCTCGTAATCCTTAATCTTCGTCAGAAGCGTTTTGTAACTGACGCCCAAACTTTCCGCCGCGCGGGTCTTGTTGCCGTCGTGCGCGCGAAGGGCTTCTATGATCTTGCGCCGCTCTACGAAACGCGTGGCGCGGTCTGCGACTTCCGAGAGCGTGCCCGTCATATCGAGCGCGTCAAATGCTTCCGGCTCTTTGTCGTTTCTCATCAAGCCTAAATCATCAGGTTCAAGCGTTGATGAGTCTGCAAGGATGCAGGCGCGCTCAATCGCATTCTCAAGCTCCCGCACGTTGCCCGGCCAGGTGTGTTTGCGAATCGCCGTGATGCTCGCGTCGCTCAAAGTAGTCTCGCGGCCCAGCATCTCGCGTCCCATCTGAGCGGCGAAGTGGCGCGCTAAAAGTAGAACGTCAAGCCCGCGCTCGCGCAAAGGTGGAATCTCAATGGGGAAGACCGCTAGGCGGAAGAAAAGGTCGCGTCGAAACTCTCCCGATTCGGCGGCGGCGCGCAGGTCTTTGTTCGTCGCGGCAACCACGCGCACGTCAACAGGGATGGAAGCGCGCCCGCCTATGCGATCAATCGTCTTCTCTTCGATTGCGCGAAGAAGTTTGCTCTGGACCGCGAGCGGCAGTTCGCCTATCTCGTCAAGAAAAACAGTTCCGCCCGATGCAAGCTCGAACTTTCCATGACGACGCTCGCCAGCGCCCGTAAACGCGCCACGCTCGTGGCCGAAGAGTTCGTTTTCGATCAGGGTTTCGGGAATCGCTGCGCAGTTAATCGCAACGAAAGGTTTGTCGCGGCGCTGGCTCAAATGATGAACGGCACGCGCGAATAGCTCTTTGCCTGTGCCTGATTCGCCTAGGAGAAGAACGTTTGCTTCCGTTTGCGAGACGCGCTGCGTTTCCGCGACCGCGCGCTTGATTGCATCGGACTCGCCAAGGATTCGCGGGAAACCGTAGCGCCGCGACCATTCCTCGCGCAATAAAATATTTTCCGTGCGAAGTCGCGCCTGCTCCAACGCGCGTTCTACGAGCAGCAGAAGGTGATTAGAGTCAACTGGCTTTTGAAGAAAGTCGTGCGCGCCGTCCTTCATGGCCTGCACGGCTTCGTCAATAGAGCCGTAGGCGGTCATGACTATGACTGGAACATCAGGGTCTGCCGTGCGCGCTGCGCGCAGGACATCGAGGCCAGAGCCGTGAGGCATACGCAAATCCGTCAGCACCAGACGATGAGGCGCTGCCTGAATCTCAGCCATAGCCTCGTGGGCGTCTGCGCTCTCAGTCACCGTGTAGCCAGCGTTCTCAAGCGTCAAACGCAGCACGCGCCGCAGGCTGTCTTTGTCTTCAACGAGCAGGATGTCAGACATGACGAAAGGCAGAATACAGAATCCAGAAGTCAGAATTCAGAATAAAAGAGAGACAGCGAACGATTCTTCAGCCTGATTCGTTCTGGCTTCTGACTCTTGGATTCTGCTTTCCCGTCGTTGATGTGTCAAGCGCAATGTTGTTTGAGCAAAGAAGAACGGGCGAGTGCTCAACTTTAGAGGACTCGCCCGTTCCAATTGTTTTTATTCTGACTTGCGGACTTCTGGATTCTGAATTCTGCTTTCCGCTCACTTCTCCACTACGCCCAGAACCTGATAGCCCGGAACGGTTGTGGTCGCATCGCGGACGGAATTGGAGTCATACTGTATG
>QHXM01000286.1 GCA_003222945.1 Acidobacteriota bacterium
TTTATTTGATTGTGATGAGTTCCGGCTGAGATTTATCTTTGTAATCGCCCTCTTCCAGAAGCTTTTCTGTTTCACGAACGAATGCCTCGACGATGTCTTCGCCTGCGACCTTACGCATGGGCACTCCGTTTTTGTAGATCATTCCGACGTTGCGTCCGAACGTTACGCCTAAGTCAGAATCGTGTGCTTCGCCCGGACCATTGACCGCGCAGCCCATGATAGAAAGATGCAGAGGCTCTTCGACGTGCGCTAAGCGTCTTTCAATCTCTGTGACTATGCCAACGAAGTCGTCAACATCAATTCGTCCGCACGTGGGACATGCAACGACCGTCACGCCCCGATTTCTGAGTTGGAGGGATTTGAGAATCTCCCACGCTACGCGCACTTCATCCTGCGGCTCAGCAGCAAGCGAGACGCGAATCGTATCGCCAATGCCTTCATGAAGCAGAATGCCCAAGCCAATCGCAGACTTGATCGTTCCCCCGAAAGAAGTGCCCGCTTCCGTTACGCCAAGATGCAACGGGTAATCAACTTTTTCTGCGAGCAGACGGTAGGCCACCACCGTGCGATGAACATCCGATGCTTTGAGCGAGATGATAATGTCCGTAAAATCCAAGTTTTCCAGAATCTGTATGTGACGAAGAGCCGACTCAACCATAGCTTCCGGCGTGGCCGTACCGTACTTCTTCAATAAATCCTTTTCGAGCGAGCCGCCGTTCACACCTATGCGAATCGGAACTTTCTGCGCTTGAGCCGCGCGCACTACTTCACGCACGCGCTCGTGTGCTCCTATGTTGCCGGGATTCAATCTGAGCTTATCAATGCCAGCTTCTAATGCCATCAACGCGAGCTTGTAATGAAAGTGTATGTCAGCGACGAGCGGAACATCAGGCACGCGCTTTCTAATCTCTTTCAGGGCAACGGCAGCGTCCTTGTCCGGCACAGCCACGCGCACTATCTCGCAGCCAGCGCGCATCATCTCTTCTATCTGCGCAACCGTCGCCCCGACATCAACCGTGTCAGTCTTCGTCATCGACTGAACGACGACAGGCGCACCGCCGCCAATCTGTACATCTTTAACTTTTACTGCTTTAGATTTACGCATATAAGTTTCGAGTTCCAAGCTCCAAGTTTCAAGTTTCAAGTTCTAAGCCCATCGTTTGACTTTGAACTTGAAACTTGGAGCTTGGAACTTACTTCGGCGTTGCCGTCACTTGCGGCTTGTTCTCGTCAGAGTTGCGCGAGACTTTCTTTAGCAGATCGTTTGTGATGACGAAACCCATCAGTAGAAGCAGCAGCACAAAACCGACCTGTTGAATTCTCTCGCGCACGCGCATCGAAAGCTTCCAGCCACCCACCGCAAGAATCGCTTCGACGAGCAGAAGAAAGATAGCGCCGCCGTCCAACACAGGAATAGGAAGCAGATTAAAGATGCCCAGACTCAGACTTAAAAATCCGAGCATACCAAAAATTCCTGCCCAACCAGCTTCATTTACTGAGGTCGAGGCAGCTTCATAAATTCCAATCGGCCCTGAAAGCGTATTTCGTGCGGAACGCTGACCTGCAAATAATTGTCCGAGCGCCTTGCCCGTCAAGCGTAGAATCCGCAAATTGTCATACCACGCAAAACTTGCCGAGCCTATGACACCAACTTTCTCTCTTGGCAAAACCTCGCCGAGCTTGACGCCTAACTGCGCAATCTCTTTACCCTCATCATCCTTTACGCGACTGAGTTCTGAATCAACCTCGACCTGCTTTCCCTGTCGTTCAACTGTCAAGTGGAGATGATCGCCTGTGTAATTGCGTATCAGTTGCCTTGCTTCTTCACTGTTACGGACACGCTCGCCGTTGATTGCGATAATACGGTCATCTGCCTGCAATCCGGCTTTTGCTGCCGGTGAAGATTCGCTAACGGAACTTATCAAGACAGGAACTTCCCCATAGTCCGGTAGCAGTCCCAATTCTCCAATGCTCTCGTTATTAATCCTGCGAACCTTTGGCGTAATCGTTTTTTGAATGCGTTCGCCATCACGCTCAATTGTTAAGCTAAGCGGCTCTGGCTTATCAGGCACAACGAGAGCATCTCCGCTTATGTCATCCCAAGACGGATTGTCCGTACCATTAAACGCTACGATACGATCGCCTTGCCGAATATCTGCAATTTGAGCGGCGCTGTCCGGGAACACTTTAATCACTATAGGAGATGTCGGAGTTACAGGCACGCCGTACATCAAACCGCCGACGAGTGGAATCATCAGCGCCGTTAGAATATTCATCACTGGTCCGGCGACGGCAACAAGAAACTTTTGCCAGCGCGGGCGCAACATAAATTGTTCTTCCGGCGGAATGTCTGTTGCACCTTCGCCTTCAATCGGCGCGTTCGATTCATCGCCGCCGAGTTTGACGTAACCGCCAAGCGGAATCGCAGAGACACGATAATCCGTTGTTCCCCACTTACGCCCCCAGAGGCGCGGACCGAATCCAACGGAGAAAGTCTCAACGCGAATCTTTAGAAGCTTTGCGACGATGAAGTGGCCGAACTCATGTATGACGACAGCCGCTCCTAAAATAAAGATGAAAGCGAGCAGCCCTTTTACGCTCCCGAAATTCACATAGCCTTTGAACCACGCGATAATCGCTAAAGCAAGAATGCCTATTGCAACAATGAGCGCGAAAGGAACTCTGCTTTTAGCCTTGTTAGCTTCGTCCGACATCGATATCAAACCCTTCTAATCATACACTCAATCAACGACCCGCAAACTTAGAGATGCAGCATCACATTGCGGTTGTCTATGAGTTTACGCGGCGAATTATGTGCGCGTCAAACAACCTGTCTTGCCGCATTGCTGCTAATCTTTGCAATACGCTCTATAACTTTTTCCGAAGCTGCGCGCGCCCTGCGATCTGTTTCAAGCACAACCTCTAAATTCTCGACAGCTTCATTCTCATGCCCGTCCATCACATCTTCAATAACGCGAGGGATGTCCGTCAGTGAAATTCGCCCGTCAAGAAAAGCGCGCACGGCAACTTCGTTCGCGGCGTTCATTGCAGCCGAGAGAGTTCCGCCTTCACGCAGGGCGCGGTAGGCAAGCTTGATGCAGGGGAAACGCTCTGTGTCGGGCGATTCAAAGTGGAGCGCGGAGAGCGCAGTCAAATCAAGCGGCGGCAATTCGCAAGGATATCTTTCGGGATAGGTCAGCGCGTACTGAATCGCGTGGCGCATGTCCGTCACACCCATCTGCGCTATGATCGAGCCGTCAATCAACTCAATCATAGAGTGCACGACCGACTCAGGATGAACGAGTATATCAATCTGGTCCGCCTCGAAGCCGAAGAGCCAGCGCGCCTCTATGACCTCAAGCCCCTTGTTCATCAATGTCGCAGAATCAATTGTAATCTTCGCGCCCATCTGCCAGGTCGGATGGCGCATGGCTTCTTCAACTGTTGCCACAGCAATCTCGCTCGCGCTCTTAGTGCGAAATGGTCCGCCCGATGCAGTCAATAGAATACGACGAACCTCTGCGCGCTTTTCTCCGCGCAAGCATTGATGAAGCGCGTTGTGCTCGGAATCAACCGGAAGGATTTCCGCGCCTGAAGCACTGGCAGCGCGCGTCATCAACTCGCCAGCCATAACGAGCGTCTCTTTGTTTGCAAGCGCGACGCGCTTTCCCGCTTCCAGAGCGCGAAGCGTCGGCACGAAACCGACAGCGCCGACTGTCGCACTGACGACGCAATCAGCCTGCGGGTGCGTTGCGATTTCAACAAGCCCCTCTTCGCCAACGACTATACGAGGTAAATCCACATCGCGCTCAAACAACTTGGCCCGAAGCGCTCTTGCACAATCTTCAGTCTCGACTGAGACAAGCTCTGGAAGATGGCGCGCAACCTGTTCGGCCAGCATCTCGGCGTTTCGCCCCGCGCCGAGCGCAACCACACGAAACTCCCCTTCACCAAAAGACTCAACCACGCGCAACGTATTGCGCCCGATTGAGCCGGTCGAACCGAGGATTGCGATGCCTTTCATAAGAAGTCGTCAGTTGTCCGTTGTCAGTGGTCAGTTGTTTAAGCTCAATTAGCTAATCGCTTGAAAATTAAAGGTTCAATTCAATAAAGCGAACCACTGACAACGGACCACTGACAATTTATCCAAAATACAGTCGTCCGAAATAGTAGATGAGGGGAGCATTGAAGAGCAAGCTATCGAGTCTATCTAACAATCCGCCGTGACCGGGAAGAATCTGCGCAGCGTCCTTCGCGCCTGCGCCGCGTTTGAGCGCGCTCTCCGTCAAATCTCCCAGCACGCCCAGGACATTCATCACGGCGGCAAGCGGCAACGCGAACTTCAACGGCAACTCTTGAAAGAACCAATAATGCGCGACGACAGCCATCAGGAGACTCGCGGCCATACCGCCTACTGCGCCTTCCCATGTTTTGCCGGGACTGATCTTCGGCGCAAGTTTATGACGACCAATCGCGCGACCCGTGTAGTAAGCTCCCGTGTCCGACCCCATGATTACAAGAAAGAAGAAGGAGAGAAGGTGAGCCGCGCGCTGCTGCTCAAACCCAGTTCGCACGGCGACCAGGTGGCCGCCTAGAAACGCTATGTACATCACGCCCAAAAGGGTAGCACCCACAGACGCAATCATGTTCTCAAACGGCGCGCCGCGCAGCATCGCCGACGCAAGCGCAGCAATCGTCAATGCAGGAAGAACCAGCAGAAGCAGTAGAAGAGAGGTTTCCTGCGGCCTATCGAAATAGAAGACCGTAAACAGAGCAGCCGCGCCGACGTATCCAATAACGACATCCGCTTTAATCCCGCGCCGACGAGCAAGCAGCAAGAACTCGTAAAGCCCAAACGACATCGAAGCAAACGCCAGCGCAACAAAAAGCGGCGCGAGCCATGAAATCAGGATTGAAGCTATCAGAACGGGAAGAACGATTAGAGCGGTGATGATGCGGGACATTTGGATTTTGGATTTTGGATTTTGGAGCAATTAGCCGTTAGCTTTTTGTCTATGCTAAAAGCTGGATGCGGATTGCTGACAGCGTTCAATCCAAAATCTAAAATTTACTTTGCATTTGCTACCAGTTTTAGGCCGCCGAAGCGACGGTCGCGTCGTTGATAATCCAAGATGGCTTCCAGAAGATGCTGGCGACGAAAATCGGGCCACAAGGTTTCGGTCACATAAATCTCGCTGTAGGCTGCCTGCCACAGCAGGAAGTTAGAGATTCGCATCTCTCCACTTGTGGAGCGCAACGCTCAGAATCATCCCCGTGTTTGAAGCGGTACGTTCAGTTGCCCTGTTGATTTCGCGCTGAACGTTCGGGGCGAGCGAGTCTGTTCGACCGATGGTTTGAAAGCGTATGTTCTGGCGGTCAATTTCATCCAGTTCGAGGCGAATGTATCGCCTGAGCATACGCATCAGCGCATCAACTTCCAAGCGCGGTCGTTTCCAGTTCTCTGTTGAGAAAGCGTAAAGAGTAAGTGCCTTCAATCCGAGTCGTGCGCCCGTATCAACTGATGCGCGCACAGCTTCGACGCCTGCGCGGTGGCCTATGATTCGCGGCTGCCCGCGCTTCGCAGCCCAGCGACCGTTGCCGTCCATGATAACTGCAACGTGGCGCGGCAGCCTCTCCCAGTCAATGCTCGACAGAAGCGCCTCGTCGCGCGTCCCCTTATCTACTACTGCCGCGAAATCCGCGAGCATCCTTTACACTCCAACTTTCAGTATGAACAGTCGTACAATGACGCTGCATCTTAATCGCCGCAAGCTCAGGAAAGCAACTGACGATTGATTACGACTATCTCACGCAAAGGCGCAAAGAAAAGCAAAAGCCCGCAAAGAAATATATCTTTTGCGCCTTCAGCCCCTCCCTGCGCCTCCAGCGTAAAATCTTCTTTGCCCAATCTTAATCGTACTTAACCCGCTTTAATGTCAGCCCGTGCGCAGGAGCAGTCGTGCTGGTCAGCGAACGATCTCCTGAGACGATTGCGCGCGAGATAGTCTCTAACTCAATCTCGTCGCGCCCAACTGCGAGCAATGTGCCGACGATAGAGCGGACCATGTAGCGCAGGAATCCGTTTGCGCTAACAGTAATCTCAAGAAGTCGCCCTCGCCCTCGTTCATCGTAATGCTCGACGATTTCAAGCTCAGTTATCTTTCTTATTTTAGATTCCGCATCCGTCTGCGCAGAAGAGAAAGCAGTCCAGTCATGCTCGCCAGGAAACAGGCGCGCAGCCTCTCTCATTTTAACGACGCTTAGCTCCCGCGCCTCATGCAGCGCATAGCGATTCCAGAAGGGAGACATGACAGTTGAGTTGAATATTCTATAGACATAAGTTTTTCCGGTCGCCGAATAGCGAGCGTGAAAATCATCGGTAGCGGCGGCTGCCTCTATGACGCGAACGTCGCGCGAAAGATTCCCATTGATAGCAGCGCGCAATTTCTCAGGCGTCATATCGCGTAACAGATGCACGCTCGCCACCTGTCCCTCTGCATGAACGCCCGCATCAGTTCTACCAGACCCATGCAAAACGACCTTTTGCCCTTCGATCAATTCCAGTACACGACTCAACTCGCCCTGCACAGTCCTACGCTCACCCTGAATCTGCCAGCCATGAAAATCCGTACCGTCGTATTGAAGCGTCAGAAGAAAGTTCATAATAAGTTTTCAGTTTTCAGTTTTCAGTTTTCAGCGAAGCGAGCGCTCTGAAAACTGAAAACTGACTACTGTTTCCTGCTTCCAGGTTTGATTGCCTGCTCTCCTCTTGCGCAAGGCTCGCAGGCAGAAGGGGCGACTGATGGTACGTCTAGCTTGGCAAGCGCAATGCGCGGGACGCCCGCGTCTGCTCGGCCTGATGAGCGGTCAATGATTGAAGCTGCCGAGACTACGAGCGCGCCTTCGTTGCGCAAAGTCTCGACGGTCTCGCGCGTGGAGCCTCCTGTCGTTATTACGTCTTCAACGACTAGAACTTTTTCGCCGGGGCGAACTGTGAAGCCGCGTCTGAGAGTCATTTGACCCGCTTCGCGTTCGGTCCAGATGAATCGTGCGCCGAGTTGCCGCGCGACTTCGTAGCCGATGACGATGCCGCCAATCGCTGGCGAAGCAACCGCCTCAATTCCCTGCCCCTGAAAATTCGCGGCCAACGCTTCGCCGAATGCGACTGTCTCCGCAGGGTGTTGAAGTAGAAGCGCGCACTGTAAATATTTTGTGCTGTGAAGGCCGCTCGACAAAATGAAGTGGCCTTCGAGAAGAGCGCCCGTTCGCTTGAATCTTTCTAAGACTTCTTCTGCCCGCAAGTTTTTACCTTATTCCAAAAGTTTGATGCTCGCGCTACAATCTAAGCGCGATGGGCCATTATCGTCGAAACCTTATCTCAGATTCTCCGCTCTTGCAGGAGACGATTGATATGCTGCGCGTGTGCGGCGGTCGCGCGCCCGCCACGGACATTGCGGACATCGTTCTGAAACTCCCGGACGTTGAAACTGAAATCGCAACTCTGCTCGTCGCGGATTTGATTAAGGACGATCATCGTCTCATCCTGCGCGATAGTTCTATAGTCGAACTGGATTGCGAAAACGTCGAAGCTCGTCTTCTAAGTGAAGCGGACTTCGTCGTCGTTGACGTTGAAACTACGGGCGCGAAGTCTCCACCATGCCGCGTAATGGAGCTAGGAGCTTATCGCGTGAATCGCGGACGTATCGTGGCCGAGTTTCGCACGCTGGTCAACCCCGAAATGAGCATCCCGCCTTTTATAGCCCAGCTCACAGGCATCTCAAACGAGATGGTCAAGGATGCTCCGCTCTTCGCAGACATAGCTCACGCGTGGCTGGACTTTGCAGACGAAGCTGTGCTAGTCGCACACAACGCGCAGTTTGACGTTCGCTTTCTGAATCATGAAATAGCGCGCATCTTTCCGGGTCGCCGCATGGCTAATTCTCATCTCTGCACAGTGAAACTCTCACGCAGGATTTTTCCGGGACTTCTAAACTACCGCCTTCACACCATCGCGGAACATTTCGCTATACAGATTGTAAATCGCCATCGCGCGCCGGATGATGCGCTCGCCACCGCAGAAATTTTCCTGCGAATGCTTGAGCGTCTGGACGAACACGGCGTGCGCGACGTTGCCGGAGCGCGCCTCTTCAGCTTTAATCAGAACGGCAACGGATAAAAAGCAGCGGTCCGCAACTCAGAATTCTTGCCTGCGACTTCTTCGCCAAAACACCCGCGCAATAAAAATCAGGATAATCAAAAATGCCAGACCTAGTCCGACCCAGGGGAAATATTGTCGGAATAGATACTCGGCCTGGTCTCCGTAAGTGACAGCCAGATAGCCTTCGAGCAGGAAACGAACGGCTCGCCCGAAGGCTAAAGCTACTGCAAAGCGCACGACGCTGAAGCGAAAGACTCCGCACGAGATTATAAAAATCTTGAAAGGAAATGGCGGAGGCAGGACCGAAACAACCAGAACCGAAAGTAGATCGTAACGATCAATCAACTCTTTTACGCGCGCCTGTTTTTTTTCAGAAAAGCGTTCGAGCGCGCGTCTGCCTGCCCTGCGTGAGATGTAGTAGAGAATCAAACAGCCGATGACAGACCCAAGGGTTGCCGCAGCCGCGTAAATCAGCACCCAGCCGGGTCGCCCTCTCGAAAGAATTATCATCACGACATCCGGCCCGGCGGGAAGAGGAATCAGAGCCGAATCCAGTAGCGTGATCCCGAACAGACCGAGCGGACCATAAGCGATAAGAAAGTCCTTGATAACGGTCAGGACGCTAGTGATATTTTCCCAGAATGAGCTAATCTGAATAGCTTCCATCTACGTCAGCCAACTAAGCAGCGCTCTTTAGTCTTCTCCACGCTTTCAGCAATCCTCGCAATTAATCTGATACTGATTCTGAAGCAGCCGCGCTCGCTTCCCTGGTTCTTCGTCTTCGTTGAGTGAATAGATAAATAGCAAGCCCTATAAGACAAACGCTGATTACGATTGCCAGGACTGTGAAGCCGTATCTCTTGATTAAATCTATAACTGTTCTGCCGTAGAAGACAGCGAGCATCCCTTCGATGTAATAACGAATCGAGCGAGCGACCATCACAGTCAGCATGAATCGCCAGCGCGGATATTCGAGCGCACCGGCGGTCGCAACGAAAATCTTGAAAGGCATGGGCGGCGGTAAGATTGCAGGAACAGCCAGCGCCAGAAAACCGAATCGCGCGTAAGTCCTCTCAACCCTTTCGATGTGCTCCGTGCGAAAACGTTTTCTTAAAACAAACTGACCGCCGCTGCGTATGATCGTGTAAAGAAGAAGACAGCCTAGGACAGAACCTATCGCAGCAAACAGCGGAAAGTAGAAAGCCTCGTAAGGCACATTCGTGCAGCGCATCACGACCAGGTAATCGTTAATTTCAGGAAGCGAGAGAAGCGATGAGTCGAGTGCGCCTATAACGATCATAGAAGGCGCGGCCACATAAATAGGCACACCGACAATGAACGATTCGAGCCATTGAACTACAGCCCCGAAAGTTTGATTCAACCAGAGGAAAGCCGCGCGTAGCCAATCCATAAAAGATAGTAGGCAGTAGGCAGTAGGCAGTTAACAATAAAGGCGAACGATTAACGCTCGTTTCTCACTGCCTACTGCCAACTTTTATTTCGCGGGAGCGAAAATAACGGGCGTGTCGTAAGTGACGCCGAAGGTTACGCCCGAACGGGGGCTGAAATTTGTCAGACCTGCTATGCCTGCGAAATCGAAGCGTAGGCCGGAAGCTTTCACCTGCATTCCTATGCGCGCTTCGGATTGAGATTCAGTTCCGAGCGGACCATTTCTGGGGCGCGTGTTTGCACGACCATTTATCTCTCCGGCAAAATTTATATGATTGTTCAGACGAACTATACTTGCGAATCCGTAAGTCAGCATATCGTTCTGAGTGAACAAATTGGTCGGCGCTGTGAGGATCGCTAGTCCAAGGTTGCCGAAGGTGTTGACGCGCCCATCGCGTCCAAACTTTTTACCGAAGAGAATAGAGCCGAAAGCATTCGTCGTGTTCAATCCAATGCCGCGCGCCTGATTCGAGTTAGGCAACTGCACGCCGAAGCGAATTCCAAGAGATGGACCGCGCTTCGTTTCGTTTCGCACCTTTATCTTCGTTGCGAGCGTGAAGTCGCCAACATCATTTGTAGAGATCGTGTTCGTCGGAGCGAAGCCGAGTTGGATAGGCGGAGGCACAGTCACGGAATTGATGCTCAGGAAGTTTTGAAGGACGCCGTCAATTTGAAGCTCAACGTTGGGGGCTAAGCCAATGTTGATGCCAACGACGCCGACGCGGGTAAGATCGCCTGTCAAGCCGGAGACTGGAAACTTCGCGTTCTGCATGAAATCAACTCCGACCTGGATGCGTAATGACCCGGTCGGAATGATGTCAACGTCTTCAGTCAGAAGCGGTCTTTGCTGCGCGCTCGCGCTCATAATGCAGAACAGCGAGAGAAGAACGGCGAACCCCAGATGAAAAAATCGCATGAGTTTGATAATCCCTGCGTGAAAGCTTTTCTAAAACCAATCTCCTCGCGGATTGTAGCGGCAGAAGAGCGGAAGCGTCAACGCAAACCTTAAAGCTGTGGCCGGGAGCGCAGGCAGCTCGCCTGCATTGAGCGCGATAGCGCGAACAATTGAGATTGCCAGAAGCAATCTTGCAAGCGAGCCGCCTGCGCTCCCAGCGCGTCGTTGTGATATTCTTTCATATCAAATCATGGAAACGAAACCTTTTCTAATCGGCGGCGAGTGGCGCAGAACCGATAACGTTCAAGAGGTGCGTTCGCCTTATAGCGGCGAAACTCTCGCTCAAGTCTCTTACGCTTCTCGCGTCGACGTTGAAGAAGCCATAGCAATCGCTTCTTCAGCAGCATCAGAGATGCGCGCGTTGCCACGCTACGAGATTGCCGAGGCATTACGACGACTCGCGGATTACACAAAAGCATATCGTGAAGATTTCGCTCGCACGATTGCAACTGAAGCGGGCAAGCCTATCACTGCGGCACGCGGCGAGACGGATAGAGCAGTTTCCACATTCACTTTCGCTTCGGAAGAGGCGCGACGCTTTACGGGCGAGAGCGTTCCTGTTGACACGCAAGCCATCGGTCGCGGGCGCATTGGATTTGTTGAAAGAATCCCTCGCGGAGTTGTTTTCGGCATAACGCCTTTCAACTTCCCTTTGAATCTGGTCGCGCACAAAGTCGCGCCCGCGCTCGCCTCGCGCAACGCTATCATTGTAAAGCCAAGCCCGCGCACTCCGCTCACAGCCTTAATGCTCGGCGAAGCATTTTTGGAGTGTGGTTTGCCAAAAGCAGCAGTGCAGGTCGTTCCGATGGAAATTGAAGAGATTGACCTTCTTCTTACAGACGAGCGGGTTGCGATGGTCTCGTTTACGGGAAGCGCCGAAGTTGGATGGAAACTGCGCGAGCGTGCGGCAAGAAAGATGGTCACGCTTGAGCTTGGCGGCAACGCGCCTGTGATTGTTGACGAATCGGCTGATGTCGCTTATTCAATCGAGCGCACTGCGATGGCCGCATTCAATTACGCAGGGCAAGTCTGCATCTCCGCGCAACGAATTCTTTTACACGAACGAATCGCAGACGAGTGGACATCACGCTTCGTTGAGCGCGCGAAGAATCTAAGAACGGGCGGTCCGCTTGATGAAAAGACCGAACTCTCCGTGATGATTAACGAAGATGCTGCGCGACGCGCCGAAGAGTGGATTAACGAAGCGGTTAATGCTGGCGCGCGCCTTCTATGCGGCGGCACGCGTCGCGGCGCGATGCTTGACGCGACCATTTTGACGGACGTGCACGGCGAGATGCGCGTCTGCTCGGAAGAAGTCTTCGCGCCCGTCGCAACCATTCAGACCTTCAGCGATTTCGCGGACGCGCTCGCAGAAGCTAATAACACGCGCTACGGTCTTCAGGCAGGCGTCTTCACGCGCGACATGAGCCGCGCGTTTCTTGCTGCGGATGCGCTCTGTTACGGTGGCGTGATGATTAACGACACGCCAGCCTTTCGCGTTGATAACATGCCTTACGGCGGAGTAAAGCTTTCGGGCTTCGGTCGTGAAGGTGTGCGCTACGCTATGGAAGAGATGACCGAGCCGCGAATGATTGTCATAGACCCGACGCACTAAATTTTCCCTTTGAGACACCATCTATGAAAAGAATCCCTGCTACTCTCTGCTTACTTACGCTTCTCCTTTTTCTTCAACCTGCTCATGCTTCAGCCCAACAAACAACCCCAGCGCAAACTAGCTCGAAAACGCTGAGTCTTGCTGGCCTTCTGGACAAAGTTATCGTCAGGCGCGACGAGCGCAGCATCCCTTACATAGAGGCTGCAAACGAAGCTGACCTATATTTCGCGCAGGGCTACGTGACTGCGAGCGACCGCCTGTTTCAGATGGAGCTTTTTCGCCGGACCGCTCGCGGCGAGTTGGCGGAGATTTTCGGCGCAGGACCTTCTGGGACTGCTCTTGAAAGTGATAAACAGCATCGTCGCTACGGCTTCGCTCAGTTAGCGGAAGCGCAGGTTGAGCGTTTGCCAGCAAAACTTCGAGCTGCACTCGAAGCCTATGCACGAGGCGTGAACGCTTTCATTGAATCGCTTGATGCTAAAAGTCTTCCGCCAGAGTTTCAGATTCTCCAACTCAAGCCCAGACCCTGGCGCGTGGCCGACTCTCTAGTCGTAGGCAAACTCTTTGACGAAACGCTTTCAACATCCTGGCGATTAGACCTCACGCGCGCAGCGTTCGCAGACTTGCCGCAGACCATTCGTGACCAACTCTTTCCCGAATCATCGCCGCTTGATGTAATTCTCGTGGGAAGCGATCCGAAGAAGCGAGCCTCTGCGCCCCAACCTACTTCCAACGCTCTTACGCAAAGCGCTGCAATAGACAGAGTCGCGCTTGATGCTCTTTCATTCAATGAGCTTTCAGCACAACTCGCGCTCGAACGCATCGGTCTTTATGCAAAGAACAGCGACGCGAGCAACAACTGGGTCGTGAGCGGCAAGCTAACAGTGACGGGCAAACCGCTTCTGGAAAACGACCCGCACCTGTCCGCATCTGCGCCTTCGATCTGGTACATGGTGCATCTGGGTATGCCGAATTACCGCGCTGCTGGCGTGTCGGTCGCAGGTCTTCCGGGCGTCGCAATCGGTCACAACGAGAACATTGCGTGGGGCGTGACGAGCCTTGAGCCTGATGTTCAGGACCTCTACATAGAAAAGTTTGACACGGCGAATCCAACACGCTACATGACGCCTGCCGGATGGCGCGATGCAGTGGTCCGACACGAAGAGATAAAGGTCCGAAAAAGTCTCATCGGTTCGGAGACCGAGACAGTTCCTTTCGACGTAACGGTGACTCGACACGGACCTATAATTTTCGAGAAAGATGGGAAACCTTATGCTCTCAAATGGACCGCCCTCGATGTGGACGCAAACCTTGTAGAGTCTTTCTATCTGCTCAACACCGTGCACAACTGGGATGAGTTTCGCGCGGCGCTTCACAACTACTCTGGTCCGGCATTCAACATGATCTACGCGGACACGAAAGGTCACATTGGCTATTACGGCGCGGGGCGTTTTCCAATTAGAAAAACCGGTAGCGGCAAGCTTCCTTATGACGGCTCGACGGATGACGGAGAATGGACAGGCTTCATTCCTTTCGATGCCCTCCCGCACGTTTACGATCCGCCCAATGGAATAATCCTTACGGCGAACACGCGCATCGTAGGCTTCGATTATCCTTACAACCTCACAGTCGTTCCCGGTCCAGCCTATCGCGCACGTCGCATCTACGAGCTTCTGCACGCTTCACAGAAACTTTCCATTGACGACTTCCGTCGAATACAGGGCGACACCTACACAATCTCCGGCGCGCTCTTCGCACGCGAGATCGCTAAAGTTGCTGATGAAGATAGCGAATGGTTGCCGAAAGAGTTTAAGAGTTACGCGGAACTGTTGCGCAAGTGTCTTGATGATGCTCGTGAAGAGTTGACGAAAAGTTACGGCGCAGACGAGTCGAAGTGGACATGGGGACAGGAATCTATCGTGCGCTTCCCTCACCCGCTGGCTGGCGCACCGCTAATTGGGCAGCAGTTCGTCATCGCTCCGTTTCCACAGAACGGCAGCGCAAACGCTTTTCCAACGGTCAACAGAGGCTCATCCGTCTCAATGCGTTTCATAGCTGACCTGAGCAACTGGGACAATACACTTCAGGGCATAGCGCTCGGAGTCTCCGGCCTTCCTTCAAGCCCGCACTGGAAGGACCAACTGGAAGACTGGCGCAACGTCACGCCGCGCGTCTTTCCTTTCTCAAAAGCTGCGGTTGCGAGCGCAACCAAAGAGACGTGGGTATTTGAGCCAGCCAGTAAAAGGTACCCCACCGCAAGCGGTGGAGCTTTAGCTCGGTTTAATCGAACAGGTCTCTTTGCGCGTCTTGCTCTTTGTGACGTTGAATGTATTTGCGAATCATCTCGGCTGTCACTTTGTCGCCGACCGTTCTGGCGAAGTATCCATTCTCCCAGAACTCTCCGCCCCACAATTGTCTTTTGACCTGCGGGAACTCGCGGAAGACGGCTCGCGCACTCAGACTTTTGAAACGTGTTACGACCTGCGCTATCGAGTAGCGTGGTGGAAACGAGCAGAACAGATGCACATGGTCAGGGCTGACTTCCATTTCATCTATCGTGATGTCATAGGCTTCAGCTATTTCTCTGAACATCTCTTCGACTCTTTCTGCCAGCGTGCCTGTCAGAATGTGCTTGCGGTACTTCGGAGACCAGACCAGATGATAGGCTGTATCGTAAGCAGCGTGCGCGGTGCGTCTAAAGACCATGCACGCATTCTATCAACATCCATTATCTTGTGCGCGGGCATCGAACCCGCTCACAAGATGGTTCAGCCATCCCCGCC
>QHXM01000287.1 GCA_003222945.1 Acidobacteriota bacterium
AAGTTTACCGCAACCTGAAGGACGGCATCATCTACACCTTCGTTGATGGAAAACTCAAGACGACACGCTTTACGCCCGCAGCAGAGCAATGGGCACGAGCGAGAAAAGGATAAGAAAAGTGATGAGGACTGAGGACTGAGTTAAAGCTTTGGCTTTCTTCTCAGCACTCAGTACTCAGTACTCAGTCCTCGCTTTATGCTTTATAGCCATCTCTTAACCCGCGCGCTCGAAGATAAGCGAGAGGATTTCGTGCGCTTTGATCGGGCGTGGCGCGAGGCAGTGGGCGATTATGTGCGTCGCTTGCGTTCGATTGAAGGAAGACGAGAGCGTGAGATTCGTGATGCGTTGGCTTCTGTGAAAGAGCCGGGCGCGATTCCGTCCGAAGAGATTGATAGAGCGGGTTCGATTATCATTCCCTTCGGACGACGATGGCGCACGCATGAGGAGTCGCGTCGCTGGGCTATTGACGCTCTCTCTGATCGCGCGACGTTTGCGGCTGACGGAAGTCAGCTTGTGCCCGGTCGTGATGTAAGCTTACCTGTAGCCGCCGTGCAAGTCGGGATGTTTGAAAACAGCCACACGCGCGACGGCGTTTACAGGAAGGATGCGCGCTTTCAGATAATCTCGCCGCACGAGTTGTTGGAAGAAGCGGATGAGCGCGCGACGGCAGATACGATTGTCGGACTCAAACGCTTTGAGCTTGAGACGGAAGTTCTGAGCCGCTGGATTGAGAGCAAACGCATTTGGCGTGAGCGCAAAGAGAGAACGCCTGTCGCATTCTTCGACGGCACACTAATGATCTCGATTGCGCTGCCGAAGACCAGATTGCAGGAGGCTTACGTTTCGGCAATCGTCAATCTAATAAAACTCTCGCGCGATGCGAAAGTTCCCCTCGTGGGCTTCGTGGATCAATCCTACGCGCGCGATCTCATCTGGCTTCTTGATTCGCTTGATGCTGAAGGAAAAGGTAAGCGCAGCCGCTCGCTCTTTGATGCGCAACTCCTTCACGCTTCGGTTGAAGGCGAGCCGTCTCTCTTAAATTCCTGGGGCGACCGCACGAGCTTTTGCTACTGCGTGCGCAAGAATTCATCAGAAGCTTTTAAGGATGAACAAACAGAGCGTCCGCTCGTTGGCTTCACCTATTTGCAGACGACAGGCGAGGGTGCGCCCGCTCGCATTGACGTTCCCGTCTGGATTTATGAGACGGGTTTGTTAGATGATGTGTTGGACGCCGTGCGAGCCGAGTGCATAAGCGGCATGGGTTATCCTTATGCGATTGAAGCTGCGGACGAGGCCGCGTACATTTCAGGGCGTGACCGTGAACAGTTTCTTCGCGCCGTACAGGAGTTCGCAGAAAGAGAGAATATGCCGTTCCGCATTTCGCGCAAAGCGACGAGCAAGGTCAGGCGTCGGTAGTTGAAACTATGAGCAGCGAAGAGAACCAGATGAAAGAGGCTGTGTCGCAGTCCGATGATAAGCAATCGCCTTTGCGCGCGTGTCCCAAGTGCGATGTCGTGGCGCGGCGCGTGGATGCGCGTTTCTGTTCTTCGTGCGGACGCCGTCTGGATGAGACTTATCTTCCGGCTGATGATCTTCGCGCTTCGTACAATCAACGTCATCGTCGCGTAGTGAGCCGCAGTAGCAGTAGTATCGCTGGACCGACCGAGAAGCCTATGAAAAGTTCTATCCAATCGAGCCTCTATCCTGCGAACAGAAACGGCGCTTCGACTACGGCGATGGCTTTTGTAACCTACGCGCTCGTTCCTTATCTTGGAATTCTATTCTGTCCGGGCGCGGTCGTGATGGGCGGACTTGGTCTTTATAACTCTTATCGCACGCCTGAGCGCGGAGGCCGTCGCACGTCAACCTTTGGCATCGCGCTTGGTATTCTGATCTTCTGTGCGCAGATGTTTCTATGGTGGATACTCTATAAAATTCCGCAGTGGCGAACGGATTTACGATTCTAGATTTATCGAAGGCATGATTAAAATCGCCAAGATAATTAAATCAAACTCGCACGTTGATTATGTCGGGCGCGTGATTGACGCGATTGATGTGGACGAGCCGCCCGTCGCGTCCGACTACGGATTCGCGCAGTTCGTCTCTGTTCCTCTCGATGACGACTCGGAAGTAATCGGCGTTATCTACAACTCGCAGCTTATCAATCCTGAGTATGGAAACTTTGGACCAAGACTCTCTTCCGCAGAAGTTAATTCGGTCCTGAGTCCAGATTATTTGAACGAGCAGGGACTTCTGGTTGGAATTCTTCTTCTGGGCTGGCGCGACGAAAAGAAAGTGAATCATCACAGAGTACCGCGCCGGGTGATTCCTGTTAATCAGGACATCTACCGTTTGGAAGACGAAGACGCTCTACAGTTTCATAAAGGTGAAGACGGGCGAGTGCGTCTTCACTACTATTCGCAGGTCATCACGCACGCAGGGTTATTCAGCGCTCCCTTGATAGAAGCTATCATCGAACAGCTTGAGCCTGCTTGCGAGCCTGAAGAAAGACAGCGTCTGTGCGTCTTGAAAAATGCGCTCGTCTGGCAACGCACGGTGGGCGGGCAGCGTCTGTAAAGTTAGCACGATTGCCGGTAGCCCTAGCCCTTCGGTCATCGCATCGTCTATTCTATTCGTCAGGATTTCGTTAGAGGGAGAAAACCGTTATGAAGAAGGTTTATAGAATTTTAGGGCTGGGTCTGCTTCTGGCGCTCACAGCCACGAGTGTTCTGGCTCAGAGACCGCGCACGACGACAAACGATAACAGTAATACGTCCTCAACTACGGCTGCGAAGCCAGCGCCCGCGCCGCAGACGTTCAACGCAAAGTATGAAGGCGGCATCTTCGGCTACACGAAGAAGGAGGAGGGAACGCTCAGCTTTGACGATGCGAACAAGCGTCTGGTCTTTCGCAACAAGGAGCAGAAAGAGATTCTATCCATACCCTACTCAGCCATTGACGGCGAATACGCAGACACCAAAGCGCTCAGGCCGAAGGCCGCAACCGCAGCCACTTATCTACCGTTTCCTTTTGGTCTCCCGGCTTACTTAATTAAGAAGAAGTATCAATACCTGACGATGCAATTCAAAGACAAGGACACACAGGCCGCAGGCATCACCAGCTTCAAAGTAGATAACAAAGAGCTACTAGCATCCGTCTTAAGCTCGCTCGCTGATAAAGCCGGACTTGAGCCTCGCGGCGACGGCTACGTTCGCAAAGTAAATCCAACAACGCCGTAGCCGAAGGCAGAAGGAAAAAGGTAAAAGGCAAAAGGGAAGAGTGCTTTTTCATCTTCCCTTTTGCCTTTTTATTTCTGCCTTTGGGAATTGTAATGGAAGTCTTTCCTATTACGATTCCCTGCTTTAGTACCGCTATACTAGGCTTTGGTATCCTAATACTCAGGCTCGGTATTGCAATACTTGGTCTCGGTATAGCGTTACCGAGCTTCGTTATCGCGTTACTCTGCTTGGAACTTGCGATTTCAACGGCAAAAACTCAGTTCTGGCAGAGAAAAGATGCGATTTATCTCAGCAAAATTGCGCTTTCAGGGATTTTTGACAGGAAAGACCCATCAGAGAGTGTGATTTATAGCAGTTAGCATGTGGCTGGGAGCGCAGGCGGCTCGCCTCCAAGACCAGCGCCAGCAATCTAACAGTTTGTTCGCGCTTGCAACACTCAGCAGGCGAGCCGCCTGCGCTCCCAGCCCTTACGCGACTGCGGCGACCGCGATATTCTTCTCGTTGGCTAATCTAATCATCGCTTCACGATCAAATATCAGAGTCTTGCCTGCGGTGATGCAGAGACAAGTTGCGCCAGCCTCGATCATCGTTTCAATCGTAGGAACGCCGACCACCGGAACATCAAAGCGCATATCCTGGTCCGGCTTTGCGATTTTGACAACGGTGAGGCGTCCGCGCGCAAGTTGTCCCGCTCGTCGCACGGTCACATCTGTTCCCTCCATCGCTTCGATTGCAACGCAGGCGCGAGAGCGAACGACTATGGTTTGCCCCAAATTAAGACGCGCAATCTCGCGTGCGACTTCGAGGCCGTACTCTATGTCACCATGTTCGCGTTTGTTCGGCTCGCGGCGCGTGAGTGTTCCGACCTGCGGCAGATGGTCCTGTAGGAAGTAGGTCGAATCAATCAACTCTATACCTTCGCTTGCGAGTTCTGCGGCGATAGCGCCAATGAGCGCGTCCGTGTTTCGCCTGGGGAGTCGCATGAGCATTCTGAGCATACGCATGTCCGGCATAGCGCCGCTGAAAATCTGAACGTGCTTGACCTGCCCGGCCATGATTGCACGTCCTACGCCCTCGCGCTTGAAGAAGCGAATCATCTTGCCCAACTGTCCTATGCCGACCCACTCGACGCGCTCCGCCACGCGCTCAATCTCAGGGTCAGTCTCCTCACGAATCGCCGCGACCGACAGAGACACGCCCGCCCTTCGCGCTCCTTCGAGCACAAGGAAAGGGAAACGTCCGTTGCCTGCGATTAGACCGTAACGCATAGCGCCTTAAACAAACTCGCTGCCCGCAAAAGTATCTGATACTGGCTTTCAAGATCAGTGCCCTGAGAAATATCTGTGGAATCGAAAGACATGCGGGCTGTGACGATTTATCTAACTTCTTTGAGGAAATCCTCTGGCTCGATGCTCGCGTCTCGAAGCGCGCCTTTCAAGTGTAGCGGTCAATCTCGTCATGAAACGGAAAGACAATCACTCTCCCGTCAGCGTGCTTCATCTTTACATGGCTTCCCTTTCGATGCACTTCAGTGAAACCCAACCGCGTCAATGCTGCCAGAACTTGCCGACCTGAGAGCAAAGGTAATTTCATACCGTCAGTTCAACCAATTCTTGATCTTCATCCAGTTCTGTCGTCTCAGGCTCTAAATACAAATCTATTGCTTCTCGAATATTCTGGAGGGCTTCTTCTCTGGTTCTGCCCTGAGACCAGCAACTTTTGAGCGACGGAACGTGCGCAACATAATATCCATCCTCGCCGCGCTCAACTATTACTTTGATGTTCATAAACACCTCACGCGAATTGAATCTTATCGAAGATTAGTGAGCTTCTTAGAAAGAGTCAAACTATTTGATTACGCCGCGCGGGGATGTTTCGATGAAGCGGAGGAGTTCGTCAACCTCTTTCGAGTCTTTGATCTCTTCGCGTATGCGCGCGAGTGCTTGCGTCGTATTCAGCTTCGATGAGAGAAGCAGGTGGAAGGCGTGGTGCAGAGTCTTTATGACTTCGCGCGAGTAGCCGCGACGCTTCATGCCTGTCGTGTTGAGGCCGTAGCATTTGGCGTGATTGCCGACCGTGAGTGCGTAAGGGAGCGCGTCTTTGACCACGACGGAGTAGCCGCCGACGTAAGCCTCGCGCCCTATGCGGCAGAACTGGTGAACGCCTGAGTAAGCGCCCAGGTTTGCGTCCGATTCGACGAGCACGTGGCCTGCGAGCGTCGCTGCGTTTGCCATAATCACGCGGTCACCCAGGATGCAATCGTGCGCTATGTGCGCCTGCGCCATAATCAGGCAATCGTCGCCTGTGCGTGTAAGCCCTCCTCCGCCCGCAGTGCCGCGATGGATGGTTACGAACTCGCGTATCTTGTTTCTTCGACCGATGCGCGTCTCGGTCGATTCGCCCTTGTACTTCAAATCCTGCGAGGCCAAGCCGATTGAGACGAAGGGGAAGATTTGTGTGTCGTCTCCGATAAAAGTTTGCCCGTCAATGACACAGTGCGATTCAAGACGAACGTTATCGCCTAAAGTTACTTCGTCGCCTATGACCGAGTATGGACCGATGTAGCAATTGCGACCCAGTCGTGCGCGTGGACTTACGACTGCTGAAGGATGAATGGTCTGGTCTTCGTGCGTGTTGGAGGTTGCGGTTGAGCGGTTGCTTCGGGAGGCTATGCTCATTTAGAGGCTTCGCTCCTGTCTGTCACGATGCTCATGATGTCTGCTTCGGCTGCGAGTTGCCCGTCAACGCGAGCCTCCCCGCGCATACGCTGAACGCGCGTGCCGAAGCGCACAGGTGTAACTTCGATTCTAAGAGTGTCGCCGGGAACGACCTGACGACGAAACCGCGCGTTGTCAACGCCGCTGAAGAGGACCAGCTTCGTCGCGCGGTCTTCCATGAGTGTGAGCGCGTAGATTGCTCCGACCTGCGCCATCGCTTCTAAGATAAGTACGCCGGGCATGACGGGTTGACCCGGAAAGTGTCCCTGAAAGAAAGGCTCGTTGATCGTGACCTGCTTGATGCCTATGATTCGCCCGCCCGGTTCAAACTCCGTTATGCGATCAACGAGCAGGAAGGGATAGCGATGCGGGAGTATCTCTGCAATCGCGCGGGCGTCGTAAACAGTCATGGGATGATTAAGTTAAAAGTGAATAGTGAAAAGTTAAAATCACTATTCACTATTCACTTTTAACTATTCACTGCTTTTCTATCTTCCCGTCGAAGCTGTCGCCGGGTGCGAGCTATTGTATTCGGTTATGAAAGCTTTCGTGACATCCATGTTCTGGTTAAGAGTCAAGATCGCGGGGGCGAGCTTGCTGATGTCCAGAATCATCGTGATGCCGTGCGCCGTTGCGAACTGATTCAGAGCATTGCCGATGTCCTGAGAGATGGGGCCTAGGACCTCCTGCGAGCGCTTCTGGTAGTCGGCCTGAGCCTGCTCCTGTTTGTATTTCAGATCACGCTGTAGGCGCTCGCCTTCATCATTCTTGGCCTGAATCGTCTTCGGGTCAACAACAGAGCTTCCGCTGTTCAGCTTAGTTATATCGTCAGCAATCGCTTTGATGCGAGTCTGCATACCTTGCAACTCGTCCTGACGCGGCTTGAACTCGCGCTCCAGAGTCTTCATGGCATTGACGTAACGAACGATGCCTTCCTTCTCGTCGTCGAATGCGCTCGTGTCAATGAAGGCGATCTTCGTGTCGGGCACGGGTCCGTTCACGGTCGCGGGGGTTGTTGCGGGTCTGGCCGCTGTCGTCCCACCGGGTCGGGTCTGCGCTGAAGCCGAGACTGCCAAAATGGCCGCGAGCACAAAAGCGGCGGCGAAAATACCAATTTTTTTCATGACTTTCTTATATTGCTCCTTACTTACTGTAAAAGGCGGTTTGCGAGGGTCTAAAAATCGTGAATCGTGAATGGTAAATCGTAAAAAGGAGCGCGTTTGGCGTCTATTTACGATTCACGATTTACGATTCACGGCCTTTTGATGTTCATTCCGCCCGTATGGTTGACATTCAAGGGTTAAAAAGTTCGACCGACGCTGAATCGGAAGACACTTCGTTTTTCACCGAAAAAGAAGGGTATTCCGCCCAATGTAGTATTAGTCCGCGCGTTCGGATTATACGCGTAAATCAGACGGAACGGCACGTTGATGATAGGCACTTGAAAACGTAGCTCAAGACCTATGCTCGAACGATAATCCGTAAACTTAGAGAAGAAGCCCTGACTCAGACGCACGACCGTGTTGGTCTGAGCCTCGCCTCGAAGGAAAACCTGCTGCATCCCCACGGGCAGCCCCGAAATCGGGTCAACGGGGCCAACGTTCAGGGCGTTCAAATACTCTTCCTGAGTAATCAGGCGATTGTCGCGCGCGATCAGACCTCCCGTAAGCTGCGCGAGGGCAAGCGGCGAATTGTTGTTGCAGGCTGCGAGCGTATTCAAGCTTACGCCTGCGACGCTCCCGCGACAGGGAATCGTGCCCAAGGTCTGTAGGAAAGTGTCCGCGCTAAGGAAGTTGCTCGAAAACGTCTGGTCCGCTCCGCTACGCAGATTGAAGGAAGAGCCTAGGTCTGCGTAGGCAGCAAGGCTTACAGGTCCGAAAATCGGTATGTGATATTCAAAGTTTCCGAGAAGCTGCGTGTCGCCGCCCACAGCCGTGAACGAGCGCGGCAACTGAACAGTGTTACTTCCTGTCGGTCCAGTGAAAACTCCCAGATTAGTGAAAGCCGCAGGGAGACCGGCGGAGACGGGCGTGCCCGTAGCATTTGTCGCAAGCACAACGTTGCGCGACGAGATGAACGTATCAAGCGGAACAATCGGACTTATGGAGCGCACGTTGTAGCCGCGAATCGTAAACTCGTCGCCCAGGAAGAATCGCTCGTAGATAGGTATGCCGTTGATGAAGGCTAGCGACGCGGCATTTCTAACTTTCGCGCTCGTCGCAAAGCTTCCTATGTTGGCCGCCACGATTCGGAAGGCGAAGACTTCGGGCTGCTCGTCTCTTCCCTTGCGCCGGACGGGGATATATTGCGTGTAGGAAATCTGCGGCGAATAGGTGCGAACGTCGCCGCCTAAACCCGTAAGCGCAACGGACGCGGCGATGGATTTGCCTCTAACGGGATCGTTCGGGTCTTTGGCAAATGCGCGCGTGTCGTAAGCGTAGCTTCCGGTTATACGGCTCGAAAGAATGTTCGGCTGGCCGTAGATAACGGGTATGAAGTTCGGGTTGTTCGGGTCCTGGTTAACCGCAGGGTCTTTCACGCTCGTCTGCGAAATCTGGTAAGAGAGACCTATGCGCGACAACTGCGTGAACTGACTCTTCTTCATGAACTCCGATAGGGGCGAACTGGCAAAGATTGATATGCCCGTAGAGTTTCGCGTGAAGAGGTTTTCGTCCGACACGCTCAGCACGTCAGCCTCTGTGCCCAAGAGAGCCGCTTGCGCCGTAGTGTTCTGCGAAAGGAAAGTTCCCTCGCCGAAGAATTTCTGCGAGTAGGTGAAAACGGCGCCGTTGAAAGATATCTGCTGGCGACCGCGCTCACTGACTTTCAATGTAATGTCAACCTGCGCCTGCTCTTCGTCGGTACGAAAGTCTGCGTCTTTATCTTTGTCAATCGGGTTGAAGAAGCCCAATTGATTCAACCTGAGTATGGAGACTTCCCAGGCGCGCTGGTTGTAAACGTCGCCTTCGTTGACAAGAACCTCGCGCCGCAGCACGTAGTCGCGCGTAAACGTGTTGCCCACGAATTCCAGGCGACGAAGCTGAAACTGCTTACCTTCTGTTATCGTGAATACAAAGTCCACCAGACCCTCTTTCGGGTTCGCGGGGTTATCCTTGAAAGCAGGCTCAACGTCATACTCGTATTGTATGAACCCCTGCGAGCCGTATGCTTTCTTCAAGTCTTCGTTAAGAGCTTTGCTTATGCGCTCGCCGTTCGCTATGTCGCCGGGCTTAAGACCGATGATATTGGTGATGACCTGCTCGGAGTAGATTGAGTTGCCCTCGACCTTAATAGAGCCTATGCGATAGAGCTTGCCCTCTGTGACGGGAACGGTGACGCGCAAGGCTTCGTCAGTTGACGAAAGGAACGGGAGCGGAAGAATCGGGAATCCTGTTCGACGCGGACCTAAGCCTTCAATGCGCGGCTCGCCCGTGCGCGCTTGCAAGTATCCTTTCGAGCGCATGTAGAAGGTGACGCGGCGCAGGTCAAAGTCCAACTTCTCACGATCAAGAATGTCCTGTCCTCTGAAGCGAGTAATCAATCCAGCCTCGCGGACCAATTTCATCTGCGAACGAAGTTTTCCGTCGCTGAAGATTTGATTTCCTTCAAACTGAATCTCGACGACGCGGACGCGCTCGCCTTCATGTACGACGAAAGTTATAGCAATCGAAGTCTGCGAGACTTCGTCTCTGCGCGTCTCTATGGTCGCGTTCGGATGGCCGTGCGCCGCAAGGAGTTCTTTCAGAACGCGAATGGCGTTATTAACCTTAACAGGATCGTAGATGGCCTCTTTCGAGACGCCAACGCGCCTCTCACGAAAAGCCTTTAGCACATCGGACTCGGGCACGCTGTGTAAGCCTTCAAACTGTAAGTCGCGTATGATTGGAAGTTCCGTGACGTAAAAAGTGACTATGACTCCGCGCTCGCCGGGCGTAACCTCCACACGGGCGCTGGACTTTTCAAAGAAGCCAAGCGCAAGCAGCGCCTGCAAATCGCGTTGAACTTGCTCAGCGTTGTAAGGCTCTTGCGGTTTGGTCTGCACCCAGTAGAGCAAATCCTCAGTGCGGTTGCGCCGATTGCCTACTATATTGACCGATTCGACCAGTTGTTGCTGGTTTTGCGCGCCGGTGTTTTGCGCACGAACGCTTGGGGAAGCGGCGACGAGTGAGCCGATTCCTATGATTGCGCTCAAAAATATGAGCAGCGGGGCACGACCAATGTGCATAAAGGCTATTTCCCTCAGAGGTTCTTCCAGAGACTTCAGGGAGCGAAACTTAGGTAAAATTAATTTGGTAAAAGACAAAACTAAAGCGCCGGGCTGTTTATCGAACCTTTGGATTCACGACGCGCCCGCGCGAGTTGCCAGACTTCTCTACAGCAAAGTCGGAGATTATACAAGGCAAAAGGAAAAAGGTAAAAGGCAAAAGGCTTATAGCCTCTTTACCTTTTGCCTTTTACCTTTTTCCTTTTGCCTTATCTTAATTCACTTTCTAGTGAATTAAGAGCGCGTCGTCCGACTCTTCTTCAACGCCCATGGGACGATAGTTCAACTCGGTTTCGTCAAGAAATACTTCGATTAACGTGGCCTCGACCAGGTGACCTTGAATCAAGGCTTCAGAGAGCGGGTCTTCGACGTGCTTTTGCAGGGCACGGCGAAGCGGGCGCGCTCCATAAGAGCGGTCAGCGCAGGTTTTATTAACCAGCCAGCGCTTTGCCTCTTCCGTCAGACGAACCTCAAGGCCGCGATTACGCAAGGTCTTGTTCATCTGCTCGACTTGAAGTTGCACAACGTCCAGCAATTCGTCGTCCAGCAATTGATCGAAGATAATTATCTCGTCCAGACGATTTATAAACTCAGGATTGAATGTCTGCCTAACAGCCGACATGACCATCTCTTCCAATTTTTCGCGCGAGGCGTCGGCTGTGGCCTGAAAGCCCATCGTGCCCTTCTTCTGAATAAAACGCGCGCCTATGTTAGAGGTCATGATGATGATTGCGTTCTTGAAATCAACTGTGTTGCCAAGTGCGTCGGTCAAGATTCCATCTTCAAAGACCTGCAAGAGCACGTTGAAGATATCAGGGTGCGCTTTTTCAATCTCGTCAAATAGCAGGACTGAATAGGGCGAACGCTTGATTCGCTCTGTGAGTTGCCCGCCCTCTTCGTGGCCCACGTAGCCGGGGGGCGAGCCTATCAACTTCGAGACCGAATGTTTTTCCATGAACTCCGACATATCGAAGCGAATCATGGACCGCTCCGAGCCAAACAGGAATTCAGCGAGCGAGCGAGCAACTTCTGTTTTTCCAACGCCGGTCGGCCCCAGGAAAAGGAATGAGCCAACGGGACGCTGCGGATTCTTTAGCCCAGCGCGCGAACGACGGATAGCACGCGCAAGCGCGGAGATTGCCGGGCGCTGCGAGACCACGCGCAGGTGCAGTTCCTGTTCTATGCGCAGAAGCTTCTGCGTCTCTTCCTCTTTGAGCGATGTGATGGGGATGCCGGTCCAGCGCGCAATCACCTCTTCTATATCGTCTTTCGTAACTTCGACTGAGACCAGAGAATCTTCCGTGTCCGCCTGCATACGAAGATTGCCGAGCGATTTTTCTCCAACATACGAAGTGTGTGGAAGTTCAAGGAAAGGCGAGTTCCAATCTTCAATATTTCCCTGCTCGCGCCTGATGCGCAGTTTGACGCGAGCGCCAGCTTCGTCAATCACGTCAATCGCTTTGTCCGGCAGGAAGCGATCAGGAATGTAGCGATTGGATTGATAGACTGCGGCTTCCAATGCATCGTCCGTGTAGCGTACCTGATGAAAGCTCTCATAGCGCTCGCGCACGCCGCCCAGAATACGCACGGCTTCGGCTTCTGTCGGCGGCGGAACTTTAACGGCCTGGAAGCGACGCTCTAAGGATCGGTCCTTCTCGATTGACTTGCGAAACTCTGCGGGCGTGGTCGCGCCTATGCATTGAATCTCGCCGCGCGAGAGCGCAGGCTTCAAAATGTTCGCGGCATCGAGAGAGCCTTCGGCGCTTCCTGCGCCAACTAACGTGTGAAGCTCATCAATGAAGATTATGTAGTGAGGGTTTTCGATCAACTCCCGCATTATCTGTTTAAGGCGCTCCTCGAACTGCCCCCGATATTTCGTTCCGGCGACGATCAGTGAAAGGTCTAATGACAGTATGCGTTTGTTTTCAAGAAACGACGGGACATCGCCTCGAACAATCCTCTGTGCGAGACCTTCGACGATAGCGGTCTTTCCGACTCCGGGTTCGCCAATCAGCACAGGATTATTTTTAGTGCGGCGGCAGAGGATTTGAACGACGCGCTCTATTTCGCCCTCGCGCCCGACCAATGGATCAAGCTTGTCCGATGCCGCATCGTCCGTCAGGTCGCGTGAGAATTCTACGAGATGCGGCGTGTCTTTCTTAGCAGTAGCTCGCGCGTCCGCTCCGGTCTGTCTGGCAATCTCATCACGCACAGCATTCAATCTAAGTCCTCGCTCGTATAGAATCTCCGCCGCCATAGAGCGGTCTTCTCTAAGCAACCCCAACAATAGATGCTCTGTTCCTATGTGTCTATGCTGAAGGCGGTCCGATTCTTCATGTGCATAAGCAAGCACTCGCTTTGTCTCTGGCGCTAATGGCAACTCAACACTCGTCGATATCTTCTCTCGAAGCAAAGTGCGCCCTTCTATCTCTTTGCGAATTGCTTCTATGTTTACTGATGCGCGCGGGAAAAACCGGCCCGTCAGGGTCTTGTCTTCGCGCAGAAGCCCCAATAGTAAATGCTCAGGCTCAATCGCAGGTGCGCCGAACTGGCTGGCTTCGTAGCGCGCAAAGAAAATTACGCGCCGCGCTTTCTCCGTGTAGCGTTCGAACATATAAAAGGTTTCCGGGGAATTACTATTTCTATTATTGCCTGGCCGTGCGGGGAGACTGCTGCTCGACCACCTTTTGCATTATAACCTAAAAAACAGAATTCAGAAGGGAATAAAGCGAATAAAGCAGAAGTCAGGAGTCCGCAGGCCAGAAGGGGGAAAGGGCCGCAAACCATTCTTTCATTCTGACTCCTGACTTCTGTATTCTGGATTCTACGTTTCAGCTATTCTTCCGTTCTCTAAAAGCAGCGTGCGGTCGCAGGCTTCTGAGAAGCGAGAGTTGTGTGTGGCGACGAGGACGATGGCGCTCTGGCGTTGAGCGTAAAGGGCGAGCAGTGCGCCTATCTCATCGCCCGCCTCCGCATCCAGGTTGCCCGTCGGCTCGTCCGCAAGAACTAGACGCGGGCGCTTTACAAGAGCGCGTGCAAGGCCGACGCGCTGTTGTTCGCCGCCGGAGAGTTGAACGACTGCGTGCGCTATTCGCTCGCCAAGTCCGACATTTTTCAAAGCTTCAATCGCGCGCTCGCGGCTCTCACTCCAACTCGAACGGCTTATGAGAAGCGGCATTGCGACGTTCTCCAAAGCATTCAGATCGGGCAACAGATGATGAAACTGAAAGACGAAACCCACCGTCTCGTTGCGATAGCGCGCAAGGCTGGACGCTTGCGCCCGCGTGACCTCGAAATCAGAAAGCCTTACCGAACCGTCGTCAGCAGCTTCCAGCCCTCCGATCAGGTGAAGCAGAGTTGATTTGCCCGCCCCGCTCGCTCCCCTTATCGCCACCGTCTCACCCGCAGAGGCCGAGAACGAAACGCCTCGCAAAACTTCAAGCTCATCGCCCGCAGGCGACTGAAATGATTTTCGTAAATCTTTTATGACGAGTTTAGAGTCCAATGTCCAAAGCCCAATGTCCAAAGTCCAATCTCTAAAATCCCTTCTCTGACTTTGGACCTTAGACATTGGACATTTGGACTAATTATCCTGCAAGGCTTCAATGGGGCGCAGGCGAGCCGCCGCGCGCGCAGGATAGATGGTCGCAAGCAAACTCAAAACAAAAGCTACGAGTGCGGCGAGCGCAATGTCTAGCGCGCGCATGTGAAACGGAACGTTGCTTATTGAATAGATGTCTGCGGGTAAGCTCACCAGCTTGTAATGATCTCCGATGAGACAAGCAACCAGTCCAAGCAGGATGCCTGTTATCGTGCCCGCTATACCTATGAGCGCGCCTTCTAGGATGAAAACGAGCATGATGCTGCGCGCTCGTGCGCCCATAGCAGTTAGGATAGCTATGTCGGAGCGTCTTTCTACTACGACGAGCACGAGCGTCGTGGTGATGTTGAGCGTTGCTATTAAGATTATTAGCGCGATGATGAAAAGCCCCATGCGCCGCTCAAGCGCAAGCGCCGCGAAGAGCGGGCGGTTCGCCTCCTGCCAGGTTACGGTCGTGTAAGATGCGCCGAGTCCTTCACGCAGGCGCGCGGCTATCTCTCCGGCCGAGTAGATGTCCCTGACCTCAATGCTGATGATTGAAGCGGAAGGCTCAGACGCTCCCGCGAAGCTAGCTGCCGCATCGAGCGAAAGATAGACCCACGAGGAGTCGTATTCGTAAAGACCTGATCGAAAGATTCCTGCAATGCGAACGCTGACGTAGCGCGGCGCTAGGCCAAGCGGAGTCAGCGTCGCTTCGCCTGAGATGACGGTGGCCGTGTCTCCAACGTGAAGGTTTGTGCGCCCGGCCAGTTCCGAGCCGATGACGGCGTTTGGAGTTGCGGCTTCGCTTGGGATTTCGTCGAAGGAAGTTATAGGCGAGTTATCGTCTCCGCGCTTCTTCTCCGGTGATTGACGGTTCGTGAAGGGCGACGGCTCGTTCAATAGCGGCTCGATCGAGCCTGCGGTGATCGTGCGTCGAACTTCATCGATTGCGCGCGTCCCTTCGCGGTCCAGTCCGCGAAGGATTGCGTAAGACGAGCCGACGCTCGTGCTCATGTGAGCAGTGCCGCTGAGAATTTTGTCGCGCATCTCATCGTTGAATCCGTTTGAGAGCGCGAGCGAGACTGTGAGCGCGGCAACGCCTATGGCTATGCCAATGATTGCAGCGAGCGCAGTCACGCGCGCAAGTCTGCGGGGGCGGCGCGCGCGCCGTAGATAACGAATCGCTAAAAAGAGTTCATAAGGCATGAGAACAATCTTAGAAACGATGAATGCGGAATGATGAATGATGAATGAAAGACAGATGTTTTTCAGTTCATCGTCCAGAGTTCCGCGTTCATCGTTTCTCTGACGCTCTCTTCATCCCGCAGAAGTTTTAATCCAGCCGCTTGTTTAAGTCATCAACTATGATCTTTTATCCACTGTCTTGCAGACTCTTCAGTGTTGTGTTGCTGCACCCACTGGTAATCGCGCGTGGCCCAGGCGGTCGCTCCCTTAACGAAGGGTTCATAGTAAGAGGTCGGTGCGCCGCTTGAGTCAATGATCCCTATCTTTCTGGCTATATCTTTCTGTAGCTGCGTGTCGCCTATCTTCGCGGCTGAATAAAAGAGCCTGTACTTTTCATCCTCATCTGAGGACGAAGTCGTCGTAGTTGTGGTCGTCGTTGACGGTGTTGGGAAAGTTGATGTCGTTGGTGTTCTGGACGGAGTGCTCGTCGGAAGCGTTGAGCTTGTATTCGTGCCCGGTCTGGAAGAGTTTGTAGAGGACGAAGAGGTTGACGAAGAAGAAGAGTTTCCTCTGAGCATGAAGTAAAGCCCCACGCCAAGTGCGATGAGCACGACTGCGGCGATTCCGATGATGAGAGGAAGTTTGCTTTTTGCTCCGGCAGGTGCGCCGTAAGGAGGCGGATACTGCTGCTGGCCGTAAGACGGTTGTTGCCAGCCTTGCGGCGGAGCTTGACCGCCCTGCGGCGCGTAGTAACCCTGCTGCGGCGGTGGCGGCTGTTGCGGATATGCCGGAGGCTGTGCTGCCGGATACGCGGTTGGCGGCTTAATCTCCTGCGGGTTGTAGGCTTGCTGTTCTCTGATAAGAGGCGTCCCGTCGTTCGGGCAGAAGCTCAAAGTCTCGTCCGTATAAATCTGGTTGCAAGAAGGGCAACGTGCGGCCATTGTCATATCTCCTTCGGTTAATTTTACGCCTACGGGCATATCCGATTTCGGTTTGCTACAGATTGTAGCAGACAGTAGGCAGTAGGCAGAAGGCAGTTGGCAGTAAGTTTTAGTTCGTTGAGTGAAGGGTTATCTGTAAAACATTCAATTCATCAACCCTTACCTGACTGCCAACTGCCTTCTGCCTACTGCCTACTGTATTTTCCCTCCTGCGCACCTCTCCAAGTCTTCGGGTCTGTTTTCAGGCAGCAGGCTTTTCAAATCGGGCGCGTCGCGCGCCGTGTCGTCCGCAAGAGGCTTGATTTCGTAGATCGTGTCGGAGATTCGTTTGAAGTGAAAGCGTGGCTCAATCTCGACAAGCTCGCGCGTCTCCGCCTCTTGCCAGCCGCAGACTGTCCAGAGGCGCGCGTCCCGGTCCAGAAATACGCGGCGGCTCTCCGTCAGATATTTTTCTATCACGGAAGCTAGTTGTGGTCCGGGCCAGCCGCTGCCAGCGCCGATTACGTCCCGGCGACCTATGCTCCCGATGCCGCTCCAGTAAGTCACGGCGATTGACTGCGAGCCTGAGATTAGGATCGAATCCACAGGCACGAGCGCAAGCCGCGCACGGTAATCTTTCATCATCGCGTGCTGCGCAATGAACTTGTCTCTCGATGGCTTTAGAAATATTCCCAACACTATACTGATAAGAGCGACGCCCGCGATGACGCTCAGGAATGCACGGCGCTCACGCTTGAGCTTCACTGTTTGCGAACGCATGAAGTATGAAGCCACAAGCGGCGCAAGCGCAGGAAGACCTGTCAGAAGATAGCGCCAGTTGATTATTGTGCTGTAGTTGAGAAGAAGCAGAAGAGTTGCCGCGAACCCGACCAATGCGAGAGCAAGCACTACGGAAAATCTTTTAGCGCGCCATTCTTTTAAGCCCGCGACAGGCAACGCCACAAAGATCATAGGTGAGGCGAGGAAAAAATAGATCAGAAACGCCGCCGCATTGCGAACCGAAAAAGGATGCCTTGCTTCCTCCAACCTCATAGCCTCGCGCCAGCCATACCAGGCAGAGCGATAGCCTTCAAAGTCGGACAAGAACCAGAAGGCGAATGGTCCGAGCGCTGCGATTAGAAAAACTACGACGCTCAAACTGACGCGCGCAATCTCGCGCCCTTTAAGTTTCCACCCGCAAGCCAGAGGCGCTGCCGCTAACCAAAGCGCATAGAAGGCCACAGTCTCGCGCACGTTCACGCCCGCGCCTAAAATTAAACCCCCGCAGAGCATCAACCACAATCTCTCTTGCTTTACGCCGCGAAGATAAACCGTGAGAGCGAGTGCTGTGAGTAGAAGCGACGGAATCTCCGTCATCACTTGTCCGCTATAGATAACAAAGTATGGAGACGTTGCTATCAGAAGCGCAGCTATGGTCGCCGTGTGAAGCGAATCGGAGACTTCGCGCGCCAGCACCCAGCAGGCTATGACTGCGAGCGGACTCTCAGCGACGATTAAGTATTTGAAGAGCAGGTAAGCATTTTCAGTTGAGAGACCGAAGAGCGCGTGCGCTGTGGCCCAAGCAGCATGATTCGTGAAGATGAAGAGCGTGCGCCCTAGCGCCATAGAAGATGGACGACCCGCTATGGATGACAGAGTGTAATCGAGCGCGTCCCAGTCGCCTATGAACGGGTCTATGAAAAGAAGCGAGAGCGAGAGCGCGACCAGGGCAGGCGCAATCCACCACGCCCACGATTGCCGGAAGCTTCTTCTGCTTCCGACATTATTAAGGCTCACGCTTGTCCTCTCACCTCTTCTCAAACAGGTATATCTCCACGCCCGGATAATTTATCTGGGCGGCAGTCATGTACCAGCGCGCCATCTGCTCGGCAATCAAAGGACTGAGCACATTTGGGTGCGAGATGACGAGCCAGACACGGTTATATTTTTCGACGGCTGGCCGGAGTAGCTCTTCCAAGTTATCTGCTCTCAGGTCCGAGTCATTATCCGGGAAACCTTTTTCGATAAGGTCGGTTCGCCTCAAATAGTAATCGAATGGAGTCTGGCCTGAGCGGTCATTGAAGAGGACCAGATCGCCGGAGCGCGCAAGCTGTTCAAATCCGGCAACAGACTCGCGCCACATATCCTTCTTGATTGCGCCGTAATAGTTTCTGAGATCAACCAGTGAAAAGCAGACGAGCAGCAGAACGAGCAGCATACGCAGTTGATGAAAGCTGATGCGAAGAAGCCCTCGCGCCGAAAGTATTATGAAAGCAAGCGAAGAGGGGATTGTATATTTCGTCTGAAATATCGGCGTCGAGAATTGAGAGATGATGAAGGACAGAATCAGCGGGGACAGAATCCACAGTAACAGAAGATAAATTTTCAAACGGCTGGAAAGCACACTCCGTCGCTTCTCATCGAGTGCGGCTTCGCCTTCCGCGCTTTCACTTCCTCTCAAGCCTAGAAAGATTGCTAAGCACACGAGCGGAAAGAGAATCCAGGCAAGCTCGTTAGAGCCTGCGTAGGTGACAAACGTGTCCAGAATTGTTCGCGCCGTTGGTCTTGGTATCCAGAAACCTTTCTGCACGTGAGTGATCTGTTGCAGGAGACGCGAGAGCCAGGGAAGAAAGAGCAGAACGATAAGAGTCTGAGCCAGCAGGCAACGCTTCCATATTCGTTTGAAAATCTCTCTTGAAATAAAGAGGAGCGAGAGCCAGTAGAGATTCTGCGCGATGATTATGAAGAGGCTGTAAACGTGCGTGTAGAGCATGAGCGCGCTCGATAGAACGTAAGCGGCGAGCGCGAAGAGGCTTCGGTCTTCGAGCAACTTTATGAAGAAGTAGATTGAAAGAAGCGCAAGGAGCGTAAACAGCGTGTACATGCGCGCTTCCTGCGCGAACGCTATGTTGAAGGGCGAGAGCGCAAGAAGCAGTGAAGCCAGAAGTCCCGTTGATTTGTCAAAGAGAAGAGAACCTACGAAGTAGATCAAAAGGATCGCAAGAGTTCCGAAGAGGGCGGACAAGAGGCGCGATGAGAATTCCGAATCGCCGAAAAGTTTTATCCAGTAGTGCAGCGCGAAATAGTAGAGCGGCGGGTGAACGTCCTTTGAAGTCTCTTCGACGATTGTTGACAGCGGCTTGTGAGAGATTTGAATCGAGTAGGCTTCGTCCAGCCAGATGCTGTCGCTTCCTATTTTGTAGATTCTTAAAGCAGCGCCGAGAGATGTGATGAGTAGAAGAGAGATTAGCAGCAGGCTGGAAAGCCTTGTATCTCTGGCGAGCTTTAGTTCTGATTTCATCGCGTGAGAAGTTATCACATAATTCTGTCTTCAATGATAATCAGCCCGCAAGCCGCTGCTGCAATCTTTAATTCGACTACTTTTTCTGCGCTTGATCTGTTTCGTCAGGTGTGAGTGCTTCTATCAAATCCGTTTCGAGCGAGTCTTCGGGACGCTTGACCATCGTAAGACGATTGCCGCGCTCGTTGTACTTGACCTCATCCATGATGTTGTAGATTAGAAGCACGCCGCGCCCGGATGCTTTGAAGAGGTTGGAAGGGTCGCGCGGGTCTGGAATGTCCTGCACGTTGAAGCCCTCGCCTTCGTCTTCGACAGTAAATCTTGCCTCGTTTGTGGAGAGTTCGGCTGTGATGCGAACGAGTTTCGTAGGGTCGTTGCGGTTGCCGTGCTTGACTGCGTTGACGAAAGCTTCGTCTAAAGCCACGAAGAGGTTCGAGCGTTCGGGTTTAATCAGCCCAAGTTTTGCGACGCGCTCCGTCAAGTATTGCAGCACGCCGTTCATCAAAGAGACATCGCTCGGCAACTCGAACTCAATTTTTTCGCGTACGTAAGGAAGGATTTTCAGATCGTCAACAAACCGGAGCTTGTAGGCCAGAGTCTTCTCTACAATGTCTCGCAACTCATCTTTGTTATATGGCAGGCGAAGGAAATTTGCCGCGCCCATCTTGAAAGCTTTGACTACACCGGGATGCTGCGCTTCATCGGAAGAGACCACTACGGGAATCAGCAATCGTTTGCGTTTGATTTCGCTTAAGAGTTGAACGCCGGAGTGCTCATCTTCCGTGAGGTCTGAGATTATCAGGTCGAATTCGTCGAGGTCTTCGCGCGCAAGCGCCTCATTGCGATCACCCGTCGCCACGACTTCGTGACCGAGTTCACGCAGGACTTGCTCCAGCGATGCGCGCAGTTCATCGTTGTTATCAACGATGAGGATTCGACGTTTCTCCATCCGAACTCTTTTCCGTCGGCCTTGATTTACGAGGAGGGAAGAACGAGCGCCGCTCCTTCAGGGAAGGCACTCTCCGCACGCGCTATACGACAAAGGGCGGCGCGGCGTTTCAAATAATATCGCTAAAGAAGGCAAAAGGTAAAAGGTAAAAAGGAGAAATGGCAGAGGGGCGAGTCTTGCGCTTCTCACGCCTGCGGCCATTTTACATTTCCGATTTTTCCTTTACTCTTTACTCTTCCGAGATGCAGGCTTCCGCTGAAGAACAGAAACAACACGGAGCGACGCGCGCGAGCGGGCGTGCGGCTGAAAGTGTAGAGCGCGCCTACAGGTTCGCGGACCTTTCGTCATATCCATTGAAGAAGCGCCTCGTGATACGCGCAGCCGATCTCGCCTTCTATGATCTAATCAACATCATAGGCCACACTACGCGCTTTGAGGTCAGAGGCTGGGAGAATTTCGAGGCGGCTTCTGAGGACGCTCGCGTTCCCATTCACACTCTCTGGCACGACTGCATATACCTTGCAATCTACTTCTGGCGGCGGCGCGGCATAGCCTACATGACATCGCAGAGCTTCGACGGCGAGTATATAGCGCGCTTTCTTCAGCGCTTCGGCTTCGGCGCTGTGCGCGGCTCGTCAACGCGCGGCGGCGTCGGTGCGATGGTCGAGATGGCACGGCTACTGCGCGCCAGCGTCCCCGTAGGGTTCACGCTTGATGGTCCGAAAGGGCCACGCCGGGTCGCAAAGATGGGCGCTGTTCTGCTCGCTAAAAAATCGGGCCAGCCGATCCTTCCCTTCAACGTAACAGCCATGAGCCATTGGCAAGCGCCCTCTTGGGACAGACTTCAGGTGCCTATGCCTTTCACGCGCGCGCTCGTTTCAATTGCTCGGCCCATCTTCGTTCCAACGAACGCAGATGACGAAGCGCTCGAAGCTAAGCGCGACGAGCTTCAGCGCGCAATGGATGATCTTACTGAACAGGGCGACGAATGGCGGTCGCGTTAACGCGCACGCTCAACGCTTGAGTCTGCATCGTCTCAACTCACGATTCCGTACTTCCTGTAATATAAATTGACACGATATGGTGTGAGCTTTAATCTCTTAGTCGTTGATTTAGTGACAAATAGATTGTCTCTTGCTCACACAGCCTCTGCGGCATGATAGTTGTAAGCTCTTTAGCTTCAGGGAGGTCAGTTATGAGATCAATTGACTTAAAAGGCACAATGGGAAAAGTTCTTCTGGGTTTCTTTTTACTGTTCGGCATCGGCATTATGTCGAGCGCGGCGGTTCAGGCGCAGTGGCAGGATAATCGTGACCGTGATCGTTATGATCGTCGTGACCGTGATCGCGATCAGGACCAGAATCAGAATTGGCAGCGTGACCGCAACAACGGTCGTTGGAATCGTCGCGGACGCAGCGGTGACGGCTACGGAAACTATGGCGGTTCATACGAGCTTCGCCAGACGGCCTTGAACGCCGGATATAACGACGGTCAAAAAGCAGGCCGAGATGATGGCAGGAGCCGCAGACGTTATGACCCTTCAAGCAAGAACGAATACAGAAGGGGCACGAAAGACTATAGCTCACGACTCGGCGACCGCTACATCTACCAGCAGTATTTCCGAGAAGCATTTGAGCACGGCTACGCTGACGGCTATAACGGTTACTAAGTAACTAAATCGCCGGTGACAAAAATAGAGCAGGAGCAGGAGACGAGCGCGTTTCCCACTCCTGCTCTATCTGTATAAGCCTCGCGCCGAAAACATCTGCCCGAATTAAATCTTTCGCTCTAACTCCTTCTTCCGAAATTATTCTTCAAGTTCACAAGCTATACCGGAGTGACTCTCGTCTTTAACGTAGCGCGGCAGCAGCAGCATGTAGTAGGATTGGCGAAAAGCAGTAATGAGTAATGCGTAATGAGTGATGAGTAGAGCATGGCTTTTACTCATTACTCATCACCCATCACTCATCACTTTTTTATGGAGGCGAAATGATTAATCAGGAGCGCATCAAGAATCTTCTTTTAGAGTTCGTACAGATTGACAGCCACTCAAGAAAAGAGCGCGCCATAGCCGAGCGCATCAGGAAGTATTGCGAAGAGATGGGCGCTCAAGTTGAGATTGACGACGCTGGGAGCAAGGTTGGCGGCAATTCCGGCAACGTCATCGCGCGCTTTCGCGGAACTATCTCTGGCGCTGAGCCTAT
>QHXM01000210.1 GCA_003222945.1 Acidobacteriota bacterium
AATCATTATCTTTCGGACGTTGTCGGCCTGGTTTGGTTGGGAGTTATGCTGCCGGAGTTGGAAGCGGCGCGTGAGTGGCTGGAGTTCGGATTGCGCGAACTTTCAAGCGAGATGGATAAGCAAGTGACGGCGGACGGAGCAGACTACGAAGCCTCAACGGGTTATCATCGCCTCGTTCTGGAACTATTCCTCTACACGTTTATTCTCTGTCGTGAGAACAACGTTGAGATTGATGAAAAGTATTGGAAGAAGCTTCGCGCGATGCTGGATTATGTCTGCGCTTATCTCAGACCGGACGGGCGCGCTCCGCTCATAGGCGATACGGACAGCGGGCAGGTTCTTCCCATTTGCAAACGCGCGGCAGACGATCACGCATACCTGCTCGCGCTCGGCGCTGTGGTCTTTGACGAGCCGCGTTTCAAGCGGGCAGCGAAGAAACATTCGGAAGGGTTACTGTGGATTCTGGGCGAAGAGGGCGTGCGAAAGTTTGAGAGTTTGTCTGACAGTCAGGAAGATAAAGGCTCGCAGGGTTTCGCGGAAGCTGGCACATACATTATGCGCGACGGCGATCTATATCTTCTCTTCAACGCGAGCGGGAGCGGTGTAGGAGGGCGCGGCTCGCACGGTCACAACGACGCGCTCTCGATTGAAGTGAGCGCTTGCGGCTCAAGCTTCATCACAGACCCGGGCACTTATATTTACTCGGCAGACCTTCGGGAGCGCCACAGATTTCGCTCCGTCGCTTATCATTCAACCGTAGAGTTTGACGGCGCGGAGCAGAACTCTACAGACCAGAATATGCCTTTCGTCATAGGCAACGAGGCGCACCCGCGCGTGCTGAAATGGGAGACGGGTGAGGAGACTGACATTGTCGTCGCAGAGCATTATGGTTATAAGAGATTGGCGCAAGCCGTCACGCACAGGCGCATTGTTTATTTCAAAAAAAGAGATCGCTGCTGGGTTATCGAAGATACGTTCATGGGCGAGGGCGAGCACGAGCTTAACTTCCGTTTTCATTTCACAGAGACGCTGGAAGTGAGCTTGCGCACTGAAGGAATCGTGCGAGCTTACGATAAGATGACAGGTGCGCGACTCTTCGTCGCTGCACTTCACGCTGAGAACGCGCCTGAGTTTGAGCCGCAGTTTGTTTCTCGTGATTATGGCGATAAGAGGGCGTCAAATTCAGCTTGCTGGTCCGTGCGCGCCTCCGCCGCAAGCAACTTTCTATGGATTATCGTGCCTGCCTGCGCGAGCGAGGATGAAGAGAAGCGTTTGGGCTTGATTGCGACTTATAGCACGATTGAGAAGCGAGGCTAGCGTGAAAGTTTATCTCATTATTCGATCAATAATCTAAGATTATGTGCGGAATTTGCGGAGTCTGGGAGTATGGCGCAACGAGCGGGCGAATTGAACGCGCGCTCATTGAAAGTATGCGCGACGAGATGCAGCATCGCGGGCCGGACGACGCGGGCGAGCTTATCTTTGATGAAGGGCGCGGAGGCTTTGGCTTTCGGCGGCTTTCGATTATTGACCTTTCGGAAGCTGGACACCAGCCCATGCACGGCTGCACGGAAGACGTTTGGCTTGTCTTCAACGGAGAGATTTACAACCACGCCGACTTAAGGGAAGGTTTAGAAGAGCGCGGCCACGTCTATGCCTCGCGCACGGATTCCGAAACCATAATTCATCTTTACGAAGAGCGCGGCCTTGATTTCGTCGAGGAGATTGAAGGCGACTACGGAATCTGCATCTGGGACGCGCGGCGCGAGCGATTGACGCTTGTGCGCGACCGCATTGGCGTAAAACCGCTCTACTTCTATCACAAGGATGGGCGCTTCATCTTCGCTTCAGAGATTAAAGCGATCCTACAGCACCCTGCCGTCACAGCCGAGGTTGACGAAGAATCGCTCTACCATTATCTGACTTTCGTGACCACGCCCGCGCCCGCTACACTCTTCCGCGACATAAAGAAGATTCCTCCGGGCCACATGTTAACGGTCACGCGCGACGGCACTCTTAATCTAAAGCAATACTGGGACGCGCTTCCTCCTGAAGAGACGATTGAGCGCAGTGAAGAAGAGCACAAGGCTGAAATCCTCAGATTACTCAGAGCGTCAATCAAGAAGCGAATGATGTCGGACGTGCCATTCGGAGTCTTCCTCTCAGGCGGAGTTGATTCTTCAGCGAACGTCGCGCTGATGTCTGAGTTGATGACGCGGCCTGTTGATACGTTCACGGTCGGATTCAAAGATGCGGAGTATCTGAACGAGCTTGATTCGGCGCGACGCATTGCGCGTGATTTCAAGACGAATCATCACGAGGTAATCATCTCGGAAAAAGAGATGCAGAAGTTTCTGCCTGACCTTGTCTTTCATCAGGACGAGCCGATTGCAGACCCAGTGTGCGTTCCGCTCTACTATGTCTCGAAGCTTGCGCGCGATTCGGGCACAATCGTCGTGCAGGTGGGCGAAGGCTCGGACGAAATTTTCAGCGGCTACGAGAACTATGTGCGTCACCTGCGACTCTACGAAAAGTTTTGGCGGCGCGCCGAGCGCGTTCCTCAAATCTTTCGCCGCGCGGCGAGTGCGGTTGCGCGCCCGGCGCTTGAGGCTACTGGAAGAAAGCCCGTTGTGAACGAGTTGATTCGACGCCTCGCAGCGGACGAGCCGCTGTTCTGGGGCGGCGCTGTGATTTACGATGAGACGCTGAAGCCGCGCGTTCTCTCTAATCGGATGCGCGAACGCATGAACGGACGCTCGTCGCTCGAAGCCGTCAATCTTTATCTTGAACACATTGAGAAAGAGAGACCGGATTCAGATTTCCTGGCGCGCATGACCTATCTTGAGTTGAAGCTTCGACTGCCGGAGCTACTGCTCATGCGCGTTGACACAGAAACGGTCTTGGCGGCTGGCTGGACTCGCACCTGATGAACTCCGCAATGCGACGCCGGGACTTCTTCGATTACAACTTCATCGCGCGCATCCTTGAAGAGCACCGCAGAGGCGCAAGAGATTGGGGTATTCATCTTTGGGCTTTACTCAATCTGAGTTTTTGGTACGAGCGATGGATTGATCGCGGGTAAGATAATGGATGAAGTAATTATCCTGTTCCGTCCTGTCGGGCAGAACGAATTGAATCTAATAAAAGAGAGCGGATATAAAGCTTTTCCGCCGCGCCTGCCCGAACAGCTCATCTACTATCCGGTGCTGAGCGAAGCGTACGCCGCGCAGATAGCACGTGATTGGAATACAAAATACAACGCATCGAGATGCGGTTACGTGACTCGCTTTCGAGTGAGCGCGGCTTTTCTTCAGCAATACGAAGTTCACACAGTAGGAGGCTCTGAGCATCAGGAGTATTGGATTCCGGCAGAGGATTTGGAAGCATTTAATCGTAACATCATTGGAAGCATTGAAGTCTTGGCTCAATATAGAGCCTGAAATGTTAGAGCAGCCCATAGACAAACCGTCAACTGTGATTGCCGACTCGTCGCGTCGCCACTTTTCCGTCCACGTCGCATGGACATTCATGGCGCGCGTGTTGATGACAATCAATAGCGTCGCGGCTGGAATCATCATCGCGCGCTGGCTCGGCGCGGAAGGTTTGGGGCAGTTGGCCGTCATCAACGTTGCGATCAGTACAGTTGTTCAATTGAGCAGCGCGGGGCTTCCTTCTGCAAACACCTATTTCATAGCGCAGGACAAGAGCCGTTACGCTTCTGTTGCCACGAACTCATTCATATTCGCGCTCGCGACGGGCGGCCTGCTCGCTCTGAGTTTGACATGGCTCAGCTTTTTGCGACCCGACTGGTTCGGTTTCATTCCGCCACGATTGATAGGCGTCGCGGCCATCTCGATTCCGTTTCAACTCATCACGCTCGTCGGCCTGAACATCTTCCTGGCGGTCGGTCGCGTAGAGCGTTTCAATCTTCTGGACCTTGCGGGGCAGACGTTCGTTCTCATAAACGCCATCGTCGCGCTCATCATTCTTAACATGGGACTGTGGACGCTCGTATCTTTGAATACGGGCGCGAGCGTTCTCATCGGCGTTATCATCGCAACGCTTGTCGTAGCTTACGGCTCGAAGTTGAAAGCAGGATTGAAATGGCGTCCCAGTCTCAAACTCTTCGGGCGCATGATTCGCTATGGAATAAAATTTCACATCTCAATACTTGCGGGCGCGCTTCTTTTTCGCGCCGACCTGTTCGTTGTAAATTTTT
>QHXM01000288.1 GCA_003222945.1 Acidobacteriota bacterium
CGGTGGTTTCGGTGGGTCTGGCGGCGGTGGCGGCGGTGGCTTCGGCGGTTTTGGCGGAGGCGGAGGTTTTGGCGGAGGAGGCTCTGGCGGCAGTTGGTAGCGGCTAGCGAGGGCGCTTCGTATGAATTAGAATCAACGCACCCGTTTCGTAGTGCATAATTGAAGGTTAAGATTGATGGCTAATAGAATCGTTCGCAGTGCGCTCAATCATTTAGTAGAAGACTTGCGTTCGACGCACGGAGACAATCTCGCTTCGGTCGTGCTCTACGGCTCTGCGGCTGCGGGCGATTACATAGAGTTGCGCTCCGACTACAATCTGCTCATAGCTCTAAACAAGATCACTCCGGCAGATTTACGACAGGCTCAAGCGCCCATGCGCGAGTGGCAGCGATTGGGGAATCCCTTGCCCGTCTATTTCACTGTGGAAGAGTTGAAGGATGCTGCCGATGTATTTCCCATTGAGTTTCATCAGATGGAGAGGGCCAGAATCGTACTCTACGGCAAAGACCCTTTCGAGTTCGTCGAACTAAGCACCGAGAACCTGCGTCATCAAACAGAGTACGAGTTGAGAAGCAAGCTGATACAGCTTCGTCGCCTTTACATCCCCGCTTCCATTAACACGCAACAACTCTCTCTACTGATGAATGACAGTCTTGCGAGCTTCGCCGCGCTGTTTCGTCCCGTGCTGTTATTGATGGGAGAAGAGCCGCCGGTTTCTAAACGTGATTGCGTGCGCTCAACCGTCAAGCTGCTTAAACTTGACAGTGAACCTTTCGAGCGAATCTTTGAACTGCGCGCCAGCGACGAGATGCCTTTAACGGAAGTTGAAGCGAACGACCTCTTCGCCGCATACATGGAGCAGATCGAGCGCGTCATAGAAGCTGTGGATAGTTTGGAGAATAGATCATAAATTGTTTGCTACAGAAATAATTTATGATCTGACAGAAGTTTTTCAAGGAGAATGAATATGAGTAAGAGAAGAACCTTGCTGCTCTCTCTGGCGGTCTTGACTCTGGTCTTTAGTAGCGGTTGCGGCTACAACACGCTTCAGTCGAAGCAGCAGAATGTACGCGCCAAGTGGGCTAATATCGAAACTGTGCTACAGCGCCGCGCCGATTTGATCCCGAATCTTTTTGAGGCGGCTAAGGCGGCTGGCTTTCAAGAGCAGCAGGTCTTTGGCGACATAGCTAAAGCACGCGAAGGATTGCTGGCCGCCACAAAAGCCCCGCCGCAGGGCGACAACGGCGACAAGTCGCCTGAGCAGAAGCAGGCCGTCATTGACGCGAACAACACGCTCTCGCGCCTTCTCGTGATTGTTGAGAATTATCCGCAACTGCGTTCCTCCGAGAGCTTTCAGAAACTTCAGGACTCGCTCGAAGGAACGGAGAACCGCATAGCTGTTGCGCGAGAGGACTACAACACGGCGGTGCAGGACTACAACACCACGCGCGGAAGTTTCCCGACCGTCATAGGAGCGAAGATTTACGGCTTCAAGGAAGAGCCTTACTTCAAAGCCGACCCGACTGCGACGCAAGTCCCGAAGATTGACGCCAACAGCGTTCGCCCGAGTCCGGCTACCAAGTAATGGATATAGCGAGTTAATGAAAGATGTATTGAACCACAGAGGACCGGAGAGGAACACAGAGGATTTATAGAGATATTTCTCCCTTCAATCCTCTGTGTTCCTCTCCGGTCCTCTGTGGTTAATTTACAGTTGGGACTGCGCTGATCTTAGAAACCTCTTGAGCTACACATAGCGCAATGGTCACAGGGCTTGCCGCTCGGATCAAGCTCGCACTTCTTCTCGCTCTCAAAAAAATCAACCAACTCTGACACGGCTGCCTCTTCAACACCGAATCTCTCTTGGCTAGGATGCACCGCAGGAACATACATGCCGCTCAACCAGGGCGAGCGCACGCCCGATGATGCTGATGAACTAGATTGGCTCTGCGCGCTTTCATTCTCGCTCGCACGTGCAGTGTGTGAAGAAGCATCGCCGCTCTCGCGCGTGATGTGCGATTCAATCTGAACAAGTTTTCTCTGTAGCTCTTCAAGGCTCGCGCGCATCGCTGCAAGTTCACCGCTGACATCATTCGAGTTTTCAACTCGGCGCACGCTCCTGTCTTCTCTTCCCTCTGACACGCGGCGCGCGATGCGCTCAGCTATAGCTCGCGCCTGATCTCGTCCTGTGCTCATCGCGCTCCCTCTTTCTTCTCGTCTTCGAGCAGATCAATACGGTCAACCACGCCCACAATCGCGGAATCAATCGCCGCGCCCGCCTCCTTCGTCGCAGCCGTCGAAGCGCTCCAGCCTTCCTGCACAATCAAGACCACATCGCCCTCGCCCGCATCAACAGAGTCTAACGCAAGCACGGTCATGCCCGTCTCTCCACCTTCAGGCGTTATCTGTTGACAGAGCATCACGCGCGCGCCTTCGTAACGCCGATTCTTCTGGGTCGCAACTATGTTTCCAACGACGCGCGCCAGAATCACTTTCTTCGTCCTTTTCCGTTATTCGTCACATGACTTTCAGAATCAACAATGGCGACGATTGTGCAATCCGTAGGCGTGTCCTCGCGCTTGAAAGGAAAGCTTGCCTCTTTACCTCTGCACCAGAAGACCAACTCACCTGTGCCCGCGCCGATAGCATCCAGAGCCACCAGAGGCTTCCCCTGCGGCTGTAAGTTCGCGTCTAGCGACTGAACGACGAGAAGCTTTCGCCCCTCCAGCGAATCGTTCTTCACAGTTGCAACAACAGTTCCGATGACGCGAGCCAACTGCATAAAAGTTTCAAGCTCCAAGTTCCAAGTCTCAAGTTCTCATCTTTTAACCTGGAACTTGAAACTAATCATTCATCACATCAACAATATCAATCACGCCTATGATGGCCGCGTCAACGGGCGTGTCTTTCATGCCTTGCGCAAGCCGGGCGCTTGAGCCTGCGACTACGAGCACGCGCTCGTGAAAGCCCGCGCCGACCGTGTCAACGGCGACGACATAGCCGCTCGTGTCCGTCCCATCAACATTGAGGGGTCGAACTATGAGCAACTTCTTTCCCATCAGCCGCTCATCCTTCTGCGTGGAGACGACCGTGCCCAGAATGCGCGCGATTATCATAAAAACAGTGATGAGTACTGAGTACTGAGGACTGAGTGAAGAAGCGCTTTTACTCAGTACTCATCACTCAGTACTTCTCTATTCGTTGTTTCCTATCGGCAATGCTTCGTCAACGCTTCCGTGCGGGCGTGGGATGACGTGAACGCTGACAAGTTCTCCCACGCGACGCGCGGCGGCTGCCCCTGCGTCCGTAGCAGCTTTCACGGCAGCGACATCGCCGCGCACAATTGCAGTCACGAAACCTGCGCCTATCTTCTCGTAACCGATCAGCGTGACGTTCGCGGCCTTCACCATAGCGTCCGCCGCTTCGATCATCGCCACTAAACCTTTCGTCTCAACCATGCCGAGTGCTTCTTGAGGCATTTAAGATTCTCCTCTAATAATTGATTCATTAACTCATTTAATCATTGCCGCATCGAATCAATGATTAAATGAATCAATGACTAAATTTTTCCTAACTGTGCTGCTTGGCTTAACAACTCCATCAACTCGTCGCGCGTCAATGCTATCTTGCCAGCGCCGTTTACGGATGCTCTTGCTTGATTGCCAGAGACGGTACGCTCGCCCGTCGGACAAGTCAACTCGGTCTCGTGCAGGTAGCCGCAAGTCTGACACCGCGCCTCTTCGTTCAAGTAGCCTGCGGCCTCGCGCACATTGATTAACTTTTCGATTGCGTCAGTGGGAAGATTCCTTGAGCCTCCTAGAAGACGAGAGAGAATCGCAATCCTGGCCGTGTGCTCAAGAGTTTCAAGGCGATCAAACGCCTGCCAGATGTCCGCGCCGTAAGCTACTGCGCCGTGATTCGCCATCAGGAGCGCGTTGTGATGTTTGACTAACGGGCGCATGGCCTCCGTCAACTCTTTAGTCGAAGGCGTGCCGTATTCAGCGAGCGGCACGCAGCCCAAAGTTAAAATCACCTCCGACAAAATCGGCTGGTCAATCGCCAAACCCGCAACGGCAAACGCAGTCCCGTGCGGCGGGTGCGCGTGGCAAACTGCTCTGACATCAGGCCGCTCTTGATAAATCAGCAGGTGCATAGCAAGCTCGCTCGAAGGCTTGCGGTCCGAGAGCGGCTTTCCCTCCATGTCCGTGACCGCGCAAGCCTCTTCCGTCATGCGCCCCTTGCAAGTCATCGTAGGCGTCGTTACCACGCGCCCGTCGTCAAGACGCACGCTCACATTGCCGTCCGAAGAGACGACGTAACTGCGCTCGTACATCAACTGCCCGACGCGCACTATCTCGCGCCGTGCGGTTTGCTCATCCATTTAGTCTCTCATCAACTCTCGATGCTCGCACTGCGCGCTTGCTTCGTGAACGCGGGTTTGTAATCGAAGCGTTCTGCGGGCGCGCGAGAAAGTAAGATAACGATTCGAGCGAGATCGTCAAGTCAACTGTCTTCAATTTCACGCCATGCCGCGCACGCAAGGTTGCAGGAGCGAAGTTCAAAACTGCCTTGATGCCGGCAGCCGTCACTTGATTCAATACTTTTTGCGCAGCACGCGCGGGCACTGCTATCACTGCAACGTCAATTCCCTTCTCGCGCACGACTCGTTCAACTTTGCGCACGTCGTAAACCATTATTCCAGCGCGCCCGACGCGACGGCCTATTTTTTCTTTGTCGTTGTCGAAGAGAGCCACGACCTCGAAGTTAGATTCACGGAATCCGTTGTAGTTGGCAAGCGCAGTTCCCAAGTTTCCTGCGCCGATAATTCCTACGCGATGCGTCGTGTCTAGTCCTAAGATTTTCGTTATGTGCTGACGCAACTCTTCTACGAAGTAGCCCACACCGCGCAGGCCGAACTCACCGAAGTAGCCAAGGTCTTTTCTTATCTGCGCCGAATTTAGATTGAACTGCTCAGCGAGCGCACGCGAAGAGATCGTCTTTATCCCAGCCGCCGCGAGCGTGTTCAGGCAGCGCAGGTAAACGCTCAAGCGGTTGGTCGTCAGCTCTGAAATTTTCTCGGATTTCATCTCTGGCCTCTTCATACTCAGTATAACGCCAAGCCAGCATAAGCGAAAAGCATCAGCCACAGATGAACGCGGATGAGCACAGATGAGAAGGAACAATCATAAAGAGAAAGAAGATGCCTGGCTTTATCTCTTTATGCCTTTTAAGTTTTTCTAATCTGTGCCCATCTGCGTTCAGCTATGGCCTATTTTCGCCTCCCATGCGTTGCCGAACCAGCCTTCATCAACTACAATTCGACACGGAAAGAAAACGAAGGCGCTCCCGAAATTTCTTCTTCGGAAAACTCTATTTCAACACTAAGAATGATTGCACATTTATCCGGCACTCTACTCGCTAAACACGCAACTACTGTAATCCTTGATGTCGGCGGCGTCGGCTACGAAGTGACGATTCCGCTCTCTACCTTTTATGATCTGGAAGAGGCGGGCGCGAACGTCGCTCTAAGAATCTACACGCATGTACGCGAAGACGCGCTTCAACTCTACGGCTTCAAGACGGCGCGCGAGCGCGAGCTTTTTCTAAAACTGATTACCGTCAGCGGAATCGGCCCGAAACTCGGCATAACGATGCTTTCCGGCATGAGCGCAGACGAGATCATCGCCTCGATTCGCACAAACAATCTAGCGCGCCTGACTTCGATTCCAGGCGTTGGAAGAAAGATAGCTGAGCGTCTTGTCATAGAGTTGCGCGACAAGATCGCTGCTCTTAGTTCACCCGCGCTTGAAGAAGAGTTCGGCGCAAAAACAGGAGCGGTCATGCCAAGCACAGAAGACGCTATGCGCGACGATGCTCTTTCGGCGCTTCTCAATCTGGAATACCCGAAAGCTGCGGCAGAGAAAGCTATCACCGCTGCTATTCAGGGAGGCGGCGACATCTCTGTCGAAGTAATCTTGCGGCGCGCACTCAGACTATTGGCTAAAGGATGAGCGAAGAACTTCAACCTGAGAACATACACGATGCGCTGCCGATGGATGACGAGCGGCAGTTCGAGTTGTCTCTCAGGCCGACGCGACTTGCCGAGTACATAGGCCAGCGTAAAGCAACAGATAACCTACGCATCTTCATCAAGGCCGCGCTCAATCGCCAGGAGGCGCTCGACCACGTTCTTCTGACTGGTCCGCCGGGCTTGGGAAAGACTACGCTCGCCAACATCATCGCCAACGAGATGAAGGCCGAACTGCGCTCGACCGCCGGACCTGTTATAGAAAAGGCCGGAGACTTGGCCGCGCTTCTAACAAACTTGCAGGAGGGCGACGTTCTCTTCATAGACGAGATTCATCGCCTTAACCCTGCAATCGAAGAGGTGCTCTATCCTGCTATGGAGGATTACAACCTTGACCTGATGATTGGTCAGGGCACTGCCGCGCGTTCGATTAAGTTAGAGCTTCCGAAGTTCACGCTTGTCGGAGCGACTACGCGACAGGGTCTAATCACCGCACCACTTCGCGGGCGCTTCGGCATAGTCTTTCATCTTGATTTCTATCCACACAAAGATTTGGAAGTGATAGTTAAACGCTCGGCAGACATTCTGGGCGTTGAGATTGATGACGGAGGCGCGCACGAGATTGCACGCCGCGCTCGTGGCACACCGCGCATAGTGAATCGACTGCTTCGTCGCGTGCGCGATTACGCGGAAGTTGACTACGACGGGCGCATCACACGCGAGGTCGCGTCGGACGCTCTAAATCGTATGGAGGTTGACACCTTCGGTCTGGACGAAGTTGACCGCAAGCTGCTATTGACGATTATTGAAAAGTTCGGCGGCGGACCAGTGGGCTTGGGAACTATCTCGGCTTCGATTCACGAAGAGAAGGATTCAATCGAAGAGATCATAGAGCCTTATCTGATTCAGATAGGCTTTCTGAACCGAACGCCGCGTGGTCGCATGGCAACGCGACTCGCATACGAACACTTCGGCATCAGTCTGCCGACAATGAACAGGCCAAGTTTGTTCGGTGCAGAATAATAAGATAAAGCTTGGGAGCGCAGGCGGCTCGCCTGCTAGATTGCGAAGCAAGCTAAAAGTTTCATTAACACGCTCGTTGATATAGCGATATTGTTCGCGCTTGTCAGCGCTCAATGCAGGCGAGCCGCCTGCGCTCCCAGGAATAGCTATGAGATTACAACCTCGCGCAGCTTTTCTCTTCCGCTCAATTATTTCTCTAGCGCTTGTTCTGGCGCTCTCTTCGATTCCTGCCATCTCACAACAACGCGGGCGCGCTCCGCAAAAATCAACAGCGCAGAAAAAAGATGAAGCAGGCGCGCGGGCGTCGCGGGCAATCGCTCTACTCGTTGAGACTGCGAACAAGGCGCGTCTGTTCGACGACCTTTTGTATCGCGCCAGAATTCAAGCGCTCGCAGCCGACGCGCTCTGGACTTACGACGAGCAGCAGGCTCGCACAATCTTTCGACGCGCTTGGGAAGCAGCCACGGCATCGGACAAAGAGGAGCGTGAAGAGACTGCGAGCGAAATAGGTGCTCTTCCAGGCTCGATTGCAAAAGTCACGGAAGCGCGCGATGAGGTTTTAAGACGCGCCGCCGCGCACGATTCGCGCCTCGCAGACATTTTCCTGCGCGAGTTGACGAGCGAAGATGACGGAGCGGGCGTTGATAACGATCCGAGCGCGCGACGTTCTGCATGGCACGAGTTGAGCGCAAGCGGCGCTCGCCGTCTGGCACTCGCTTACGAGTTGCTTGATGCGGGCGAGACACGCCGCGCCGTCGAGATTGCCGCGCCCCTCATCAATGAAGGAGTGAGTGCGGACACAATGGCCTTCATCCTGCGCCTGCGCTCAAAAGCTATGAGCGAAGCTGATGCGCTTTATCTTCATCTTGTTGAGCACGCCGCCTCCGACCCGCAAACGGACGCTAATTCGATCTTGCTCCTTTCATCATTTGCAATCTCACAGAACCTGTTAGTGGTAGTTGACGAATCAGGCTCGTTACAATTCCGATCTCTGCCATTGGCAGGTGGAGAATCTGCCACACAGTTGGAGATTACACGTCAAGCGCTCAATGCTTTCTACAACCTAGCTGCCACTGTTCTCTTACGTCCGAAGCCTGCGGGCAGCGAGGCCATCACGATGCAGGATTTAATCGCGCGCTTTTACGCAACGGGGCGATTGCTTCCTTACTTCGAGAGCACTTCTGCGCAGTATGCCATGCACGCTCCGGCACTTCGCGCGCTTCAAAGCGAACTCTTCAGCGAGATAGAAGCGAACAGGCGCGATCAGGTCTCTGCGCAATTCAAGGTGAGCAGCTTAACGACCTCAGCTTACGCTGACCCCTTGCGCTCGCAGAATGAAGAACTCGCGCGCGCTGGCAGTGCAACGGAGCGCGAGCGCATTGCTATCTCTATCATCAAGACTGCTGTCAGAAACAGGTTCTGGGATCGAGCGCGCCGCGCAGCCGCAGAGATTGAAGACGCTGGGAGACGCCGCGCCGCTCTCTCTTTCATACAGGTCCAACAGATTAAGGCAATCTCTGTGGACTATGCTGACGAGAAAGAGGATGATTTTGAGAGCATAGTAAAGTTTGTGCGCGATGCTGATGTGCCACCATTCGCCAAAGCTTGGGGAATGGCTGAGGCGGCTGTCGTTGCTTCTCGCAAACATGGTCCGCAAACTTCTCAAAAGATTGCAGAGCTAATTGACGAAGCGGAAAACTATGCCGCGCACGTTGAGCAAGAAAAGCCTGAGCGCGTCGCCGCATACGGAGTCGTAGTGATGACAGCGGCGCGATTCAACCAGCCGCGCGCGTGGCGACTGCTCAGCGAACTCGTCAAGTCAGCGAACG
>QHXM01000289.1 GCA_003222945.1 Acidobacteriota bacterium
TTTTATCTTCACGTTCTGCGCGCTTCGGCTATCCTGAAGTGAAAATCGGATTCGTTCCAGCGATGGTGATGGCGATACTTCGCCGAAACGTTTCTGAAAAGCGCGCGTTCGAGTTGATCTCGCGCGGCGCGATGATTGATGCGGAAGAAGCAGAACGAATCGGTCTCGTCAATCAGGTCTTCGATGATGATAAATTTGAAGCGGAAGTCGAAGCTTACGTCACAGGGTTTGAAACTGTGAGCCGCTCGGCGGTGATGCTCTCAAAGCGTCTGCTTTACAACATGGACGGCATGACATTCGACACAGCGTTGCAATCGGGCGTTGACGTAAACACTATCGCGCGCATGACAGAGGATTGTCAGAAAGGAATCGCGCAGTTTCTCAAAAAATAATCGAAGCTGGTCTCGCCTTCGCCATCTCAATCGCGCAATCAATGACAGGCTCTCCTACTTTACTCACTAAACCAATCTCAAGTGCTTCATGGCTACTGACACGCCTTGCCGTCGTGAACATCTCAAGCGCGCGAGCCGCGCCGATGAGTCTTGGCAGGCGTTGAGTGCCGCCCCAACCCGTGATGATGCCTAGACGCGCGCCCGGATGCGCGAAGACCGCGCGAGGCGAAGCGCAACGAACGTCGCAGGCAAGCGCAAGGTCGAGCGCGCCGCCCATGCAGTAGCCGTTGATTGCAGCGATTGTTAGTTGCGGCACGTTCGCAATCTTTTCAAAGAGACGCTGGCCGCGCCTTGAAAATTCTTTAGCTAGAGTTGGCGTAAGCGTCAGAAGCTCTCTGATGTTCGCGCCCGAAGCGAAGACATCGCCTGCGCCTGCGAAGATGATTGCAGTTATATCTGTGCGTGCCAGAAGAGCGCAGACTGCTCTCTCCAATTCTTCGAGCGTTGTGATGGAAAGTGGATTTCGTTCTACGGGGCGGTTGAAGCGGATTATGGCGAAAGAAGAGCGAAACTCTACGACTACGGCACGGTCATCAACCTCACGCTCTGTCATTCTCTTGGACGAACATTCTCGCGCAGGAAGCTGATTATATCTTCGGTCGAAGTTCCGGGAAGAAAAATCTCTGCAACGCCTTGCTCCTTGAGTCGCGGAATGTCCTCCTGCGGAACGATGCCGCCAACAAGAACAAGACAATCATCAAGACCCTTTTCGCGCAGTAGAGAGACTATGCGCGGGCAGAGCGTGTTGTGCGCGCCGCTCAGGATTGAGACGCCGACAGCGTCAACGTCCTCCTGCAAAGCTGCGGCGGCGATCATCTCCGGCGTCTGTCGCAATCCCGTGTAGATGACTTCCATCCCGGCGTCGCGCAGCGCACGCGCGATAATTTTCGCGCCGCGATCATGACCATCGAGTCCGGGTTTTGCAACTAGAACGCGAATTTTTCTTTCAGGCATAAAAGCTGTTCGTAGTCATTTGTCAGTTGTCAGTTGTTCTTAAACAAGATGCTCAACTTTTCCAAAGAAGGCTCGGAAAAGGCGGACAACAGACAACTGACTACGGACAAATGACTGCTTTTCAAAATGCTGGCTCTTCATACAGGCCGTAAACATCGCGCAAGGCATCGCAGATTTCGCCGAGCGTGGCGTAGGCTCGAACAGCTTCGATTGTTGCGGGCATAGTATTCTCGTTCGAGCGCGCGGCCTGTCTGACTTTCTCAAGCGCGTTTGAGACTGCGCCAGGGTCTCTGCGGTCGCGCGCCTGCTGCAATCTTTTGACTTGATGGTCGCGCACGCCTTCGTCAATAACAAGAATCGGAACTTCGGCGGGTTCATCTTCCATCTGGTATTTATTAACGCCGACGATTGTCTGCTCGCCGCGCTCCACAGCCTTCTGATACTGATAAGCAGATTCTTGAATCTCTCGCTGTGGAAATCCTTTCTCAACCGCTTCGACCATCCCGCCCATCGCGTCAATCTTCCTGAAGTATTCGAGCGCGCCGTCTTCCATCTTCTTCGTCAGAGCTTCGAGGAAGTATGAGCCGCCGAGCGGGTCAATCGTGTTCGCCGCACCCGTCTCTTCCGCGATTATCTGCTGTGTGCGAAGTGCGATCAGCGCGGCGCGGTCGGTTGGCAAAGCAAGGGCTTCATCGTAAGCATCTGTGTGAAGGCTATTCGTGCCGCCGAGCACACCTGCGAGCGCCTGGATGGCTACGCGAATGATGTTGTTGAGAGGTTGCTGGACTGTGAGCGAAACGCCTGCGGTCTGCGTGTGAAAGCGCAGTTGAAGCGTTCGCTCGTTCTTAGCATTGAAACGCTCCTTCATCGTTCGCGCCCAGATGCGTCGTGCCGCACGATACTTCGCTATCTCCTCGAAGAAATCGTTGTGCGCGTTGAAGAAGAATGAGATGCGCGGCACGAACTCATCAACGTCAAGGCCAGCCCTCGCGCCCCACTCAACATATTCAATACCGTCGCGCAAAGTGAAAGCTAGTTCCTGCAAGGCTGTCGCTCCGGCCTCGCGTATGTGATAGCCGCTAACGGAAATCGGATTGTAGCGAGGCACGTAGCGATTGCAGAACTCGAACGTGTCCGTGACGAGTTTCATCGCGGGACGAATCGGATAAATCCATTCCTTCTGCGCGATGTACTCCTTCAGAATGTCGTTCTGGAGCGTGCCGGAAATCTTCTTCCAATCCGCGCCCTGCTTTTCGGCAACGACCAGATACATCGCCAGGAGAACAGAAGCGGGCGCGTTGATTGTCTGAGAGACCGTGACCTCTTCGAGCGGTATGCCGTCGAACAGAACCTCCATGTCCGCGAGCGAAGAGACAGCGACGCCGCACTTGCCGACTTCACCTTCTGAAAGAGACGAGTCCGCGTCGTAACCCATCAAGGTTGGCAGATCGTAAGCGACCGAAAGCCCTGTCTGGCCCTGAGTCATCAGATACTTGAATCGCGCATTGGTCTCTTCAGGTGTTCCGAAGCCAGCGAACTGTCGCATAGTCCAGAGCTTGCCGCGATAGCCCGTAGGGTGTATGCCGCGCGTGTAAGGAAACTCGCCCGGAAAAGAGATGTCGCGCTCGAAATCAATCTCTGTAGTATCGGCAGGAGTGTAAAGACGATTTACTTCTTCAAGCGAAACGGTCTCAAAGCGAGGCTTTCTTTCTGGCCGCTTCTTCAGAACAGGAGCGAGCGTCTCCTGTTCCCAGCGTTCCATCGCAGCTTGTTCCTGCGATGCTATCTCTTTAGTTTCAGGCATGGCTTTAATCAGTCTATTGCGCTCTGGTGTTCCGTCATCTCGCAGCTAACGAAAATATTTGAGAATGAATTAAGAGTTCGATATTAGTTGACCGCTGCAAAGAGTGTCAACTAAGTGTGCTTGCGCGAGGTTTGTACAATTCAATTCAAAGAAGGGAAGCGCGACTCAAGTTTTTACCTTCGAGTCGCGCTTACTATCGGGCAGGCTACCTGAATACGCGGAAGCCAAAGCGGGGTCAAGCGGAAATATACAAGGCGGGTATCCACATCCAACAACGTTTCAATCTATAAAGAGTACGGATACATGCCTACTCAATCGGCACGATGATCTCGTTTGAACGAACCATTTTAAGCTGCTCGCGCGAAGCCGATTCGATAGAGCGTGGGTCTTTATGAAGGCGTCGCACCTCTGATGCGAGCGCGGCGTTATTGCTACGCAGAGTCTCAACTTCGGAACTCAACTTCTCATACTGATGCGTCGCCGCGCTCCTTTCCGCATAAGTTCGCATCGTGACTGCAACGCACAGAGCGAACGTCGCAAGAATGATCGTAATGAAGGCCACCCATGAAGGGATCACCTCCAAGTATTCTCACGATCTCTCTATAAAGACCCGAAATCATCTCATAAATACGACTCGGCGGTTTTGAGCTACGAATTTGCTGAGCATTTTTCAACCGGCCTTACCATTTCGGACATTTATGAGACTGTTTCTAAAAAAGTTCACCACTGGATAGCTGCATCCACACGCTTGTGGAGAACCTCAGACTATTCGTTCATGTTCGGATTGCGTGCCTTGCGCCTACGCTCTGAGCAAGCGCGTAAAGATGCCATCTTCCTTCGGATACTGACTCTTGACCTACAATCCCGCTGATTCTTCACCGATGCGGAAGTCCACTTTAAGGTGGATATTCGCAGGCAGACCCCGCTGCTAAGCACCAATGAAATCGAACCCGTCTCTGGTTGTGTGCTGGCTTGACTCATTATCTTTCGTTAAAGATGGCTGATTGGTGTTTGCACTCCCTAAGCCCAAGATAATGTGTGCCCAAGAGAGTATAACCACAAGGTCATGTGCTTCGATTCCAATTCAATTCTTTGCCAATCAACCATTTAGCGGCAAAGTGGCGGGACTGTAACATGTGCCCTCAAAGCTGTAAAGATATTTCTTTACAACGGTTTCGCAAGCTAAATTCAACATTTACTTGAAGTAAGCTCGTTTAAGTGCTTGTGACGGCGAACGGCTGGCGAACGGAAATCCGCGACGAGGGCATTGACGCAGGATGCCTAAGAGAGGATAGGAGATAGAGCTTCAAAAACTTTATCACAGATGTGGAAAAGCTCTCTATCGAACATGAAAGCGTTCGAAGGCGATTAAGCATTCGGGCTTAGGAAGCAGTCTCCTTATTCGGCATATACAAATGCGTTAAACTTTATTGACACAAGTTTATTATGCGAATAGACTGTCTTTTGCAGGTCAGGCTTCCTCTTTGTCCGGCCTGTAGAGAAATTCTTGAGAGCGACGTTTCGCTATTTAACCTTGCCCTTAACTTATCTTTGCTTTGCAAAGCTTCCTGCGCAGTTCGCGCGAGCTTTCGGATCTGAATATCGATTGTTTTTAAGTGGTAAGGTAAATGTCCAATTCGTACTCGTCAGATAATTCGTCAAATGAATCTGCGCGCTTACAGTTACCATTAGCATCAATGGTGCGCGCTTTGTGTCAGGCAGCGATGGGCGGTTCTGATCAGCTTTACGAAGTGATGATCAAGCTAACCCTGATGATTGATGCGACGGCGCATACTTACGGCCTTGCAACTTGGACACAAATTATCGGCGAGCTACCCAGATTGAAATGGGCAGAGGGGCTTGACCAAACAGAGATCGTTGAAGCCGAAGCGATAGTATCTGAAGCGCTCTCAGAGTTAAATCCTACCTTTGAAATTAAAGAGGGTGACCAGCACATCTGTGTGGTGCTCGCCGTTGCGAGTTTTAATCGAGAGGGGGCAGCAATCTATGGCCGATGCGTGCGGCCACTCACAGAGAGGCAGGCCAAAGAGCTGAGGTTGCTGTTGGATGTGGCGAAACTTGCCCACGCTCATGTGGCTCTGCTAGATAATCAGCAACATTTCAAACCTCAGATACTCTCCAATGTAGCCACGACGACGCTTCCCGGTATGGTCTTCGTCAGCCGCGCGATGGCTTCTGTCGCACTCGCAGTTGAAAGAATCAAGGATTCAGATTCCACTGTGCTGATTACTGGAGAGTCTGGAACTGGTAAAGAGCTTGTAGCGCGATCCATTCACAGGTTGGGTAGGCGTTGTCATGCGGAGTTCATTCCGTTTAACTGCACGGCGGCACCTGCGGATTTAATTGAAAGTATGCTCTTCGGCCATCGCAAAGGGGCATTCACGGGCGCACATGCGGACTACGAAGGAATGATTCGCGCAGCCGAAGGCGGCACGCTCTTCCTTGATGAGATTGGCGATCTGCCGCTTGCTCTGCAACCGAAGCTTCTAAGATTTCTTCAGGAAGGTGAAGTTCATACGCTGGGTGAGCGCGCGCCGCGCAAAGTCAACGTCCGCGTTGTCGCTGCCACGCATAAGAACTTAGAGCGCGAGGTTCGTGAAGGAAAATTTCGTGAGGATCTGTATTATCGTATCAATTCGCTCTCGTTATACGTTCCACCGCTCAGGGAGCGGCCTGAAGACACCGCCACGTTGATCTCGCATTTCCTTACACATTACGCGCGACGAAATGATCGAGCGATTGCGGGCATAACAGCCGACGCGATCCGCGCTCTTCAGAACTATTCCTGGCCCGGCAACGTGCGCGAGTTAGGGGCAGAGATTGAGCGCTTGGTTCTTTACGCGGATGAAGGAAGCTACATCGGACCGGAACACATCAGCCCACGAGTTCTGCCGGACGAAGCCCGAAGTACAGTGCAAGCGAACACTTCAAACGCAGCACTGGACCACATGCTGGAGGATTTTGAACGGCGCGTTATCACAGAAACGCTCAAGCGGCACGATTGCAACGTCGCGCGCGCAGCAGACGCACTCGGACTAGGTTCTCGCCAAACGCTTTATAAAAAACTCAAACGCCTTGCGATTGACATCGGCGATTTTCTTCAAGAGGACGCGGAGCCGGGTTTACAACTTCGTCCTGAACGTCGTTAATAATTCTTCTAGACCTTCCGAAACAGAAACCTCGTGCTCGTCTCTTATCTATTAAGTTTCATCATTGCGCTTCTCGTTCATGAGTTAGGCCATCTCGTAGCCGCGCGTGTTTGTCGCGTGCCTGCGCCGGAATTCGGTTTGGGATGGGGAAGAAAGCTGGTTGGATTTCGATTTGGTGATGTTGAATATAAGCTGCACGCTTTGCCCATCGGAGCTTATGTTCGTCTCAACATTGTCGAGTTGCAACGACGCTCAATCAGCCAGCAGGTATTGATTCTGCTCGCGGGAATTATCATCAACTTAATCGCGGCGACGCTCTTCGCGGGAACACCTTTCGGCACTATTAATCTTTTGCTGGCTGCGACGAATATTCTTCCGCTATATCAACAGGACGGTTGGAAGTGCGGCATGGTGATGTTGCGCGCGTTGCTAAAGCGTAAGAGCGCCGTCGTGGAATGGACGTTCACGATTGCCGGTAGCAGCTTGAGTCTCGCGCTCATAGCGTTTCAGGCTCTTCGCCACATATAAGAATAAGGATTTTTCCTGAATGCGGTCGCCTGTCGTTGAATAGTTACAAGCCCTTTGTCAACCAGCGGCGACAAGCCTCTAAGTTCTTAAAGACATTCACTTCAACTCGTCAAGCTCTCCTTCTCACACACGCTCGGCCTCTCACATTTGTCAACTCGCGGCGACAAACGTCACAGCCACTTCAACACTAAAACCCAATAAAAATCGGCCTGATAGTAGATTCTATGCTTGCGGCACGAGTCTTGTTATAGACATCCGGCGTCAGCGAGGCAATTAAATGCATCGCAAACTTTTCGGTCCACAGAGACTGGGGAAAGGTAGTCATGAAAGCTGTCAACGCGAAATGGCTTGTGTCGCTAATAGGCATTCTGCTGGTCGCGCCGTTCTTTGCAATCGCATTGATTATAGGTGCGCGCGTCACGTCTCTCTCGCATGGCACTCAAGATGATCTTCTTCTCGTCGCGCTCGCTTTAGGCGGAGCGGCAGCAAGCATCATCAACGGCTTAGGCCGTCGCACATCCAGAGAGCGAGAACGCGACAGCGGTTATCAAGTTGAAGCGACAAGCAAAGCTCATTCGAGGCGCGCTTACATGATTCATCTGGGCCATTGAATTAACAGGTCCGCCAGGAAAGGCTTCCCTGAAGCGCTCTTGATCGGGCCTCGACTCTCAAACCATCAACTTAAACTCTAAAGGAGCAAACAAAAATGATTAAGAGATTCCTTCGCGATGAAACAGGTCTTGAATTGTCCGAGTACGCCGTCGCAGCAGCGCTCGTAGCTCTGGCAGCCGTCGCAGCCTTCCAGCTGTTGGGCACCAACATCGGCACCAAGATCAACTCGCTGGCGAACACAATTAAATAGCAACTCAAGATCAATAAGGAGCAAGAAAGTGATCAAGAGATTCTTAAACGATGAGACGGGTCTTGAGTTGTCAGAGTACGCGGTTGCTGCGGCGCTCATAGCACTAGCAGCAGTCGCGGCATTCCAACTTCTTGGGGGCAACATCGCCACCAAGATAAATGATCTGGCGACCAAGATCACCGGCTAATCGCTCTCGCAAACACTTTGAAGAGGCAGGCGTGTGGAAGCTGGCCTATACACAAAAGACCAGCGCGCGCGCCTCCCACTTCAAAAAACATTTTGGGTTTGAAATCACAGATGTCCGGCTCACTATTCATAGCCTCGGCGGTTGCGCCATAGCATTCATGCTCATGTTCATTCTGCACATCTTCGGCGCGATGGGCGCAGGCGACGTGAAGTTGTTCGCTGCCGTCGGCTCTTTGATGGGAACGAACCTTGTGCTTCCGACATTCCTGGTTGTGATCTTAACGGGCGGCGCGTTCGCACTTTTACTGACACTCAGACTTGGCGCTGTGCGGACCACCATGCAGCGCGTTCTGCAAATCCTTGTTGGACTTCTGCCGGGCTGGGAGATGCCGCGCTTCGCAGTCCCGCAGGACCGCAGGCACACGATCCCCTACGGGGTTGCCATCACTTTTGGCAGCCTAATCTCGCTGGCAATTTTCCGCGCTTGAAAGTGAAGCGCGATCCATTTCGTTTTTGAAACGGAGAATAACCGGATGCGTAACAAACGCTTTTTTATCGTCATGACGGGCGCGCTGATTTTCGGCCTGCTCGCAGCCTTTTCCGTCAGCCGCTATCTGTCGAGCGCACAGGCGAACACTGGAAACCTTACGAAGGTCGCCGTAGCAAAAGTTGATATTCCCATCGGCACGAAGATCATTCCAGAGCAGATAACTGAAGCGGAGTTTCCGTCGAATGGGATTCCTGACGGCGCGTTCGAGTCGGTTGAAAAGTTGATAGGCCGCGTCACCATCACCAACGTCGCCGCGCGTGAAGCAATCACGGATTCCAAGCTCGCGCCAGCGGGAACGGACGGCGGCTTGACCGCAATCATCCCAGAAGGCTATCGCGCTATGACTGTGAAAGTTGACGACGCATCGGGCGTCTCAGGCTTCATACAACCGGGCGCAATCGTTGATGTCGTCGTAGTGATTGATCCCAAAGAGAACAGCATCAACCAAGACCCTATCTCTAAAGTGGTCCTTCAGAACATAAAGGTCCTGGCGAACGCGCAGAACATGGATAAGCCAAAGAACGAGCGGGAGGCTACGACCGTCAAGGCTGTCACTCTACAGGTCACTCCCGAACAGGCCGAGAAACTTGCGCTGGCCGCAAACGAAGGCAAGCTGCAACTGATCATGCGCAACTCTATTGATCAGGGCGACACGCAGACGATAGGCATAAACAAGCGCAGCCTTCTGACAGGCGAACGCGCCAACCCGATTCCCGATGCAGGCTCATTAAAGAGTGAGCAGCCGCAAACCAAACCTTCGCCTTCGCCAGCGCCCAAACATGCGCGCGTCGCGGCTGAACTCGTGCCGCAGGTCGTGCCAGCGCCGGTTGTCAAACCCGCAGCGCCGCCACAGCCCAAAAACTCTATCGAGATGATAGAGGCAGGCAAGAAGCGCAGCGTAGATTTTCCATAAAGCTATCAGCCATCAGCTATCAGCAATCAGCCAAAGACAAAAGCTGACTGCTGACTGCTGATAGCTGATAGCTCCATTTCGCCACCAAAGGAGCAATTAAAAATCATGCAGACTCGTAACCCAATCGCTCGCCTCGTCACCCTTCTTTGCGCGGCGATGATAGCGGCAAGCGTAGCCGTCAGCGCCAACGCGCAGGAGATTTCTTACAAATCGTCTTTCGATAACAACAAAGAGAGCATAGCTGTCAACGTGCTCGTCGGACAGTCGCGCGTCATCAATTTCGACAAGCCCATCGGACGCTTCTCTGTCTCGAACCCTGACATTGCAGAAGCAGTATTGGTCGCGCCGGACCAAGTGCTCGTCAACGGCAAGGCTTTCGGCCAGGTCAACTTCATAGCATGGGAGCAGACGGGCGGACGATTCCTGGTATTCGATGTCTTCGTTCGCGCAAACCTCTCTTTGATTGACTCGCAGATTCGCGCTCTGTTTCCGAAAGATGACATACGACTAAGCCAGGCAAACGGCTCTGTGGTCATCTCCGGCAGCGTCGCTGATCCTGCGACGGCTGCGAAGGTACAGAGCGTGGTTGAGGCCGCAGGCTTCAAGACCGTCAACATGCTCGCATCGCCCATTAAGAGTGCCATGCAGGTGCAGCTTCAGGTGCGCGTGGCCGAAGTCAGCCGCGCACGCATGAAAGATTTGGGAACGTCTTACGCTTATCAGGGCGCTCCCGGAAAGGGCGGCTACATAAACGGCGGCGCTGGTCCTAGCGAGTTGTCCAAGCCCGTGAATCCGAACGGCTCGATTGGCGGCGGCATCCTGGACGGCATACTCGGCAGCGGGTCACTGAACCTGATGGTCATGGGCGCGAATACTATCGGCATGTTGCGTATGCTTCAGACGCAAGGCGCGATTCGTTCTCTGGCAGAGCCTAACATCATCGCTATGGACGGCGAGCAGGCTAGCTTCCTTGCGGGCGGCGAGTTTCCTGTGCCTGTCATTCAGAGCGATGGAAGTAGAACTTCAGTCACAATCGTCTGGAAAGAATATGGTGTTCGTCTGAACTTCAAGCCGACGATTATTGATGAGGACCACATACGCCTTGAGATGGAGCCGGAAGTCTCAACGATTGATTTCTCGAACGGCGTCAAATTCGACGGCTTCGTAGTTCCGGGCTTGAAGTCGCGGCGCGCGAAGACAGGCGTTGAGTTGCGCGACGGCCAGAGCTTTGCGCTCGCAGGATTGATGGACGACAGCGAGAGTCGCTCGCTCTCGAAAGTTCCGGTCATAGGCGACATCCCAGTCCTCGGCGCGCTCTTCAAGTCGAAGTCTTATCAGAAGAACGAGACGGAGTTGATGTTCATCGTCACTGCACAGATGGTTAAGCCTGTGAACCGCGACGACCTGCCGCAGATGCGCGGCCTTGATGGACTCAGAAACGGCTCGCCCCTGGGCATAGAGCCGAAAGGCGACGGCATCAACGGCAAGAGCGGTTTCTCAACCGGCACATCGGAGAACGCTCCTTCCGCTCAACCTAAACCTGTCGAAACAAAGCCAGCGGTAACGAAGCCTGCGGAAACAAAGGCTGTGAGCATGGTGTCGCCGAACATATTGGAAGAGATGCCTCCGCCGCCAATTCCTGCGGTGAAGGCGAAGAGCGAAGTGACAACTACAGCGCCGTAGTAACCAGCTTCAAAAGAACGTCAACGAGCCATAAGAGAGGAGGGAAGCCAAATGAGTGAAAGGTTGCTAAGAAAAAGGACGAAGAGAGACGGTGAACGCGGGTCTGTCTTGGCTACAGCGACGCTCGGAATGCTCTCCCTCCTTCTGGCCGTCGGACTCGGCGTTGACATCAGCCGTCTCTATTTAGCGAAGACTGAGTTGCAGAACGCTGCCGATTCGGCTGCGCTCGCAGGAGCATCCGGCTTAAACGGCGCATCGAGCGGAATCACAACGGCAGCGGACCGCGCCGTTCAGACGATGAACAATTTTCAGTTCAACAAAACGGGCGTCACGATTCCGCGAGCGAACGTTCTCTTCGCAGTCAATCTGGATGGTCCGTACATGAGCGAAGCGGATGCTGCCGGGTCTGCAAAGAACATACGCTTTGTTCAAGTCGCAACGCAGTCGTCTCCGATCAGTATCACATTCGCAGGAACGATACTGGGCAGTAGCCGAAACATATCTGCGACCGCAACGGCAGGGCTTTCAGTTCCAATCAACATCATCTGCAATTTCATTCCCCTTTCAGTCATTGACTACGACATTCAGATGATGCCCGGCAACGTTTATACGATTCGCGCAGGCACAGGCGGCTCGCCTTCTCCGGGCAACTATCAAATCTTAGCTGTCGCCGGACCGGGCGGCTCTGACGTTGAGTTTGGAATTGGAAGTGGCGTTGACGCCTGCGCCGAAGCCGGAGCAACTTACGCAGTTGATACTAAGACTGGCATAACGGCAGGCAAGGTGCGAACGGGAATCAACTCTCGCTTTGACGACTACGGCGGAAGCCAGCTTGACCCGGTTAATTATCCCCCGGACACGAACGTTAAAGAGAACATCACTTACGCACAATACCGCGACGGCACGGCGACGCAAGCGCCCACGCACACAGGCGTGCCCGGACGACGGCTCGTAATCATCCCAATCGTCAAGCTCAGCGAATACGATCAGGGACACAACACCGTGAAGTTCAATCGCTTCGGCGTCTTCTTCCTGAAAAACAAGGTGAGCAACGGCAACGGCGGCGACCTTCAGGCCGAGTACGTGAGCGACATTGTGATTCAAGGCAAAGGCGGCTACGACCCTAACGGCGGTCCAGCGAACAATCTGCTGGCGATTCCTGTGATCTACAAATAGTTTGAGAAGACGGCGTTTAGAAGATGAGAAGAGACCGCATGAAGAGACACGTCAAGATGTTCGACAAGCTCTCGCGCTTCGCGCGTGAAGAGAGCGGCGTGCAACTCGTAGAGCTTGCAATCGTGCTCCCCGTCTTCCTGATGCTCTTCGGCGCGGCGGCAGAGTTCGGGCGCTACTTCTACGAATACACAACCCTTGATAAAGCCACGCGCGCAGCTTCGCGTTATCTGGCAACGGCAGCAGTCAACGGCACGGAGGACACGCGCGCCAGGAACATCGCCGTCTATGGCAACATGGACGGCACGGGCACGCCAATCGTCAGTGGGCTTACAACGGCGAACGTCGTCATCACGCGCGCGGGCGGAGTTCCAACCCTGCCGCAAACTGTGACGGTCCAGATTTATGGCTTTAAGCATCAACCTGTCTTCGATCTTGGAAAACTCATAAACGTTTCGTCGCTCTCTTTGAATATTGATGTCAAGCCGAGTTCAACCATGCGGTATCTATTAACGCAGCCGCCCGTCTAAAGAGGAGTTAAGCAAACGGTGACTCGTTCTACAAAAAACAGAGGAAGTGAGCGCGGCGCGACGCTCCTGGAGTTCGCAATCGGCGCGACCATCTTCTTAACTGCCATGTTCGCGGTCATTGAATTTGGCCGCGCTCTCTGGACGCACAACGCTCTTTCGGACGCTGCGCGACGCGGAGCGCGCTACGCTGTCAATCACACTTCAAACGATGTTGCAGCGGTTCAGAACGTAGTCGTCTATGGCGACCCTGCTGGCGGCTCTCAGCCTTTGGTCAACAACCTGACGACCGCTAACGTTCAGGTGCAGTATTCAAACTTCGGATTGGCCTCCGGCACAGTCGCCGTCAGCATCGTCAATTACCAGTTTCAATTCGTCATCCCTTTAATCGGCACGACCATTTCGATGCCCAACTACAGCACAACATTGACAGGAGAGAACGCTGGCCTAGTGCCACCTAATCTGTAAACAGTTTTCAGTTTTCAGTTTTGAGTTTTCAGCGCGCGGCTGAAGCAAGAACTGAAAACTGAAAACTCAAAACTGAAAACTGACTTATGACACAGCCACTCACTTTCGTAATCCTGAGCACGGGCCTTGATAACTTCAAGGAGATTCGCACGGCGCTTGCGACCGACTCGCGTGCGCGCCTGCTTGCTGGCGGCGACGACGCCGAACAGGTCTATCCAGAGATTATCAACCTGCGCCCATCGGCAGTCATCATCACGATTGCGGACATGAACTCCGAGCAGGCGATCAGGATTATTGAGAAGCTTTCTGTGGAAAGCCCGCAGACCGCTATCATCTGTGCGGCGCGCAACGCTTCGCCCGATCTTATCTTGCGCAGTATGCGTTCGGGAGCGCGCGAGTTCCTGCGCCTTCCTGTAATCGCGGAAGAGTTCAAGACAGTTCTGGACCGCACGGCTGAATTCTGCGCGGGCCAAAAGGCAGCGCCGAAGAAGAAGGGTCGCATGATCGCAGTCTTTTCGAGCAAGGGCGGCTGCGGCACATCCTTCATAGCGACGAACATCGCCGCCGCACTGAATCAACCCACAGTGCTCGTTGATTTGAATTTACAGGCTGGCGATCTTCCGCTCTTTCTGGGGCTAGAGCCTAAATATTCAATCGCCGACATGGTTGAGAACCGCGCTCGCATGGACGACTCGCTTCTCTCAAGCTACATCACACCGCACTCGTCTAAGCTCTCGCTCCTGGCCGCGCCGCGCGAAGCGGATTCCGCAGACGAGATTGAGCCTGAGCATGTCTTTGAAGCTCTGGAGCGCCTGCGCGAAATGGAGCAAGCAGATTGATCTAGACCTGCAACAGGTCGAGCGTTTTTTGAAAGAGAAGGTCACTGGCTTTGTCTCAAGCGATTACCAGACGGCGGTCACTTCGATCAACTTAGGCCAGCCGCTAGTTCAATCCGAGCCTTCGTCAAAGATCGCTGTAGAAGTTAAGCGCATCGCGACGACAATCACGGGCGCATCTGTCGCGGGCGCAGACGAGCAACCGCAACGCAGAAAGATATGGAGCGGACTTTTCAAGCGCAGCCAGCCGATTGCGGATTTCGGAATGCGGACTGCGGATTGAAAAGCAAATCGCACGCACGCTCTTAAATCCGCAATCCGAAATCCGCATTCCGAAATGGAGAGATCATGGCACTTCGAGAGAGACTAATCAGGGAAACGAATCAACCGGGCGCTAACATTGCCGCCGATGAAGCGGCAAACAGCCAGCGCTCCTTTCAGGAGATGAAGTCGCGTCTTCATCGCGCGCTAATCAATCGCATGGACTTGACGAAGTTGGGTGCGATGGCTCCTGAGCAAGCTAATGTGGAAGTATCGCGTCTGGCTGAAGGCGTGTTGGCTGCGGAAGCCATGCCGCTCTCGGCGATGGAGCGCGAGCGGCTTGTCTCTGAGGTGCGCCACGAGCTTTTCGGTCTTGGACCGCTTGAGCCGCTGCTCGCAGACCCGACCATCTCAGACATCCTGGTCAACTCGCATCGCAGGATTTACATAGAGCGGCGCGGTAAATTGGAAGCAACAGACGTTGCCTTCAAAGACGACGATCACCTGATGAGAGTCATCGAGCGCATAGTCTCTTCAGTTGGCCGACGCATAGATGAATCGTCGCCGATGGTTGATGCCCGTCTTTCTGACGGCTCTCGCGTTAACGCCATCATCCCGCCGCTCTCGATTGATGGTCCCGTACTCTCGATTCGCCGCTTCGGCACAGAGCCTTTACGCATGAACACTCTGATTGAGAACCGCGCTCTGACGCGCGAGATAGCAGAGATGCTTGAGATGTGCGTCAAGGCTCGCCTCAACATTCTAATCTCCGGCGGCACAGGCGCAGGCAAGACCACGCTTCTCAACGCTCTTTCGGCTTACATCCCTGAAGACGAGCGCATTGTAACCATCGAAGACTCTGCCGAATTGCAGTTGCAGCAGCCACACGTCGTTCGTCTTGAGACTCGCCCGCCGAACATAGAAGGTCGCGGCGAAGTGACTCAACGCGATTTGGTCCGCAACGCTCTTCGTATGCGCCCCGATAGGATAGTCATCGGCGAGGTTCGCGGCGGCGAAGCCATAGACATGCTTCAGGCCATGAACACAGGCCACGACGGAAGTCTCACGACGATTCACGCAAACACCCCACGCGACGCCCTATCTCGTCTTGAGACGATGATTCAGATGACAGGTATGCGGCTGTCTGAACGAGCCATGCGCCAGCAGATAGCTTCGGCTCTCGATGTTGTCTTGCAGGTCGCGCGTCTTTCGGACGGCACGCGCCGCGCCACTTCCATCTCTGAAATCACAGGCATGGAGGGTGACACCATAACCATGCAGGAGATTTTCCAGTACGAGCGGACCGGAATTGACGCAACAGGCAAAGTCACTGGACGATTCCGCGCAACAGGCATTCGCCCGCGCTTTGCTGAAAAGCTGAAAGCCTACGGCCTTCATCTTCCCAGAACACTTTTGGAGGAGATGTAAACGATGCTTATCTCTTTCTTCGTTTTTCTCTTCTGCCTGTTCATGGTCTTGCTCGCATACTTGTTCGCTACGCGAAGCTCCGATGCGAAGCGCCAACGTCTGCAACAGCGTCTTGCCGAAGCCCTGCTTCATTCCGCGCACACAGAAGATGTCGAAGTCGTCATCGCCCGTCAGGAATTGATGAGCGAGATTCCTGCTCTGAACCGCGCGCTGCTTCAATTACACGTCTTCTGGAAGAGAAAGAAGCGCCTGAACAAATTCCTTGAGCACCTGCCCGACGCGCTTGAACTGATGAGCCGTGCCCTTTCGGCGGGCCACGCATTCTCCGAATCCCTGCACATGGTCTCAGTCGAGATGCCCGAGCCTATCTCGAAAGAGTTTCGCAAGACTTACGAGGAACAGAACCTTGGTCTTTCTCTGAAGCTTGCGCTTGAAAATCTGACGCAGCGCATTCCGCTTCTGGACCTGCGCCTTTGCGTGACAGCCGTTCTGATTCAACGCGAAACGGGCGGCAACCTTGCGGAGATTTTAGAGAAGGTCTCCTACACGATACGCGAACGCTTCCGCATCTTAGGCGACCTGAAAACCTTGACGACAAGCTCGCGCCTTTCGGCCTGGCTGCTCTGCGGCCTCCCCGTAGGCGTCGCGCTCGCCGTCACAGCGATGAATCCCGAATACATGAGCATCCTCTGGAAAGACCCGCGAGGCCACAAGCTGATTTACATCGCGGTCTTTCTGCAAATCTCCGGGATGCTCATCGTGAGGAAGATACTGCGAATAAAGATTTAGTCAGTGGTCAGTTGTCCGTCGTCAGTTGTACGTGACGGACACGCGGCGCGCTGAAGTTTCAAAATAGCTATGAGCCTTAGAACAACTGACAACTGACAATGGACAACTGACATGCTTTTAATCATCACCCTTTCAACTTTCGTCTGCATCACGTTCGGCGTGATGGCTCTCTACTGGCTTGTATATCGCCCGCAGAGTGCTGCGACCGAGCGTTTGAAGAAGATGAACGAGGTGAGCGCCGCGTCCATAGCTTCGCTCACGCTCGTTGAAGAACGGCCTGTGGTTGATGTGGCAGAGAAAATCGCCGCGCCGCTCAATCGTCTTCTGCCGCCGTCGGCAGCAGAAGCGAAGAAGTTGCAGAAGCTTCTGATGCACGCAGGCTTTCGCAGCCACGTTGCGCCCGTGATCTATCGCGCTGTTCAGTTGACTTCGATGGCGCTGTTTCCCTGTGCGGTCGCAATAACTTTCGCTTTTCTCGCGTGGCCTTTGAAGAGCGCGCTCCTATGGTTTCTGATTGCGTTCATCATGGGATTCTTCCTGCCGCGATTCGTGCTCGACCAGATGATTAAGGGACGAATGCTGCGCGTTCGCTGGGGACTTGCGGATGCGCTCGATCTGATGGTCGTCTCAATTGAAGCTGGTCTCGGACTGAACGCAGCGATGCTGCGCGTGAGCGAAGAGTTGAAGGATGTGCACAAAGATATTAGCGAAGAGTTTGAGCTTGCGAACCTTGAGATCAAAGTTGGTCGAGAGCGCGATGAAGCGTTGCGCAATCTGGCGGAGCGCACTGGCGTTGACGATCTCAAGAGCCTCGTTGCGATGTTGATTCAGGCGGACCGATTCGGCACGTCCATAGCTCGTGCTGTGCGCGTCTTCTCCGATTCGCTTCGCACTAAGCGACGGCAACGCGCAGAGCAAGCTGCGCAGAAGGCTGCCGTCAAATTGCTCTTCCCGCTCGCGTGCTTTCTATTTCCGGTCCTCTTCATAGCAATACTTGGCCCTGCGGCTCTCACGCTGATTGATACTCTAGGCAACATGTAAAGGAGTGAGTTATGCGCAAAAGAAGTCGCACAATCATCGCAATCGTTATCTTGCTCACTGTCTGCTTCGGCCTGACAGCTTACTGGAGCGCGGAGACAACAGGGCGCGACGGAGACCCGGACGCAAACGTAGTCAAAGACGCTGGCTCGGAAGCTGGCTCGAATATGGAGAAGAAGAAGGACGGCAATAAGGTCGTAAAAGTCTTGACCGCCCCTTTTCGAGCCATCCGTCATCTCTTCGGCGGAGGCAAAGACGATGGCAAGCTAGAGCGGCTCTCAGAAAAAGATGTTGCGAAGTTTGAGAGCGTGGCTACTGCGCGCATCAACGATAGCCTGTCACCTGCGGAAGCGAAGCCGAGTGCATCCTCAGATGCTAAAGAACACTTAGCGCAAGGGCGCGCACTTCTTTTAGCAGGACGTGTTAACGAAGCGATTGCGGAACTCTCTTTGGCTGCTTCGCTCGACCCGCGCTTGAGCGAAGCTCACAGCCTGCTTGGTGTTGCTTATGACCGCAAAGGAATGCACGACCGCGCTAAGGATGCTTACGACCGCGCAATCAAGACTGATCCTGAAGACGCGCAGACGCTAAACAATCTTGGCTTCTCGCTTTATCAGAACGGCAACTACCGCGCCGCCGTTGACAAGCTGAAAAAGGCCGCGCGACTTGCTCCAACGGACCAGCGCATCCTCAACAATCTTGCTCTGGCGCAGATGCGGCTGGGCAAATACGACGACGCTTACAAAAACTTCGCGCGCGCTGGCGGCGAACTCAACGGACGACTCAACACAGCCGCAATACTCGAACGCATGGGGCGCGACGAAGAGGCAATCAAACAGTACGAAGCCGCGCGCCGTGTCCAGTCGAATTCAACCATTGCGCTCCAACGTCTAGCAGAACTCTACCGCCGAACTGGACGGACCAGCGAAGCGCAGGCAGCGCAGGCATCACTGTCGAGCGAGACTGCTGCCAATTGAAAGGAATGAAAAGCTGGGAGCGCAGGCGGCTCGCCTGCTGAGCGCCATCGGCGCGAACAAACAAGAGCGTGCAAGCACGCTTGCAGGCGAGCCGCCTGCGCTCCCGGCGAAAGGGAAATTTCCGATGACGCATACAGGAATTTTGACGCGCGCAGAGATTGAGACGATGGGGCCGCCCGTGCCCGAAGAGATTGCGGACACAGGCGTGAGCGAAGGTTTCTTGTGCGACCTTGCGCTCAAGCACGTTGCTATGTTGGCAGAGCCTACGACCACGGCGGTCGCTGAAAGGCTGCGTTTGCCGCGCACGCTGACAGAAGAGTTGTTGCAGTTGCTCTACCGGGAGAAGTTGATTGAGGTGCGCTTGCAGACTACAGTTGGTTCTACGCGCTACGCGATGCTGGATCACGGGTGGGAGCGGCTCACGCGTCTTCAAGCGGTCTGCGGTTACACGGGCGCAGCGCCTGTCTCTTTGAGGGACTATGCTCACATGATGCGCTTGCAAGCTATCCCTTCGCGTCCCGCATCAATGGAGACGGTGCGCGCAGCTTTTCGTGATCTAGTGCTGCCGGACTCGCTGCTTCAAACATTGGGCTGCGTTATCAACTCGCGCCGCTCGCTCTTTCTAACGGGCTTGCCCGGAACAGGAAAGACCGCAGTCGCTGAACGCATCAACGCTGCGCTTCCGGGAGCAATCTGGATTCCTTACGCGATAGAGATTGACGGCCAGATCATTCGCGTCTTCGATTCTCACAGCCATCGCGTAGCGGCGGATGAGCAGACGCCCGTTGAGTATGACCGTCGTTGGGTTCACGTCGAGCGACCGCTGATCGTCGTAGGCGGCGAGTTGACTCTGGAGAACACAGACCTTGTGTGGAGTGACGTGGCCCGTTTCTACGAAGCGCCGTTTCAGATGAAGTCGAATGGCGGAACTCTTGTCATTGACGACTTCGGACGCCAGCGCGTCGCGCCGCAGGACTTACTTAATCGCTGGATTGTTCCGCTGGAACGCCGCATGGACTTTCTCTCTCTTCACACGGGCAAGAAGATTGAAGTTCCGTTCGAGCAGTTGGTCCTGTTCTCAACAAATCTTGATGAGAAGGATTTGGCTGACGAAGCTTTCCTGCGCCGCATGGGTTATCGCGCGCGCGTTGAGCCGCCGACGCCTGCGGCCTACGTCGAGATATTCAAACGCGCAGCCTACACGCGCGGGATTCGCTGCGAACAGACCAGTCTGGATCACATTCTTAACAACTACATGATCGAGCATAGGCAGATGAAAGCCTGCGAGCCGCGCGATCTGCTGGACCGCGTGACGGACATCTGTCTTTTTGAGGGGCGCACGCTTGAACTGACGCCGAAGCTGATCGATGTCGCGTGGCGCAACTACTTCGGCGCGTCGCACGGCTTCACAATGCAACCGCCTGCGTCGCGCACAACCGGAGAGCTTGTCCTGGAAGACCCTTTGCAACTCTAGACCGCGAAATACGCTAACGGACGCGAAAAAGAAAGCTTAATGACGAATAAAAGCTAGCCTCGTTTTTCCTTCTAATCCCTTTTAGCGTCTTTCGCCTATTTAGCGGTTCGCGGTTGATAATTTGTAGAAAGAGAAAATGATGAACAGAGAACAGAATGCTTTTCGCTCAATAGCTCTATTCAGTGCAGCAATCTTCTTAAGCGGTTTCGTGTCCGCCTCCGCGCAGCGACTGTCTGCCGGAAGCCACGCGGGTGCGGAAAGTACGTCTAAGCGTGTTGGCAATCGAAGACTGGTCAAGATCAGGACACGCGCGGGCGATACTTTGAGTTTATTAGGTGATCGCTTCGGCGCGACGGCTGAAGAGATTGCGAGTCTGAATAACTTTTCTGTGAACGCGAAACTTCAGCCCGGACAGGAGATTTTAATTCCGCTCCCTTCGCCTGAAATGTTAGCCAAAACGCCCGCCGACAATTCTGTCCCGCGCAATGAAGAAGAGGACGGCGAGTGGGTGAATGTGCAGGGCGTGTTGTTCAGAAAGGGAAGCGCTACGCGGGCGGTCGAAACAAGCAAGGCAGTTTCGATTGATAACAATGTCAACAATGAACCGAAAGAGAAGACGGATGCAACGCAAGTAAAAATCGTTAACGTAAGCGAAGCCGACCGAAGCACTGCCACACAGCCCGTCTGGATTTATCTGGTTGGCGGCGCTCGCGTCGAGGCGGATTCTGTGAATGAGACTGCCGACGGCGTCTGGTACAAGCGCGGACCACTCACAATCTTCATCGAACGCTCGCACGTTGAGCGCATAGAGCGCGAGCGCGCTAAGGAAACTCTCGATGCAACAGCTTCCTGGACAGAGCGCGGATGGACAACAGGCAATGCTAAGTTTGACGGACTGATTAAAGAGAACGGAGCGCGCTTCGGCGTTGATCCTTATCTGATTTTCTGCGTGATGGAGCAGGAATCGCAGTTCAAGCCCTGGGTTGTTAGCCCGAAAGGGGCAAGGGGATTGATGCAACTCATGCCGGGCACGGCTGCGCGTTTCGGCGTGCGCCGTCCACTCGATCCTGCGGAGAATATTATGGGCGGGACACGCTATCTGAAAATGCTGCTGGACAATTTCAACGGTCGCGTTGATTTGGTGCTTGCAGGCTACAACGCAGGCGAAGGCGCTGTGATGCGATTCGGTGGAAACGTTCCGCCGTTTAGAGAGACGCGCAATTATGTTCAGCGCATCAGTAAGCGCTACGGACAGGACCACTCTTTCGCTCCAGGAGCAACGAAAGAGACTGCTTCAGCGCCGACAGGTAATCAGTAGGAAAGTGAGAGCCTTTCGGCTTTTATCTTAACCGTAGCTTAAAACTTTAGGAGTCACTTGATTGCGCAAGTCATGTCAGTACCACCTGCGGTAGCGGATTGGTATTGTGCATCTCAGACCCACCGCTACCGCAGGTGGTACTGACCTCTACTTTTTATCGAACTCGGTGCTTTATGAAAATTCTGTTGATGAAACTCTCGCTCGCCCTCGCGCTCTTCTCCTGCTTCCCTGCATTTGCTCAGCAGAAGACGGAAGCGCCGCTCAACAATTCCGCCGTCATCAAACTTGTGCGCGCAGGCTTCAAAGAGAAGACCGTTATAGCAATCATCCGAAGCCGTCCCTCGCAGTTTGATCTCGCGCCGGACCGATTGATTGAACTCAAGCGAAGCGGTGTGAGCGAAAACATAATTCTCGCAATGCTTGCGAGCACGGATGCGGATTTAGCGGGCGACGATTTGTCTGGCGATCCTTTCTTCAATGATTCTGCGCGCAGTAAGAAAGGCGACAAAACAAACGAGGGCGAGACGGACATCTTCGGCATGAACGGCGGCTCGAATAGTCGCACCAGACAGCGCGGCACGGGTACTTCCAGCGGAGGCGACACGGAGACTACGGGCAGCGCAACTGTTCGCATCATGCGCCCACCCTTAGAAGCAGGAAGCGCACCGAAGTTAGAAAAGATTCCTACGCTCACTAACGATTCAATCGTCGAGTTGGTCGAGGCAGGCTTTTCCGAAGGCACGATCATTCGGCGCATAGAACAGTCGCCCGCAGATTTTGATCTCTCACCGCCAAAGCTCGCGGAGTTGCGTCACCGCCATGTGAGCGACCGCATCATCACAGCCATGACCGCCGCCATGAGCGATGATTCGTCAACGGGCGCGAAGCCAAAGAGCAACACGCCGTAGAAATAGATTCAACCGAGAACACGAGCATTACACGAAGACGAAGGGAAGAAGATGCAAGGGCGTAGAATTTGGAGACGAGGGTTATTCGCTTGTTCGTGTCTTCTATTTATCGTCCTTCTCTCTTCCGCGCTCGTGCAAGCTCAGGGCGACAAGCAGGGAAGTGCGAAGCCTCAGCCTACACCGGACGGGCAGGAGATTGATGAAGGCGATGTTATCTCTGTCAGCACTTCAGAAGTGATGCTGCCTGTTACAGTGCGCGACGCTGGCGGAAAACTTGTGACTACATTGACGCGCGAAAATTTCCGTGTCTTCGAGGACGAACGCCAACAGCCTCTGAGCGATCTGGCGTTGAGACAAGTTCCTGTTGACGTGGTCCTGATGGTTGATGCTTCTTCAAGCGCAGTCGCTAATCTGGACGACTTTCGCCGCGCTGTCGAAGGTTTCGTTTCAAAGCTTAGTCCTGACGATAGAATCAGTCTTATAAAGTTTGACGACCAGGTAGAGCTTCTACAGGATTGGACTCAGAGCCGCGTTCAGTTGCGCCGCGCTCTCAATCGCATCACGCCCGGCGTCTTCACGCGCTTCAATGATGCGCTGCTTCTGGCTGCGCGCGAGCAACTCAAGAGCGCGCGTAACCGTCACGCCATAATCGTGCTGACCGACGGCATTGACAGCGGTAGAGGCTACAGCACAATCGAAGCTTCCCTGCGCGCGTTGCTCGAAGCGCAGGCTACAGTCTATGTCGTCAGCAACACGGAGATTGAGCGTACAAAGAAGAAAGAGGAACTTGATTCAATCCTTGCTTCTTCTACGTCTGTTGTTCGCTTCAACGAGCTACGCATTGGAGACCTGCGTGAAGGCTTGCGCGTGCTGGACGCAAGCGAACGTAACCTTGAGCAACTGTGTGCGACGACTGGCGGCAGGCTTTATAAACCTTCCAGCTTCGACCGGCTCGATGAGACTTATGCGGAGGTTGCAGAGGAGTTGCGCTATCAATACGCGCTCTATTACACGCCTCTGAACAGGACGCGCGACGGAAGATTCCGCCGTGTGAAAGTCTTGACGAGCGATCCTTCTTTTAAGATTTCCGCACGCGTGGGATACTTCGCGCCAGGCAGGTAAATCTCTAATTTCCTGCGAAATTCCTCCGGTTTTTTGAGCGCAGGTGTCAGAAAAGTCAGCCCTTCCATTAAATGAAGTTGAGATGGGGTCATAATGGCTCAGCCTCTCTTGAATGTCAGCGTGTGAGGTCATGTGATACGCCTTCGGCCTTTTTCTAAACTAACCACCAACGACCCACTCTTCATATAAACTCTACTATTTCTTCATTTGACAAAAACAGGAGCAGGCGGCATAGTCATTGCTCTTGTGAGATTGCCATTTTGCGAAATGCGGATTTTGTAAAACTTTAGTCTTCATCTTTATCAACCCGCATTCAGCAATCCTTAGGCGTCAACTTATCAACCGGAGAAGAAAATTCATGCGACCAGTCAAACATGCCGAGAGAGTCCTGACCAAAGTGGCCGCTGGCCTATTCAATTCGATTCAGTTCTTTAATAAGTACAAACCAAACCCGTCATTCACGCCTAAGTGGTCCGACAAACCGCTCCTTAAATCATGGCAGAAGTCAAAGCCCACGCTTGGCTGGCCGCGCACGACCGATTCACTTTGTCCTAACTGTGTCATAGAAGCGCGCGAAGAGATTTTGAGCGGCAAAAGAGATGTCTCGGTTCTGGTTAATGAAAAGATTGGAGAGATCAAAGCTCAAATCATAGAGAGAGACGGCGAAATCTGGATGGTGAAGGATTGTCCCACGCACGGCCATTTTGAGGACATGATGGCTATTGATTCCAAGTTCCTGACGCACATAGAAGCCATGTTTCCAGGCCGAGATATTCCTGCTCACAATGATGAGAAGCTGCATAATCATGGCTCTTCAACAATCAAGTACGGACGCGGCTCTGTGCTTACAGTTGATCTGACGAACCGCTGCAACATGATGTGCGATCCTTGTTTTATGGATGCTAATCAGGTTGGCTTCGTGCACGAGTTGAGCTTCGATGATGTCAAAGAGATTCTTGATAACGCTATCTCGATTAAGCCACGCCGCCAGATGTCCGTTCAGTTTTCGGGCGGCGAGCCTACGATTTCGCCGCACTTCATAGAAGCCGTCAAGTATGCTCGCAAGGTCGGCTACAACTCAGTGCAGTGCGCTACG
>QHXM01000290.1 GCA_003222945.1 Acidobacteriota bacterium
GCAGCGCGAGTTGATTGTGACGCGTGCGCCGGGTCGGTTGGATTTGATGGGAGGCATAGCAGATTATTCAGGCTCGCTCGTTCTTGAACTGCCAATCGAAAGCGCAACTCACGCGGCTCTGCAACGGCAAGCTAATGAGACAATCGAAATCATAAGCCTTCCAGTTAAACCGGGCAGTGCGCCGCGCTTCTTTGAAATGTCGCTGACGGATTTTGTAAAAGAGAGTGAGCCTGTTGAATACGCGGACGCGCGCGAGCTTTTCCAAGCGGACGGGGGCAATCGTTGGGCCTCCTACGTCGCTGGCGCATTCCTTGTGTTGATGCGCGAGCGCAGAGTGGTTTTCAAAGAGGGCGCGCGCGTTCTTGTTAGCTCGAACGTGCCGCCAGGGAAAGGCGTAAGCTCGTCAGCAGCGATAGAGGTCTCTGTCATGCAGGCCATCGTCGCCGCGTATGAGATTGAGATGTCGCCGCAGGAAGTGGCTTTCCTTTGCCAGCGTGTCGAGAACATGGTCGCGGGCGCGCCGTGCGGCGTGATGGACCAGATGACTTCCATTTGCGGCGAGACTGGTAAGCTTATGGCTTTGCTCTGCCAGCCGGGCGAGTTGCTTGGGACTATCAAGCTGCCGGAAGAGTTGGAGGTTTGGGGAATTGATTCGGGCGTTCGCCACTCGGTCGGCGGAGCGGATTACGAAATGGTTCGAGCCGCAGCTTTCATGGGCTACAGAATAATCGCAGAGGCGGCTGGCCTTCCTGTGCGCGAGAGCGGGATTGAAGGCGTCGTAGAGATTGATGATGTGAAGTGGAAGGGCTACCTTGCAAACGTGCAGCCAGAGGAGTTTGAAAATTCATACGCGCAACATCTTCCTTTGAAGATGGAAGGCTGTGAGTTTCTGAAGCGATACAAAGGCATTACTGATAAAGTGACGAGCGTGAAGCCTGAACTGGAATATCCTGTTCTTGCTGCGACGCGACATCCAATTTACGAGCACGCGCGCGTCAAAAGCTTTGCTGAGATTTTGAAAGACTGGCAAGGCATTGGTCCGGCGGAACGACTCGGAGAGTTGATGTATCAATCGCACGAAAGTTATTCGGCCTGCGGCTTAGGCTCTGCGGGCACGGACGAGCTTGTTAGAATTGTTCGTGAAATAGGACCGGCGCGCAAGCTCTACGGCGCGAAGATAACCGGCGGAGGAAGCGGCGGCACGGTCGCAGTGCTCTCTGCTCGCGGCTCGGAGGATTTGATTAAATCTATCGTAGATGTGTACGCGCGCCGCACTAATCTGCGACCAACTTTGATTGTTGGCTCATCGCCGGGCGCTGCTGGTTTCGGTCATCTGAGATTGATGAAGAAAAATTGAGGAGATGAACATGGTATCGAAAAAGATAGTCTCGTTAATAGCTCTGCTTGCAGTCATCGCGCTCTCGTCAGGTTTGCAAGTGAAAGCACAAGGGGGAAGGGTTGGCGTGAAGAAAGAGAGTTTCGGGAAAGCGGACGGGCGAGATGTGTTCCTCTACACTTTAACGAACGCGCGCGGTGCTGAAGCAAGGATTACGAACTATGGCGGCATCCTGGTCTCTCTCAAAATGCCGGACCGAAAAGGAAAGTTTGACGACATAGTGCTGGGCTACGACAATCTTGACGGCTATCTAAAAAATAACGGTCCTTACATGGGCGCTCTCATTGGTCGCTACGGCAATCGAATCGCAAAGGGGCGCTTCACGTTGAACGGCGTCGAGTACAAACTCGCCACAAATAATGGCGAGAACCATCTACACGGTGGCATCAAGGGCTTCGATAAAGTCGTCTGGGACACGAAGCCATTAAGAACGAAAGCGGGCGAGGCGCTCGAACTGACTTACCTGAGCCGCGATGGTGAAGAGGGCTATCCGGGAAATCTGACTGCAAGAGTCACGTACACGCTCACGAACAACAACGAACTGAAGATTGATTACTCTGCAACAACAGACAAGGACACTATCGTCAATCTCACTCATCACTCTTACTTCAATCTTGCAGGGCAGGGCAGCGGCGACATCCTTAATCACCAACTGATGATTGCAGCCACGCGCTTCACGCCCATTGACGCTGGCTCAATTCCTACAGGAGAACTCAGAAGCGTGAACGGCACGCCCTTCGACTTCACACGACCGACAGCCATCGGCGCGCACATTAACGATGCGGATGAGCAGTTGAAGAACGGTTCGGGCTACGATCACAACTTTGTTCTCAACGGGCAGATGGGAGTGCTTAGGCTCGCTGCTAAAGCTTACGAGGCGACGACGGGGCGCGAGATGGAGGTCTGGACTACGGAGCCGGGCTTGCAATTCTACTCGGGCAATTTCCTGGACGGCACAATCACGGGCAAGGAAGGGAAAGTTTACAATAAACGCTACGGCTTCTGTCTTGAGACGCAGCACTTCCCGGACTCGCCGAACAAGCCGCAGTTTCCATCAACGGTGTTGAGGAAAGGCAGCAGGTATCACACGACTACGATTTACAGGTTCACGACGCAAAAGAGATAGAGAGTTATTCCTGAATTAAGGATTACTTCACTTTCACTTTGTTGATCGCTTTGCCTTTCGCAGAGAAGTAGCGCGAGAGCGGATCATTCTTGAGCGCTTTGAGTCCCGCTACGACTGCCTCAGCGTTTATCACTGCTCCGGCCCAACTTGTGTGTGTATGCTCGTCTCCAAAGAGCGGATCAACTTTTGCTGGTCCGAACTTGTCATATTCTTCTGCGATGATTTCGTTAAGCGGAATGAAGCCTACATGCTCGGCACGAGCCACGTCCGCTGCCCACATTGCATAATCCTCAGAGCGAACAATGTGGTTGTCCTTCCAAATCTTTCGCGGGATGAGCGAGCAGACTATTGGCGTAGCGCCTTTGGCTTTCGCATCTTCTATGAACTTTCGCAAGTACCAGCCGTAACTATGAACGACCTCGTGCTTCTTTGTCAGTAGATTATCTATCTCTTCTGTCTCTTCGCCTATGCCTTTGATAGTGCCGCGTGCGCGCGAAGTATCGTTAAGTGGTCCAGCATCGTTGTGGCCGAACTGCATGATGACGAAATCGCCGGGCTTGAGCATTGCAAGCACCTGATCCCAATTGCCGCCGGTCAAATATGTACGACTGCTGAGGCCGCCGACCGCTCGGTTGACGACGTTGATCTTCGTGGTGTCGAAGTAAGAGACCAGAGGCTCGCCCCATCCCCATTGCCCGCCCGCGCCGTCGCCCTGACCGTTGCGAACCGTCGAGTCTCCGATAAGAAAGAGCGTCGGCAAGTTTGGATTAGCTGGAACTGGCAGAGGCTTGCGCGTTCTCGGACCAGCGTCATGTGCAACAGCATCGACGCCTTCGCCCTTGAACGAAAGATATTTCGTGAACAGGTTGCCTTTGAGTCCCTTCAATCCTGCAACGACCGATGCCGCGTTGAGTTCCGCTCCGACGGGGCTTGTGTGCGTGTGGTCGGTTGCGAACATCTCTTTGACCTTCTCCTGCCCCATCTCTTCGTACTTGTTTGCGACAATCGCAGAGAGGTCAACGTAAGGAATGTTCTCGGACCTTGCTATCTCAGCGCTCCACTGGCGGAACTGTCCTAAGTCGCGCTCTACGTGATTGTCCTTCCAGATGTTTCGCACCGTAGGCGAAAGCATAATGGGCGTTGCGCCTTTTGCTTTCACGTCCATAATCATCTTCCGGTTGTACCAGCCGAAAGTATGCACGACCTCCTTTCGACCGTCCGGCATTGTGACCTCTTCAGACTCTTCGCCCAGACCTGGAAGCGAGCCGCGTGCGCGATCCTTGTCAACCGGTCCGCCGTCGTTGTGGCCGAACTGGATTAGAACGAAATCGCCGGGCTTAACATCGGCAAGAACTTTGTCCCACAGACCTTCCGTGATGAACGTGCGGCTGCTACGCCCCGCGCGAGCGCGATTCGTTACGTTGACCTTCGCCGTGTCGAAGTAGCTGGCAAAGGGATCGCCCCAGCCACGCGCGCCGTTCGCGTTGTTGTTGGCCGTGGAATCGCCTACGACGAAGATTGTCGGAAGCTTCGGATTCAGCGCAGGCGATTGCGAAGCGTTGGAAGAAGAGTTGACCTGTGCGGCGACTGGTTGGATTAGACAAAGCAAAAGGATGAGAACTTTTGTGGCAGCGCGAACGAGTAAAGATTGTGCATAGAGTTTTGAGCGCATTTTTTTGAGCATAAGAATATTTCACCCCCTCAGAACGTATAAAGAATCAGCCTTGTCCGCGAAGCGGACTAAGTTCAACGGCATAACCGCAGCGAAATCGCTTACCTTGAAGCGATGCTTCGGATAAGAATTTCCGCTCCAGACAGACCATCAGCCTGTGCTTTGATACGAATGTTTCCTTGCTGCCCGGCTTTCGCGCGAACAATTACCAGGATGAGTCCGTTGAAAGCCGCGCGCTCTTTCGATTGAAAAGATTCAAGGCTTGTGGCATCGCCATTATCAACAGCAACAATCTCGCCCGGACCGCTAATCTCGAAGCGCACGCGATTCTTTGAGCGCGGGACGAGCAAGCCCGCTTTGTCTGCGATGGTCACTGTGATGAACGACAGATCATAGCCATCTGCATTGATAGTCGCGCGGTCTGGCTTAAGCATCAAACGCGAAGCCGCGCCCGTAGTCTTTACAACATCCTCTGCCCAGCGCTTACCGTTCTTGTAGGCTACGACTCTCAACTCGCCCGGCTCATACACTACATCGTCCCAGCGAAGACGATATTCAAACCGCCCCTTCTTCTTTCGACCAAGCGAACGATTATTCAGGAAAAGCTCCGCTTCGTCGCCCGAAGTGTAAACGTGAACCGGCGTCGCCTGCCCCGTGCGCTCAGGCCAGTTCCAGTGCGGCAGTATGTGAGCCATAGGAAAGTCAGGTCGCCAACGCGCCTGATAAATGTAGAAGCGATCCTTTTTGAAACCGTCCAGGTCAACGATTCCGAAGTAAGAACTGCGCGAAGGGACTTTGATCTTGCCCGTCTGCTTCAACTCCTCTGATGCGCGCGACTGCTCAGCCGCGTCCGTAAAATTCAGCAGCGTCTTGTAGTCTCCGCCGTAAGGCGTTGGCTCGCCCAGGTAATCGAAACCGGTCCAGACAAATTCACCTGCGACGAACGGAAACTCGTCTTGTCCCCTAAACTCGGCATCGGGCGGCGTAGCCCATCGCGGCGCGTATAGATCGTAAGAACTGACTTGAAAATTCCAAAACCCTTTGCTCTTGTCATCAGAGACTGGAAAGAAGTATTCGCCGCGCGTGCTGACAGTTGATGCGGTCTCAGAAGCGAAGAGTGGGATTGATGGATTGCTCTCTCGAAACTTTCCGTACTCCGCAGGCTTGTAGTTGTAGCCGAAGACATCCACGATTTTCTGAAATCCGTTATAACCCGCCTCCGTGTAGTTGCAGGCTGCTGTTGCTGGTCGCGTTGAGTCTTCCTCGTGCGCGATGCGGACGAGTTCCTCTGCAACCTTCTGTCCTTCGGGCGTGCGCTGTTCGCCTATCTCGTTGCCTGTGCTCCACAGTATGATCAACGGGTGATTGCGGTCGCGTCGAAGCTCTGCGCGCCAGTCCTTCTCGTGCCAGTCGTCAAAGAGCAGGTGGTAATCGTTCTTCTTCTTGCCGCGCCGCCAGCAGTCGAATGCTTCGTCCATCACTACGATTCCCATGCGGTCGCAGAGTTCAAGCAACTCAGGCGCGGGCGGATTGTGGCTGGTGCGAATGGCGTTGACGCCCATCTCTTTTAAGATTTGTAGCTGCCGCTCTAAAGCTCTGACGTTGAGTGCAGAACCTAGCGGACCAAGATCGTGATGGTCGCAGACGCCGTTCAAACGGACGTGCTCGCCGTTAAGAAAGAATCCTTGGTTCGTATCAAACTTAATGGTGCGTATGCCGAAAGTGGTTTCGTAGCGGTCAACGAGTTTTCCATCTTGCTCGACTGTTGTGACGGCCTCGTAGAGATTAGGACTTTGCAGATTCCATAACTTTGGCCGATTAAGGCGAATGCTCGTCTCAACGATTTCGTTTGCGCCAGCCGAGACTTTCAAACTCAACGGCGAAGATGTTGCGACTTGCGCGCTTAGCTTTTGAACGCCGGAGTTGAATTCGTAGATTTGTGTCTTGATGACTAAGCTCGCAGGTGAAGCCGTGTCGTTATCAATCGCCGTCCTAATGTTCACTGTTGCAGCGGACGCGCTAACTTCCGGCGTGGTCACGTAAGTTCCCCAGTGAGCAACGTGAACGGGCGCAGTCTTCTCTAGCCATACGTTGCGATACATGCCGCCGCCCGGATACCAGCGAGAAGAGTCGGGCGGGTTATCCAATCGAATAGCGAGAACATTCTCCGCGCCGAATTCAATGTAAGGAGTCAGATCGAGCGCGAATGAAGCGTAGCCGTAAGGCCAGCCGCCTACGAACTTGCCGTTGAGCCACACCGTTGCATAAGACATAGCGCCGTCAATCTCTAACATGAGACGCTTGCCTTTATCTGCGGCGGGCACTGTGAAATGTTTTCGATACCAGACGATGCCCCACCAGGGAAGTTTTCCAGTCTCGCCTGGGTAGTCCTGATTAAATGGTCCTTCAATGCCCCAATCGTGCGGCAGGTTCAATTGACGCCAGCCTGAGTCGTCAAAATTGCGCTGCGTGTAAGTGACCGCTTCGCCCAAGTTGCCTGCGGGTCTGTTTGGCTTGGCCGCGCCTGAAGTTAAAACGAACTCGTTGCCTGTGGCCGTAAACCAATCTTTGATCTTCGCGTAAACCAATTGACCTTCTGCGCCAGCAGGATCGCCTTTTTGAAATCTCCAATCGGCATCAAGCGAAATGCGTTCGCGCAATGGAGTGGCCGCGTGTGCGTCGGGATGAAGTAACAGACCGTAAATAAGAAGAGAGAAAAAAACAGTTATCAGCAGTCGAGCGTTGAGCCAATAGTTAACCAGAGGCGGCATCTTTTATAACCTCCTTACGTTGTCCTCATCTCGAATTGATTGAAAATCACGCTCGCACTAAAACTTCTTCTGCTCTATGCGCTCAATTCGTGCGTCAGCGATTGGCTGCGATTGCTGGACGCTGAAGTTCGAGACGTTCTTGAGCGAGAAAAGTAGCGCGCCCTCTGCTTTCCGAGCTTTGACGCGGAAGAAGTCTGCGCCTTTCACATCTTCAAGTGCGAAGGCCGGACGAAAGTCAGTATTGATGTAGCTGACCTCGACGTTATTCAACTGAATGCCTTTCGCATGGCGTATGAAAAATCCGTAGGCAGGTAGCACGCCGAACATTGACGGCTCTGGATAGTTCGTCTCTTTCTCTGGCGGTTCAACGCCAGCCTGCTCCTTTGTTCCGCCGCCTTGATAGTAAATCCGTATGTTGCTCAACTTCACGTCTTCAACATCATGTCCCGGTATGCCGCTGATGATGGAAGCGTAGCGCGGGTCCGCGTTATAGGCTATGACGTTACTGATTATGACTCGTCTTAATTCGCCAACAGGAATTCCCGCAGGACCACGCATACGGCTGCCCAAGCGCAGAAAGATGGGCGAGTTCTGAACGTCGCGCATTGTGATGTTTGTTATCGTCACGTCTTCCAGCAGCCCTCCATCAACAGTCTCAAGCGCCAGACCGCGACAGTGATCGAAGACTATGTCCGAGATGGTTATGTTCCTGAAGCCGCCGTTCGATTCCGTGCCGAACTTGAGCCGCCCCGTAGGACCATCTCGGTCGGGCGCTTCCTTTACGTTGCGCTTGTAGGTTGCATCAAGCAGCGAGCCTATGTCGTAGCCGCTGACAGAGCAAGCGGTGATCGTTACGTTCTCCGTCGCGCGTTGAAACCCCAGCGCGTAAGAGCTTTTCAGAACAATCGCGTCGTCGTTAGGCGAGTTGACGCTCGAATTCGAGATATGCACCTGTCGGCAGCAGTCTATGTCGAAGCCATCGCGGTTCGTATCAACTTTGAGATTGTCAATCGTCAGATTGTCAACGCCCGTTGCAAGGAGCGCGAAGTGGCCGCCGTTCAAAATCGAGAAGTCGCGCAAGATTACGTTGCGACAGAGTTTCAGACCGATTGCTTTGTTGCCTAAGCCGTTCATAACCTCCACAGGATCGTCCTCGCCTAGAGGCGATTGCTGGCGCACATTCGTCTGGCCGCCGCCCAAAGTTGTCGGCCTGTCTCCTGTCTGGACGGGGCGACGCGGGCGCGGGCTTCGTCGCGTCAAACCTTTTCCGTCAATCAGTCCCGGACCAAGAATGGAAACGTTCTCAATATTCTCTCCCCAGATAAGACTGTTGTGCCAGTGCGAGTGTCCGAAGTCCTGATACATATCCCACTGGTTTGGCTCAGGCAGATCGTAACTGCCCTTAGCCTCTTTCGGATCGGCGGCAAGAATCGTCGCGCCCTGATCCAGATAGAGTGTGATGTTGCTCCTGAGATGAATCGAAAAGCTCAGGTAAGTTCCGGCAGGGAAGTGCACAGTTCCGCCGCCCGCAACGGAAGCCGCGTCAATCGCGCTGTTGATGGCGCGCGTGTCCACACTCTTTCCATCGCCCCTTGCTCCGAACGCGCGCACATCGTAAACGGTTGTGGGTTTGCTCGCGTTGCGGCTCTCTCTTGTGCGCTGGCTTTTAACCACAGGCAACAGAATGAACGTGAGAACCGCGAGCATGAAACTCCATCGAACAATCTTCTTCATTCTTGTTACCCCTTTGCTTAACTGCCCAACGGCTTCACGTCCGTGACAAGCGGGCTGAGCGGAACTTGGAAGTTCTCGAACGCGTCTGGATGTCGCGGGTCAAATGCAGGAGCGTCCGTCACCAGATATTTGGCTATGCTAAGTTTGTTCGCCTTGATGCCTTCG
>QHXM01000291.1 GCA_003222945.1 Acidobacteriota bacterium
CCGTTATGCCGAAGGCTAGATTATACAACCCGTAAGCCGTGCCGCGCTGCTCAGGGCGCACAAGGTCCGCGACGAGCGCCTTCTCCGCTCCCTCTGCCAATCCGAAATAGACGCCGTAGATCAGAAAGATGGTCCACGCTGCGGCAGGCGTAGAGATGAACGCGAACGCCAGATAGACGGCTGCGTAAAGAAGCCAACCCGAAACAATCAATGTACGACGCCCCAGGCGATCTGACAAATCGCCGCCGACGAGCGAGCTTAAAACCTTAGTCACGTGAAGCGCAGCCCAGAGCAGCGGGATGTTGACTTCAAGAACTCCTGCCTGTTTTGCGCGCAGTAGCAAGAATGCGTCGGATGAGTTTGATAGTGTGAAGAGAGCGACGAGAAAGAGAAAGCGTTTGAAGTTTTTATCGAAACCACGAAATGAGAGGCGCGGTCGCGCCAAGCTATCTTCGCCGCGCTTAGTCACAGTCTCGCGCAGAGCGAAGACGGCGACTGCGACTGCGCAGAGAGCAGGGATGGAAGCGAGCAGAAAGATTTTTCTATAATCGCTTGCGCTCGGACTGTTTCTGTTGGAAGCGATAAAATAGACAAGAAGGAATCCAATGAGCGGTCCGATTATAGCGCCCGTGTGATCCATCGCGCGATGAAAGCCGAAAGCAAGCCCGCGCTCTTTCACCGCGACAGTGTCAGCAATCATGGCGTCGCGCGGCGCTGTGCGTATGCCTTTGCCTACGCGGTCCGTAAGACGTATGGCGAGCACCTGAAGCCAGTTGGTCGCAAACCCCAGAAGCGGCCTGATGAAATTCGCCAGAGCGTAGCCGCCGACAACCAGACCTTTGCGCCGTCCTCTTCGGTCAGAGAAATATCCCGCGAAGAGTTTCAGAAGACTTGAGATGGATTCCGCAGTGCCTTCTATCAGACCTATGATTTTCGGAGAAGCGCCGAGCGTGAGAGTTAGGAAGAGAGGAAGCAGCGGATAGATTATCTCGCTCGATGCGTCGTTGAGCAGACTGATGAGGCCAATGACGATTACGCTCTTCGGCAGACGACGATAGCGAGACAAGAGTCGCGGCGCGGCCTTATCCAGCTTCTCGACGCTTGCGGCATCATCAAACTTATCGGCAGCGTCAGCATCCGTTTTCACCATGCCGTCCAGAGCGCGAGCGCGCTAAAGTTTATCTACCGTGAACGAGTCCGTTGCGGGCGCGCGTTGCTGTTCTGGCTTGAGCCGCTCGGACTGGTCCACCACCACGCGCCCAGGATCACAGCAATCACCAGAACGCCCGCAAGAATGACGCGGAACACAAGCCCTATGACGCGCTTCAGTATTATGAACAGCACCAGCGCTGCGATAATCCCGCCAACAGTTGAAAGTGTAAAAGGTAAGTTCATAATGAAAAGCAGAATTCAGAATCCAGAATTCCGAGAGTCAGAATAAAAACAAGAACGGGCCGCAGCCTTATCATTCTGGATTCTGTTTTTGGTATTTCGCCCGCACCACAGTCTTGATGTTGCCGCGTATGTGAAAGTCGCCTTCAATCTCTACTCTCAATGGATCGCAGGCGGCTACGAAGTCTTCCAGTATGATGTTGATGACGTGCTCGTGAAAAATCTTTACTTGTCGAAATGAATTTATGTAGAGCTTCAGACTTTTCAGTTCAATACAGCGTTCGTTCGGGACGTATTCGATGCGTATGAGGGCGAAGTCAGGAAAATCGGAGAACGGGCAGATGGCCGTGAACTCCGGTATCTCAAAATTGATGCGAATCTCTCGGCCCGCGAACTCGTAAGGGAAAGTGTCCAGCGTGTAAAGATTCATCTCCTCTCGCGGAGTGGAACGAATATCCAAGCCTTGTTGATTGACCGGAGGGAGAGCGGTTTCCGTCGTTGACATCTCTGAAGACTCCTTGATTGAAGGCTGAATCTTACAAGAGCGGGAGAAGCAATGCAAAATGCAAAATTAAAAATGCAAAATGGAAGATAAAGAGCGAGCCTCTCATCCTCCATTTTGCATTTTGCATTTTTAATTTTGCATTTCTTTACGCTTTCGCTCCCTCCGCTCTTTTGAGCGCACGTATGCGGTCGTGCGCTTCTTTGACTTCGGTGAATTGCCGCTCGATGATTGAGAGAATGTTTTCGGGCAGATCTTCCTTCAAAGCATCCTCGTAATTTCTGACGGCTGAATCTTCGCCGCGCTCGCACTCAGAGATGATTGCGCCCGAGTCTTCGCCCGTGACAGCCGCCTTGATGTCAAGCCATCCGCGATGAAGCGTTGCGGCGACGCTGCCAGTCTTTTCAGGATCACCGCCGAGGCGCAGGACCTCGTTCTGAAGTTCGCCCGCGAACTGAACGCGCTGCTGCGAGTAGGCCAGAAAGAGCGTCTTCAATTCACCGTTTTTGACGCCGTCGGCTGCCGTGCGAAACCCCTGCTCGCCGTCCTTGCAGGTCTCAATCAAATTGTTGAGAGTCGAGATCACTTTGTCGTTATCTGTTGCCATCACCTGTCTCTCCCTTTGCTTGAAATTTAGAACGAGAGAGCAGCAGCCTTGAAAAGATTGCTACTCAGAAAAGTTAATAAGGTCTAGCCACATTTGGACCGCGTCCGATGGCGAAGAACTTTATGAGTATGAGTCCTGAGATGAAGCCTCCCACGTGCGCCATGAATGCCACGCCTCCGCCGGATTGCAGCCCTGCGCCGAGAGTTCCGAATGCTTCGATCAACTGCAAGACGAACCATAGACCTATAGCGATGATTGCCGGAACGGTCGTCAGTATGCGAAACAGAATCACCTTAACTTGCTTGCGCGGGAACAAGACCAAATAGCCCGCGAGCACGCCTGATATTGCGCCCGAAGCGCCAAGGCTCGGAATGTAAGGATTGTCGCCGAACGCAAACGTCGAGAAGACATGCGTGAGCGATGCAATTATTCCAGTGACGAGATAGAAGACGAGATACCTCAATCGTCCAAGTCGGTCTTCAACATTGTCGCCGAATATCCATAGGAAGAGCATGTTGCCTAGAAGGTGCATCCAGCCGCCGTGCATGAACATTGATGTCAGAAGCGTGATATAGACGGGACTTGGCGTCGGCCCTAGATTGATTCTTGCCGTTTCAGTGCCGACTGTGATTCTGACAGGCCCGCTCACGTCTCTTCCAGTCCTAATCTCTTCAGGCACGGTTGAGAAAGAGGCCGTGAACTGATTGTCGCCCGTCGCGCCTTGCAGAAAGATGAAGACAAGAATGTTAATTATTATCAGAAGGTAGTTGATAACGGGCACGCTCGCGCGGTCGGAATTGTCGTCGCCAATAGGGAATATCATTTCAGAGCTACCTCACATCCAGAATGCGCGTCCGCCAAAGAAAACGTGCGGGGCGCTTTTTTTCCATCAACACTAGGCGAGGTCTTCCAGTCGCTTGAAAAAGCTAAGCGTCACGGCGCGGCTGATTTCCAACGGCCTTAAGCACCTTCCGTTCCGCACATGCGGTAGAATGTGAAAATCAAAAACGCGCAAGCTTTTAAGCCCTGCGCGCCCTCTCTCACTTCAACTAAATTCAAAACCAAACAACTCCGTCCAGAATCATTCTAATACACTTCTGAAGACCCGCAGGCATGATTTCATTCCGCTCTTATCTCGATGGCTGAGCGCATCACGCCAGCATGAACGAACAACTTAACGGCTTCACTTCATCCTTCATCCCTTATTTCATCCCTCATCCCTCTGCCCTCATCCCTGCTCTCATTTTCCCCAGCGCAATTTCTCTCTCAGCACCTCGAAATAATTTCTATTCTTCGGCTGCACGATCTTAAACGGCGTGAGGCTCTTTCTTATCGTCACGCGTTGTCCGTATCGAATCGGTCGCCCAACCTGCCCGTCGAGCGTTAGGACCACTTCCTCTTTTTGTGTTCGCAGTCCCAACTCAATCAGCGCATTATCAGGCACGACAATTGGTCGGTCCGACAATGTAAAAGGGCAGATTGGCGTAATCACGAGCGCGTTCATCGAAGGATAGATAACCGGACCACCTGCCGAAAGATTGTAAGCGGTCGAGCCTGTTGGCGTTGAGATAATCAGGCCGTCGGCGCGAAATGAACTTATGAGCAGCCCGTCCATGTGCGCTTCCAGTTCTATGATTCGCGCGAGCGCAGATTTATTGATAACCACGTCGTTCAGAACGCGGTGGTGCATCAGTATCTCTTCGCCCTGAACCAGATCAACCGAGAGCCGAACGCGCGTGTCTATGCGGTAGTCGCCTTCCAGGATTGATTCGAGCGCCGTGAACATCTCCTCTACTCGAAACTCTGCCAGATAGCCTAGCGTTCCGTAGTTGATTCCAACAACAGGCACGTCGTAATCGCCCATCATGCGCGCGGTGGCGATCATGGTCCCGTCGCCGCCCAAGACCACTATCAGGTCAACGTTTGCTGCCAGCTTCTTAGGCTCAACTATTTCAAGTCGGCAATGCGTCTTGCTCTCTATTCGCTCGCGGTCAAGCTCAGGCGTGCCGACGAACGTCAACCCGTGCGCGTCCAACCATTCGGCCAGATGGCATGTGGTCTTCAGCGCCTCAGGCTGATTCGGCTTTGTTACAACGCCCACGCGATGAATAGATGTTTGCTCCATCAACCTTTGCCTTACCTGATACGAGTTAAAGCGCGCGCTGGAAGAAAGACGTGTGCGTGCTTATCACGCCCGACCTTTGTTCTCGGCAGACTCTTTGGTTGCTGTTGATTACTATAAAAGAGACGGCTCGGATGATACCCGCCCGCGCTTTTTGGTGTCAACGAAGATGAAGAATTGCGTACTTGTAAGATGAATCTGCGGTAGAATAGGTAATCGAATGCGGGCAGAAGTAACGCAAACCATGAACGATAAGCAACTCGGAAACCTTGTCAGGATTCTTCGGCTTGCCTATTCGGGCGAACTTGCTGCCGCCTATGCTTATCGAGGGCATTGGCGTTCGGTGAGTGATGAACGGACGAGAGCGCGAATTCGTGAGATAGAGAATGAAGAGTGGCATCATCGCCGCCTGGTCGGAGAGATGCTCGCGCAGCTTGGAAGAAGGCCGGGTCGCACACGCGAAGTTCGTGCTTTCCTGATTGGCCGCACACTCGGCGCGCTCTGTCACGTCACGGGCTGGCTCGCGCCAATGTATGGTGCTGGAAAACTTGAGAGGCGCAACATCAAGGAGTATGAGAGTGCGGCAAGGTTTGCGGCGGGCGCGGGACGCGCGGAATTCATAGACTGTCTTCTCACGATGGCAGAAGTCGAATGGGAGCACGAGCAATACTTTCGCCTCTGCGTTCTCAGCCATCGCTGGTCCGCACGAATCAAGCTCTGGCCGCCGCCACCTCCGAAGGAAGAGATTCGACGTTCGTTCGAGAGGGAAATTCTCGGCTCAGAGATAAAAGATCATTCGAGCGTATTCGATTATGAGCAGACTGTTGCTTGACTGCTTCAATGAAGCAGACTAGCGCTCTGTAATTTAAGTTTTATAAGTTGCCATTAGCTTCAGCTAGTGGAAAGGATTGATAACAAATTGATCGCGTAGTTACCGACCTTCAAAGACGACTTTCATCTTCCGAGTATGTTCGGCGAGTTGGTCTTCACCGACCGGCGAGTCCCATAAGCATTCTCAAGAGAGGAGACTGAAAGAGAGATGTCCCGTGGTCAGATTCTGAATGCCTCTCGCGGGGCGATGATCTTTGCGGTCTATGGAACTCTGTGGGCTATATTCGGTCTATGGTCACTTGGGGCTGTGGGCGAACCGATTGCGGCGATTGCGCTGGCCCTCGTTGTGCTCTTGCTTTTAATTGCCACAGTCAAACTCATTCGCAAAGCGGTGCGCCTGCCTCAAGATGAATTGAATGTGGAGGCACAACAGCGCGTTAAGCGTATCAAGCGAGCGTTCGGCATCGTCAGTGCCGTTCAGGGCGTGGCTATCGGCGCGGCGTTCACTCTGGGCTTCATTTTTCAGCGCCCTTATTATATTCCTCCTGCCATAGCACTGATCGTAGGGCTACACTTCTTTGCTCTAGCGCCGATTCTTCAAATGTGCTTTGACTACATTATCGGCACGCTTCTTTGCCTGCTGGCTGTTGTAACTGTCTTCGCTCTGCCGGTCTATGTAAATGTCATTGGTGTAGCTTCGCAATCTATGTTCCTGTGGGGCGCTGTGGTGGGGTTAGGCAGCGCAATCGTATTATGGGCAGGCGCAGTCTCAAGGCTTTTGAATGTGCGCGCGGCATTAAGTTCACGGCGCGAGTTTAATCCATAAAAAGATTACGCCGCTCCCAACAAGTTGAAAGCGGCGCAACCTTTAATCCCTGAGAATCGCCGAAACGATTCATGGGGACATGTTTTGGCAGCAACGCATGTACACGCTTTTGTTGCTGCCAATTTATATTCCGGTGAGCGGCTGGCGGTCAGCCTAAACTTCCGGTCGGCACGCGATTCATTTTCACAAACCTCGCGTTCTCTTTTTACGGATAACGCGGTGCCATTTGGTTTTTGTTCTGGTGGCTTTTCCTCCACCGCCGGTTACGTCCCTGGCAACGAGGCTTGAATCTCGAAAGACTCAAGCGACTTGCTACTCTGAGGCTGATCATTTCCTCAAAAGCGCGACTGCGTTTTTATCCGCGTCGCTCAAGATTTCCGGTCCTTGCGAACTTTCCATCTTGAAGCCAAGCCTTTCGGCTTCAGCGTGGGGCGTGAATAGCTGCAACAGCCGCCTGTTGCTACCCTCAAACATTGCGTCACCGCAACCGTTTGCCTATCCCCTCGCTGGTCACGACGCCCGTGAGCACCGCGACGAGGATGCAGGTTATACAGGTGCGCTCGTAGCAAGTCAAGAGGCTAATACCGGAAACGAAAACTGAATCTTGAGATAAGAAATATTTTCTATCAGATAAATTTTTTTTCGTTGACGCGCGGATTAAACGAGCGACATCTCAAAGCCGTACTCGACAGTGTTGTTGGAATCCTTCAGGTCTCTTATTCCCATTTCCCGAAAACCCATGTTGCGATAAAGACGGTGCGCATCTCGGAAGCGCGTGTCGCTCCACAGAATCATCTTACGCTTTCCGGCAGCCCGCGCGTAATCTATTGCAAGATTGGTCAGCCTGCGCCCCCAGCCCTGCCGCCTGAGAGACGTATGAACATAGAGCGTCTTCAACTCGCCTGAATCCTCGTTCAGCATCACGGCTACTGTCGCGCGAATATTTCCGTCCTCTTCAACGACCCAGAACTCCCCACCATGAGAGCGAAAGTAAGGGCCGGGTTCGAGAAGGTGAGGCTCTTCACCTTCAGCATCTAGCACGCAATCGTATTCTGCATAGACTTCCGATATGAGTTTCAAGATGCCTGGCACGTCTTCTGGAATTGTCGGGCGAAGGTTCAGCGGACTCATCAACTTTTCTGAGATTTTCAATCAGGCTCTAATCTTGATGACTGGAAGACTCTTTCGCTTTCGGCGCAAAGCGTTCGTAGAATTGTTCTCAGCCTGTCGAACTCCCCACTCGCGCGATAAAACTTCAAGTTCCGACGTATCAGCTTTCGGGTCGATCAGCGTTAACCAGAACGGTAAGGGAAGCCATGCCCACGCCGCGCCGTAAACTTCCCTGTTCAATTGCTCTACGCGGTGTTCGGTTCTGGCCTGCAAACTAACGGGCGGCAAATCTTCCCAGTTCTCATAGCAAGCATGTTGAATGCACGGCGCAGGCTTGGCGCGTGCGTGAACAAGACAGCCGACCGAAGGGTCATAAAGAGGGCACGAATAAGTTTGTTTGAAAGTATCGCCCGCCGCAGTCAGTTTGTAACGTTCAACCGCCTCACGCGCTCGCTCGTAAACAGCGCGCTTTCCCTTTTCATCAAGGCGCGGCGTGCGCGCAAGGGTTTCGCGTATGGCTACGGCCTCAAGCCTTGTGATGTGAACGTTGACGAAATGCTCGTCCGTGCAGCAGACGCCGCGCGTCGGGCACGTGCGACAATCCTGAGCCGCGTGCTCGTAAGTAGATTTGATGAAACTCTGATAAGAAGTCTTGACGCGCTGCAACTGCACCAGAGCCTCTTGTTCCGATTGTTTTCGCTTCATCTCTTCAAGCGCTCATACAACGCAAGGAACTCTACGTTCCCATCAGCGCCCCGAACCGGCGATTGCATTACACCGCAGACGCGCAAGTCCAGTTCCTCTGCTGCACGATTAACTTCTTCAACGACGCGCTTGTGCTTTACAGGATCATTGACGATGCCGCCGCGCCCCACCTCTCCACGCCCTACTTCAAACTGAGGTTTGATGAGCGTAACGAGCCGCGCCCCTTCAGTCAACAGTGGAACGATTGCGGGCAAAACTTTCGTAGCAGAGATGAACGAAACGTCCATCACCGCCAGATCAAACTTTTCCTCGAAATCCTCCGGCTTCAAATAGCGCGCGTTCACGCCTTCTCTCGTCTCAACGCGCGAATCCTGGCGCAGACGCCAGTCCAACTGATTGTGTCCTACGTCAACCGCTACGACTTGCCGTGCGCCGTGCTGCAACAAACAATCCGTAAAGCCTCCCGTCGAAGCGCCAACGTCCAGACAAAGCAGGTTCGTCACATCGAGTTGAAATTCTTTAAGCGCAGCCTCCAACTTCAATCCGCCTCGCCCGACATAACGCGAAGCCGGATCATCGCTTCCTTTCACACGAATCACAGCATCCCGACTAAACATCTCCGAAGGTTTGCCGACGCGCTGCTCATCAACCAGCACAACGCCCGCCATCACCAGCGCCTGCGCTTTCGTTCGTGACGGCGCAAGCCCGCGCTCAACCAGAAGTTTGTCAATGCGCTCACGATTCATAGAAGGCAAAAGTAAAAAGGTAAAAGGCAAAAGTAAAGACCAGGAGCGCACTCTTCTTCTTCCCTTTTGCCTTTTACCTTTTTATTTTTGCCTTACTTTACGGCTGTCTGCCCTCGAAGATTTCTCGTATGCGGTTAACTTGTTGGCGCGCTCGGTCCATCTGGCGAGGGATGTCTATTGGGTTTTCTTCATCCTGCTGGCGTCTGCGCTCCTCACGTCTAGCCTCTCTGCGTCGCTCGCGTTCGGCCTGGCGGTCATCCGACGCTCCGTTCTCATTCTCATCCTTTCCGTTGCGCTTCTTATCGCTCGTGGCAGGAGACGTTTCTTCGTCGTTGCTATTCTTCTTTTCATTGCGAGCAGTTGGCGCTCTCTCTTCCGTCTTCGGTTCAGCCGGAGCGGGAGTCTCTGACGGTTTCTCCGGCGCTGAGGCACGCACCTGCGGCGAAGGCGCAGGCGTTGGCTGCTCTGTCATCTGATTAGTGCTCTCAATCGGAGAGGGCTGCGCGTTCACAACAGGTACTTGCGCGGCCTTTCGATTCCTGTACATGCCTATTGCGAATCCAGCCGCGACGCCAAGACCAGCGGCGATGAGAACTACAAGAGCAACTATCATTGGGCGCTTCCAGAAAGGTTTCTGCGCGCGTGACGTGTAATTGCTCTGTTGCAGCAGCCTCGCCTCTTCGCCTGAGAGAGGGACGACGCGCTGCGCAGTCTGCGTTGCCTCAGCATCGAAGTGCGGAGCGGGGAGCGGCTCGTCCGGGTTCTGCCTTATCGGGATAATAATTTTTCGTCTCTCTGCCATCTCTTCTTCAGCGCTAAGCCTATTCCACTCAGACAGAACTTCCGCTCATCTCAAATTTTAGCATTTCCGTTGCAATCAAAGTATCAAAAAACCTTTGGGCGATATGCGTAGCCAATAGCTTTAACTCGTTGAAAATTCATCCCTCACCTGAACTTTGATGCCTGTGGACTGGCTCGCGTCCGCTTACCATGAAGAAATATGAGTATGGGATTTAAGGGTCAGTAGATAAAAGCCGGAGTGAAAGAGGATAACTAAAGACAACGACTCTCTAGTCACATGGGTTGCTTGATTAGCTCTTAAAAAAATTTCTTGACGCGATAGAGCTACTAGTTCCTATGTTCACGTTCGCGCGCGACGACATTTTTCTCGCGCGCTAGAAGATTGTAGCTCGATGGTAGAGCGCGAAAGTTTCGTCAAAAAAACTTGTCGCCGCACTTTTTATGAGAAGCGCGTGGCCGAGAGCTTTGTGACTCCGTGATCGCTCTGCTCCACGCATCTTTTGACGCGCGTGTAGATTCCGTCCGCGTCCAGGCCGTATTTGGCGAGCAGGAGCTTAGCGTCGCCGTGCGTGACGAGCCGATCAGGAATTCCCATGCGGACCACTTTGACTTGATCTTGCAGGCCGTTCTCTTCCAATAGCTCCATCACGGCTGAGCCGAAGCCGCCCGCAAGATAAGCTTCTTCCACAGTGACAATCAGACGCTTCGTGCGCGCAAGCGCCAAAATCAATCCAGCATCGAGCGGTTTCACGAAACGCGCGTTTACCACAGTAGTTTCGATTCCGTCTCTCGCCAAACTTTCGGCAGCAGCAAGCGAAGGATGAACCATTGAGCCGTAAGCGACTATCGCCCAGTCTCCGCCATCGCGCAGGATTTCGCCTTTGCCTATTTCCAGAAGCTGCGGCTCGCTGCTCGTGTCCACACCAACGCCGTTGCCGCGAGGGTAACGCAGAGCGGCGGGGCCATTATGCTCAATCGCAGTCAGTAGCATGTCGCGCATCTCCGCTTCATCCTTCGGAGCCATCAGGACCATATTCGGCATAGGTCTGAGGTATGCTATGTCCATCAAACCATGATGCGTCGGTCCATCCGGTCCGGCGACTCCGCCGCGATCCATCGCAAACGTGACATCCAGGTTCTGTACGCAGATGTCGTGCATCACCTGATCGAAGCCGCGTTGCAGGAAAGTTGAATAAATCGCCGCGACAGGTTTCAAGCCTTCGCAGGCCATACCGCCCGAAAAAGTGACGGCGTGCTGTTCAGCAATGCCGACATCAAAGGCTCGCTCAGGAAACTTTTCAAGAATCATGTCCACGCCCGTTCCGTCAGGCATAGCAGCGGTGAGAGCAACGATCCTTTCGTCCCTCTCCATCAACTCGCACATGGTCTTTCCGAAGACCTGCGTGTAGGCCGGAGCTTTCGACGAAGACTTAACAGGCTTTCCGGTTTTCAGATCGAACGGACCGGTCGCGTGCCAGGCGTAGTAGTTCTTCTCTGAGGCCGGATAGCCTTTGCCTTTGGTCGTTAATGCGTGAACGATGACTGGTCCGTCTTTGACCTGCATGGCCTCGCGCAAGGCGGCTACGAGAGAGCGCGGATTGTGGCCGTCAACGTAGCCTATGTATTTGAAGCCTAGCTCATTGACGAGCGCGCCCGGCAGCACAGCCGCAGCGAGCGCATCCTTAACGGTCTTCGCCGCGTGGAGAAGACGCGAGCCGAGCGCAGGAATTGAAAGCAGTGTCTCGCCCACTTCATCTTTGAAGCGATGATAGCCCTGCGCCTCGCGCAAGCGGTTTAAGTATCCTGTGAGCGCGCCAACCGCTGGCGCAATGGACATCTCGTTGTCGTTTAAGAGAACTATCAGGCGCGTCTTCAAATGCCCTGCCTGATTGATAGCCTCCATAGCCATCCCGCCTGCTAAACTTGCATCGCCAATCACAGCGCAGACATGGTGATTCTCCCCCTTGCGGTCTCGCGCAATCGCCATTCCCAGTGCAGCCGAGATGGAGGTTGAAGCGTGACCAGCACCAAAGGTGTCGTACTCCGATTCATCGCGGCGAAGGAAACCAGAGATTCCACCGTACTGCTTGATGGTGGGCAACAGATCGCGCCTGCCTGTAAGAATTTTGTGCGCGTAAGCCTGATGGCCTACGTCCCAGACTATGCGATCACGCGGCGTGTCGAAAGCATAATGAAGCGCGACCGCAAGCTCCACAGCGCCAAGTGATGCGCCCGTGTGTCCGCCCACACGCGACATAGTTTCAAGAATGTACTGACGAATCTCGTCTGCAACCGCCTGCAACTGCTGTGGAGCAAGATGGCGCAAATCCTCTGGCGAGTTGATATTCTGAAGAAGTTTCATTGCGCTTTGCATTGTAACCCGTGAACTATGGTTTTGCTATCTAACGAATTGTTCACAATTTCCTTCCTCTGCTTTTCCGACCCGCCCATTGCTTTGTTTGGTAAAGTGCTTTATACACTTAAGCAAACGAAGAGTCAATACGATTTAAGCCTGTTCTTGTAACGCATGAAAGCCAGTTTTCATTTGACTCGCCGACGGATTTGTTATAGAAGCCCCGATCAACTCCTCGAAAAATACTTTTAATCTGGAGGCACAAAAATGGCAGGGACAGTGAAGAAGAACTTTGACTCGCCGGAGGAAACTCGAAATGTTGACAAAGGGGCGGTAGAGATTCTGAATCTTGGCGACGCACAGGTGATGCGTGCGACCTTTCAACCCGGTTGGAAGTGGTCCGAGTGCGTAAAACCCGTCGCGGGAACAGACAGTTGTGAGGTGGCTCATCTGGTCTATGTCAACTCTGGCCGCATGGGACTCAGGATGGATGACGGCTCGGAGGTAGAGATTGGACCGGGCGATGTTGCATCAATCCCGCCGGGTCACGACGCATGGATTATCGGCGACGAACCTTTCATAGGCATAGACTTTCAGGGCGCCAGCAGCTACGCGAAGCCTTAGTGATCGTCTGTATTTATTAAAGCGGCGGCGTGTCTGGTTTCAGTGCCAGGCACGCCACTCAAGCATTCTATTTATGTTTGTGAAATCCCTACGGGTTCAGAAACTCCAACAGCGCACGTCTGAACGCCGTTCGCATCCGTCACACAGCACATGCTCGTCTCAGGCAGATTGTCTTCGAGAACAACGAAGACTTCCCACTCGTTTCCGTCAGGGTCTTGCACCCAAGTCTTATCCTGCACGGCGTAACAGCAGTTTGTCTGCATCTCGTCCCGCGTGACAAGTCCCGCGCCTATCCACTTCTGGCGAACGGCCAACACGTCATCCGTTGACGCGACCTGAATCCCAAGGTGCGAGAGAGCGCCGCGATCACGGAATGAGACTTCGTTCAAAGTCAGGTTGAGCGGAGGGTTCTCGACATCAAACTTGGCGTAACCGGCGCGCACCTTGCTAGGCTCAATGCCAAGCAGCTTCTTGTAAAACTCAAGGCTTCGCTCAACATTCTTCACGTTGAGGGCCAGATGTGCCTTGAGCGCCTGCACTCTTTTTGTCTCCGTCTTTTCCATCTTTCAATCTCCTCAAGCAATCTTCACTTCATATTCGCTTTAGCGAATGTGTTGACAACATACGCCCGTCGGACATATTTGTCAAGGCATATTTGTTCCTGATGTGCTAAAATCTAAAGCATGGGTAAACAGAAGAGGGTTTTTGAAGACGAACTCCTGTTCTTTCGCGCGCTGGCCGATTACACGCGCCTCAGGCTTCTTAACCTGATGGGCACGGACGAAGTCTGCGTCTGCTTCTTCGTTGAAGTCTTGAAAATCAACCAGCCGAAGATTTCGCGCCACCTCGCTTACCTGCGTCGCGCAGGCGTGGTCGAGGCCAGGCGCGAGGGCAAGTGGATGCACTACCGCATAATTGAGCCGCGAGACCCGCGCGCAGCAAAGATTTTCAAAGAGGTTCGCGCGTGGCTCAACGAAGACGCAGACATGCAGCGCGACCGCGAGCGACTCGCCAAGGTCTGCTGCGCGCCGCAGCCGCCCCTACAACTTCGCCGCGCGCCGCGCCCTGCGAGTCTGGTCGCATGAAAATTTCCCGCGCGCCGCGCTCCTTGACAAACGCGGCTCGCGGTTTAGAATACTTTTTCGCTCCTAGCGGAGATGTGGCCGAGTGGCTGAAGGCGGCGGTTTGCTAAACCGTTATGGGTCAAAAGCCCATCACAGGTTCGAATCCTGTCATCTCCGCCAGCAATTCGGACGGGTTACCTGAAGCCAATCGCAGGTAACCCGTTTATTCTTGTAAAGCCCATGATTTCCCTTTGCGCCTCCAGCAAGAGAAAATTTCACGCTGGAGACGCAAAGGCGTAAAGAAAAGAGTCTTGTTTTTCTGATTTCGGGTTTATATTCTCCTTCCAAATTTTCTGTAAGCGAAGGAGAGTATAAGATGATTCTACCTGCTCTTTGGAGTGATGCGGTTGCGGGCGACATGTTCAATCTGGCGCTGCCCATTGCGGAGAAGATGCTGCGCCCCATCGTCGTCTATTTCTTTCTGGTCGTGGTCCTGCGCATCTTCGGAAAGCGCGAGCTTGCGCAGCTGAATCCGTTCGATCTAGTGGTCCTGCTCTCGCTTTCAAACACTGTGCAGAACGCGATCATAGGCGATGACAACACCGTCACGGGCGGATTGATTGGCGCTTTCACATTGCTCGCTGTGAACTACATTGTGATACGCTTTGTCTTCAAGCATCGTCGCCTTGACCAAGTTGTCGAAGGCTCGCCGACCGTGTTGATCGAGAACGGGCATCTGCGCAAGAGTGCACTTGCGAAAGAGCTTTTGACGGAATCAGAGCTTCTGGTGGTCGCACATCGCCAGGGCTTCGCAAGTCTCGACGAGGTTGAACAGTGCGTGCTTGAGCCGGGCGGAACATTCTACGTGAAAGGCAGGACGCCCGCCGCCGAAGACCTGCGCCAGCGCGAACTGCTCGCGCGCCTGGACGATTTGAGCAGACAGATTGAAGAATTAAGGAAAGGCTGAATCCAGGAGTCAGGAGTCAGAAGCCAGAAGAAAAGAAGAACCGCTTCGACAGCGACTCTCGTTTTTCTTCTGACTCCTGACTCCTGACTCCTGACTCCTGCGTTTATGGTTCGCGTTCGCTTTGCACCGTCGCCGACGGGTTATCTGCATATTGGGTCTGCGCGCTCTGCGCTATTTAACTGGCTGTATGCGCGCAAGACTGGCGGGAAGTTTCTGCTCAGAATTGAAGACACAGACTTGCAGCGTTCCACAGAAGCTTCTACGCGCTCGATCATTGAAGGCTTGGAGTGGCTCGGACTTGATTACGACGAAGAGATCGTCTTTCAATCCGACAACGCGCCGAAGCATCGTGCCGCCGCGCTCAGACTTCTTGAAGAGGGGAAAGCCTACCGTGATTTCACGCCGAAAGAGGAACGCGCCGACGCGACCATTAAGCAGGGCATAGCCGAGCGTGCACGCGCTCAAGCAGCGGAAGGCGGGCAGGACCACAGAAGCAATCCTTACCGTGAGTTATCTAAAGAGGAATCGGACCGCCGCGCAGATGCGGGTGAGCCTTTCGCCGTTCGTCTGAAAGTCCCGCGCGAGGGGAAGACTCGTTTTGAAGACGCCGTATATGGCCCACTGGAGCGCGACTATTCGGAGATCGAAGACCTGGTGCTGCTGCGCTCCGATGGTCATCCGCTCTACAATCTTTCTGTTGTTATTGACGATATAGAGATGAAGATCACGGACGTGATTCGCGGACAGGATCATCTGACGAACACGCACAAGCAGATTCTTCTATACGAAGCTTTGGGCACGAAGCCTCCGCGCTTCGCGCATCTGCCGCTAATTCTCGCGCCGAACAAAGGAAAATTATCAA
>QHXM01000065.1 GCA_003222945.1 Acidobacteriota bacterium
AGGCATTGAAACAAACCTAATCTCTTCGGGCTTCACGCCCTGATCCTGCATCATCTTGTTCATGAAAAAGTTTTCATTGCTGAAGGGATTCGGTATGGCGATGGTCTTGCCCCGCAGGTCTCGCAAATCTTTAGCTGTGTCTTCCTTGCGAATGACAAGCTGCGAACCGTCGCGGTGTCCTAGACAAGCAATTTTGACAGGAACGCCCTGCTCTCGCATCTTCATAGCAAGCGGCACGGTCAGGAATGCCGCCATCAACTTCTTGGCTTTCAAAGCCTCGACGATTGTCGGCAACTCCGAGAAACGCAGAGCGTCAAAGCGTGTCGCGGTCTTTGTCGTTTTCGATGCGTAATCAGTGACTGGACAAGTCAGATGACAGGTCACAGGAACGAATGCGACCGTGAGCGTCTGCTGCTGGCCACCATTCGGCCCTTGATGATAAGTCTCCTGCTCGTGGCTGAGCGGTTTATTCAGCGCGCGGTAGCGAAAGAAAACAATCAACGCGAACGAGATAAGAACCGCCGCAGTAATCAGGATGGTTTTCTTCGAGCGGAACATTACTTCTCCTTACAATCTTTAACGAGTGCGATTATGAATAGCCCGGAACTTCGCCATGTAGTTTATCATGCGTCTGAGAACCAAAGACAATTCTTAAAGCAGCGCGAGGAGACTTGAATGTGATTCGTGCTCCGCCGACCCGTTATGTATAATGCTCGATTTGAAAAGCTGACCTTTTCTTATCTGAAAACGTCTTAATCCAAGAGATGCCCAAACGAACAGACATACACAAAATCTTAATCATAGGCTCAGGCCCTATCGTCATAGGCCAGGCTTGCGAATTCGACTATTCGGGCACGCAGGCCTGTCGCGCTTTGAAGCAGGAGGGTTACGAGATAGTTCTTGTAAACTCCAACCCTGCGACCATCATGACAGACCCTGAGACGGCGGATAAGACTTACATCGAACCGCTCAACATCCAAGCAGTCTCCGCAATCATCAAACGAGAAAGACCCGACGCGCTTCTGCCTACAGTTGGCGGGCAGACTGCGCTCAACCTTGCAATCGCATTGTCGGATGCTGGAGTGCTGGAAGAGTTCGGCGTTGAGATGATTGGTGCGAAGCGCGAGGCCATCAAGGTTGCCGAAGACCGCGAACTCTTCAAGCGCGCGATGGATGAAGTTGGCTTGCCTGTGCCGCGCGGAGGCTTCGCTCACTCGTGGGCGGAAGCCGAGCGCATAGTTGAAGAGACTGGCTACCCCGCGATCATTCGTCCCTCATTCACGCTCGGCGGAACGGGCGGCGGAACGGCCTTCAATCCAGAAGAGTTTGAAGAGATAGTGCGCGGCGGACTCGCAGCCTCGCCAGTCAATCAGGTCTTGATAGAGGAATCCATCCTCGGCTGGAAAGAGTTTGAGTTGGAGGTGATGCGCGATCTAAAAGATAACGTCGTCATCATCTGCTCGATAGAAAACTTCGACCCGATGGGCGTGCACACGGGCGACTCGATTACAGTCGCACCGGCTCAGACGCTTTCTGATGTCGAGTATCAGCGTTTACGCGACATGGCGATTACGATTATTCGCAAAGTTGGAGTCGAGACGGGCGGCTCGAACATTCAATTCGCGGTTGATCCAACCAACGGCGACGTTCGCATCATAGAGATGAACCCGCGCGTCTCTCGTTCATCTGCGCTGGCATCGAAAGCTACGGGATTCCCAATTGCGAAGATCGCAGCAAAATTGGCCGTAGGCTACACGCTCGACGAGATTCCGAATGACATAACAAGGAAGACGCCCGCGAGTTTCGAGCCTACGATTGATTACGTCGTGGCGAAGATTCCAAAGTGGGCGTTTGAAAAGTTCCGCGACGCCGAGGATGTTCTGGGCACGCAGATGAAATCGGTCGGCGAAGTGATGGCGATAGGCCGCACGTTCAAGGAAGCACTCTTCAAAGGCTTGCGCTCGCTCGAAGCTGTGAAGCCTCTTCGCCTTCGCGGCGTATCGGACGACGAGTTGCAGCGAAAGCTCGCGCGCCCAAACTCGCAACGCTTCTCTTACATCACTTACGCCTTGCAGCACGGATGGACCATTCCCGAAATCTATCGCCTCTCGCGCATAGACCCATGGTTTCTCGAACAACTTCAGGAAGTGATGCGAATTCAGGACCGGATTGAAGATAGAAAGCTTGAAGATGTTCCACCGGAAGTCATACGCGCTGCGAAAGAGGCCGCGCTGTCGGACCGCCGCATCGCTTACTTAACGGGAACGAGCGAAGACGAAGTGCGCGCTTACAGAAAACGCAAGGGCATAGTTCCAGTCTATAAGCGCGTTGATACCTGCGGCGCAGAGTTTGAATCCTACACGCCGTATCTCTACTCGACTTATGAAGAAGAGGATGAAGCTGAGCCGACAGACAAGCGAAAGATAATGATTCTAGGCTCTGGTCCGAATCGCATAGGGCAGGGAATTGAGTTCGACTACTGCTGCTGTCACGCTTCATTCGCTCTGCGCGATGCAGGATTCGAGACCATCATGGTCAACTGCAATCCTGAAACAGTCTCAACCGATTACGACACTTCGGACCGTCTCTATTTCGAGCCTTTGACGTTCGAGGATGTGATGAACATTGTGGACGTTGAAAAACCGGAAGGCGTCATAGTGCAGTTCGGCGGGCAGACGCCTCTGAATCTTGCTATGAGATTGCACGAGGCCGGAGTTCCTATCATTGGAACGTCGCCCGATTCAATTGATTTGGCGGAAGACCGCAAACGCTTCGGCTCGCTTCTAAGAGAACTTGGAATTCCGCAGCCGGAAAACGGGACGGCGACATCGTTGGAAGAGGCAAGAGAGTGCGCCTCGCGCATAGGCTATCCTGTGCTCGTGCGTCCCTCTTACGTTCTGGGTGGTCGCGCGATGGCGATTGTTTACGACGAGGCTTCATTGGACGAGTACATGCGAACGGCGGTTGACGCTTCGCCCGAACGACCCGTCTTGATTGATAAATTCTTAGAGCGCGCTGCCGAGTTTGACGTTGACGCGCTCGCGGACGAAGAGACCTGCGTTGTCGCAGGAATTCAAGAGCACATCGAAGAGGCAGGTATCCATTCGGGGGATTCTTCTTGCGTGCTTCCGCCCGTGCGAATTGAAGAAGAGCATCTTGAGACGATGCGCCATTACACGCGAGAGCTTGCGCGTGCTCTGGACGTGCGCGGCTTGATGAACATACAGTTTGCGATTAAAGACGACCGCGTCTATGTGCTCGAAGTAAACCCGCGCGCCTCTCGCACAGTTCCTTTCGTCTCGAAGGCCATGGGAGTTCCGCTCGCACGCATCGCAGCGCTCGTCATGGCCGGGCGCTCTTTGAGCGAATTCAATTTGCCGGAAGATTTAACCGAAGGCTTGAAGAATAACAAACGATATTTCATCAAATCGCCCGTCTTTCCATTCGTGAAATTTCCTGGCGTTGACCCTGTCTTGAGTCCAGAGATGCACTCCACAGGCGAAGTGATGGGCGTCGGGGAAACATTCGGCGAAGCTTACGCCAAAGCTATTATGGGCGCTGGGCTTGAACTGCCGACGAGCGGCACTGCATTCATCAGTGTGAACGAAGGCGACAAAGGACAGGCCGTTGTCTTAGCGCGAAGGCTCTCTCGCTTAGGCTTCAACATTGTGGCGACTATCGGCACAGCAGAACGCCTGCGCGAAGTTGGGTTGAATATCGAGACTGTCTTTAAGGTCAACGAAGGACGCCCGAACATAGTTGACCACATCAAGCGCGGCGAGATTGACATCATCATCAACACCCCATTGGGCCGCACATCGCATTTTGACGAACAGGCAATTCGTCGCGCCGCGCTTCAATACAATGTGCCGTGCGTCACTACAATGACGGGCGCGCAGGCCATAGTCGAAGCAATCACCGCGCGATCAACAAAGAATCAGATAACGGTTCATTCATTGCAGGAACTACACGCAGCGAGCAGCGCAGTACATCAAGCGTGAAAAAGCAGCAGGCAGTTGGCAGTGGGTTAAGGGTTGATGAAGTGAATGCTTTACTGATAACACTTCGCTCAACAACCTAATTGCTAACTGCCAACTGCCTACTGCTTTTTCAGTTTCGCCTCCAGCCAGCCGCCTAAAACTTTCAGGACACCGTCGCCGATTGAGGTCGTCTCAAGCTTGGAGTATTCAGCGAACGCTCCCGTTTTGGCGGGCAGAAACAGGTGGTTGAGGTTCGGGAATATGTGCAGGGTCACGTCCTTATTGCCCGCGCCCTTTGCAGCCTGTTCGAGCAAGGTCGCTTGATCGGCTGTTATCTGTCGGTCCAGCGCGCCTTGCAGAATCAATATGGGTTGATGCACTTTACGAATCGTAGGCAACGGGTCGTAAGTCCAGAACTCTTTAACCCAGGGCAGACGCACCTGCGGAGGATACTTTGAAAGATCGCCGCCCGATTGGACCGCCTGAATTATCTCCTTCTCCTGAGCGCGCTGCTGCTCTTTCTGTTCCTCGCTCAATCCGGTTGCGCGCGAGAGCGCATCGTTCAATTGATCCATGCTTATCTGGTCGCCGCGTTTGCCGCCTCCGGCCATAAGAACTATGGCCTTTATCTGAGGATCGGTCGTAGCGACCATAGGAGCTATCAGGCCGCCCTCACTATGGCCTACGAGCGCTATTCGTTTCGGATCAATCTCAGGGCGTGAGCGAAGGTACGCGACCTCTGCGCGCACGTCATCCGCGAAGCTAGAGGTCGTGGCCGTCATCAGCGTATCGCGCCCGCCGGATTTGCCCACGCCTCGATCATCAACGCGCAGCACGGCAATGCCTCTCGTTGCCAGCGCCTCAGCAATCTGGCGCATGGGTCTGTATTTCTCAAGACCCGGAATCGGAATGGGTTCGTCGCGCGTCTGTTGTCCAGAACCCGTGATTGTTATTACTGCGGGCAAGGGACGCGCGCCCGATTTCGGCAACAGCAATGTTCCAGCGAGCGTGAAGCCTTTAGCATTCACAGTCACCTCTTCTGCCGTGAACGAAGCATTCGGCGGCGCACTGTAATCAACGTCCGCGCTCTGCTGCTTGTCCTGAGCAGAGTCGGATGATTCAAGCGGATTAGCCTTGTTACACTGCGCAACAACGAACATGCTCAAGATAAACAGAAGAATCGAAAGCGTAAATTTTTTCATCAATGGTCTCCATTGAAAAGCAGAATTCCGAGAATCAGTATCCAGAAGGAGATTAGGCCAAAAGCTGCTTTCTTTCTTTTCTTCTGACTCCAGAATTCTGACTCCTGCCTTTATCCCACTCTCTCCAACGGCAATATGAGCAGGAGCGGCACTGCGATCATTATCACCAGATAGATATAGACCCACTTGTTGCCCATGTTGAAGGTGTAGCCCCAGCCCACAAGCTTTTCAACCCATAGCGCTGGGTCTTCCGGGTTGTAGTAGATAAGCCCGCCCAAGTACCAGTGCTTTGCATCCCTATGCCTCTGCACATAGACGCGCCCGACCTCTTCTCTTAACCTGCGGTCCGCTTTGTAGAAGCTGTAGATTGCGAAAGCAACGGCTGCGAGCAGTAGCGCCGTCGATGCCCAGACAGCAATCGTCACGATTTTAGATAGAAAGCGCAGATAATCTATTGCGCTGAAGGCTATATTGGCAGTTACGCTTCCGAGCATGATGCACAGCACAAGGCGCGTCCAGTCCAGAAACTTTATAGTCATGCCCAGCATCTCTTCTTTCAAACTGAGATACTCCTCCGTGTGCTCTGCCGGTAAAGTCATCTTCACGCCAAGAAGTCCATGTTTGACGAAGAGCATCAGCCCCTGCATGTAAACCAGAACGCCAGCGAGCGAGAAGACGGAGAAGTAACTCTTGCGCGTCCATTGGTCCGGTAGCCCGCGCCAGTTCCAATGCGTCGGTATGCGCTCAGGAAGCTGCGGATAGTAGTAAACCAGAACGAGAATCGGCGTGATTGTAAGAGCTACGACCGCACCTTCAAGCGCCAAATTCGTGTAATCGCGCAAGTGGCGCGTCCTGAGTGATGAAGCGAAGCGCTCATCGCCTTCAACAAGCTCAAGGCGTTTGGCCTGTTTGTAGAAGATGACGTAAAAGAGCATCGCTACGGGCAGAACAAGCAGGCGCGGCGCGACTTCTGCAAACTCCGTGCGGCCTCTGTAGAAAGAGACTATGAAACCTATCGCCTCTATCTCGATGAATGTGAGCGCGAGCCAGAACCAGTAGCGATGAAGTATGCGACGACCTTCGTTCCGGTAAGTTTCCGCGCTTACACGAACGCCGAAGAAAGCATCAGCCCCGCGTATCACAGGCATGAACATGAAACAGAAGAGCAGCAGGAGATCAACTGAGAATAAGAGAAAGAAAGTGTTTGACATAAGATGTAAGCCTCCTATCCGTTTCCTTTCATAAGCCCACGCAACTCAGAGCCAACGATTGCCATGATTCGATTGCGCGGCAAGCCCGCCAGCACTAATTGAGTCAAGGCCGCGCGCAGAGGCTTGCGAAGCTCCTCGTCCGATTTCAAAGCCCCTTTGCGCGACAAGACAATAGCGCCCGCACCGTGCCGCACCGTTATCAATCCCTCGCGCTGCAACTCTCTGTAAGCGGTCGCAATCGTGTTCAGGTTCACGCCCAAATCAGCCGCAACCTGTCGAACCGGCGGAAGCTGCTCGCCCTCGCGCAAACTCCCGCGCGCAATCAGAGCCTTAATCTCATCAACCACCTGCTGGTATATAGGGCGATGGTCCTTCTCAAAATCAACGACGATGTACATAACACTCAACCTTCAACAAATTGTATAGTGTTTCTATACACCATACAATTGTACGAGTCAAGTAAAATTTTTGTTCTGTGAGATTTGGTGATAGAATGGCGAGAACCGGCCGGAGAGTGTATCCTTTGAATCGCAGTAGCTTCGATAGGGAGGTCCGCTATGAAGAAGAGAGAGTTACGATATAGCTTGAGTATTACAGGTCTGGCCTTATGCCTTGCCTTCGGTGTCGCAGCGCAGGCTCAGAACAAAGAGAAGTATATAATCTCTGCCAAAGCGGGCGGCGTTAATCTAGTTTCGGGCAACGTCATGGTCGAGCGCTCTGGCGGGAAGACCGCGCAGGCTTTAAGCTCAAACGATAATCTTGAGAACGGAGACAAAGTTATCACGGGCGCGGACGGACGCCTGGAGGTGTTGCTCAATCCGGGTTCGTATCTTCGCGCGGATGAGAATACGGAGTTTGAGTTGACGGACGCCTCGCTGGACAATCTGCACGTCAAGCTCTTGAAGGGACGCATTATCGTTGAGGCCAGCAGCGCGGACGGCGTGGTGCTGTCTATTGCAATCAAAACCCCGCAGACGGATGCGCTAATCGTAAAGGGCGGACTCTATCGCTTCAACATTCTGGCGGACGGGACGACCGAGATAGTTGTTCACAAGGGCATGGTGCTTTACGGTCCGGGCCAGCAGGAGCAGGCCAAAGGCGGCCAAAAGGTTCTGATCGGGCATGGTCTTACGCAGGTTGCAAAGTTGAGCAAGAAGGATATGGATGCGCTCGATCTTTGGAGCAAGCAGCGTGCGGAGTTTCTGGCGAAAGCTAACCGCCAGCTTCAGCCTCGCACGTTGATGACGGCCTTTAATAATTATTACTGGGATAATTGGGGAAGCCTGGCGTGGTCCAATCCGACGCGCCTACATAATAGAGGCTACTGGGTCTATGATCCGAATCTTGGTCGTCACTGCTTCCTTCCGGGTGATGGACGCCAATGGACCTCTCCATATGGACACCACTACTGGACCGGGGTTGGCTCGAACGGCAACGGCCAAGGTTGGACGCGAGGCAATGGCGGTGGTTCTGGATCATGGGGCAATGGTAATTCGTCAGGCGGCAGAGGCGGCGGCGATTCATCGTCAGGCAGGGGCAACTCTTCATCGGGCGGCGGTTCAAACGGCTGGAACGGCGGCAATTCTGCGCCCGTTTCGCAGCCTACTATGTCCGAGCCGTCAATACCGCGCGCCGCAGAGTCCCACATAGAAAGAGCACAGGGGGACGGCAAAAGTCCTAACAAGTAAGTCGGTTTTAGAAGAGTAAAAACAGACCTTCGGAAAAATCGCTCCGCCGCAAGTTCAACGTTTGCCCGGCGGGGCGATTTCGTTTGCGACGATTAGTGCGGATTGCGTGACCGCCGCAACGCCCTGTCCAGGAAATACCGTGTCGCCGACCATGAAAAGATTCGTAAGCGCCGTCCGGTGCGTGAGCGAGTTCAACCCGAAGACATCCAGAGACTGGCCTACACCTCCAACCATGCCTAAGCGTCGCCGCGTGTAATCATAAAAGGTTCGCGGCGTCGCTGTCTCTATCACCTCAACGCCCGCGCCAAGTTCGGGCATCGCTTTGTGTATGCGCTCCCACCACGTTTCGAGCATTGCTTGATCCTGCTCTTCGTGCTCAGTCTCGTCTTCGTGAAACGAGAACCACTGTGAGCTTTCAGTGAAAGTGGAGACTGTGACCGCTCGCTTTCCTTCGGGCGCGCGTGTGTCCCAAGAGGGCGCTGAGCCGAACATGAACTGCGCGCTCTCAGGGTCGTAAACCTCATTTTCCTGCCAGTCAGTGAGCGCCAGAATGTGGTCCGCAGGAAGATGCTCTCGTGTCTCTTCATCAAGCCCGAGATAGAGCAGGTACGCGCCCCAGCCGTGTAAATCTTTAAGCCGCCGCCGAACACTATCAGGCGTGCGACTCGCGCCGACGAGCTTGCCGTAGGTGTCCCACACTGTGAGGTTGCTGACGACGGCGCGCGTGGCCTCCACTCGCTCTCCGCTTAAAAGATCAACGCCAATTGCCAGACCCTGCGCGTCGTAGGCTAGACGAAGCACAGGCGCGTTGAAGCGAACAGTGCCGCCGCTCTTCCTTATGCTTTCAGTGAGCGCGTCTGCCAAACTCGCAGCACCGCCTCGCATTGCATACATTCCCCAGCGCGGCAGCATCAACGCGACCGCCGCGTAAAGATAGGCGCACGCGCTGCTGTCGCGTTGCCCGAAGATTTGTAATTGAACGTCAATGAAGCGACGAAACCTGTGGGAAGTTCCGCTCAAGTGCTGCGCAGCAGTGTGGTTCAAACCAGCGAGCACGCGGCGCGCAACGCGAGCTTCAGAAAGTGCAGCGCGCAACGCCCGCGCCAAAGATGCTGTGCGAAGGTCCGGCACGCGTCGCGCGATGCGTCTTAAAGCTGAACCCACAGCCGCAATCTCACGATAAAACTTCACGCCTGCGTCCGCGCATTCAGGAAATGCCGCGCGCAGATTCTCGTAAAACTCTTCATCATCACACGCTACGATCACGTCCCTGCCGTCAGGCAATCGAACGACGTAAGCGGGCGTGGCGGGTCTAACTTCCGGCGGCGCGACCGCTAACTCTGAAAAGACGCGCGCATGTATCTCGTTTGTCTGCCAGGAAGCATAGAGCGATGCGCCGGTCTCGAACGTGTAGCCGAAGCGCTCTGAAGTCGTGGCGCAACCGCCGCCGCGCGGCTCTTTCTCAAGCAGGCAAACGTTGACGCCTCTCGCCGAAAGAAGCGCAGCAGCGGTCAAACCGCCTATGCCTCCGCCGACCACTAAAACTTCGTGAGCCATTCCTTAGAAGAGATGTCGAACAGTGCGCCAGAGCATTGCAACTACCGGAGCTTTCTGTTCAGGAGCGGATTGCGGCAAGAAAGGTTCTATAATAATAATCACAGCCTGTATTCCATTAAAGACCAGATGCACTATGAAGCAGGGCAAGAGCCTTCCTGTGTAAGCGCGCAGCAGCGTCAGGCAAACGCTTAGTAAAGAAATCACCATGATGACGCCCACGTTGTTGTAATACTCAAGAACGTGAACGAGCGCAAAGAGAACGGAGACGATTATGACGGCCCAAAGCATCCCGGCTACCTTTTGCAGAGCTGAATAGAGAACGCCGCGATAAACAAGCTCTTCGATAAGCGGGGCGGTAAGGCCAGCGAGGATTGCGAGCGTGTATCTGGAGGCAGCGGAGCTATGACTTATCTGATCTATAGATGTCTCGCCGCCGCCGACAATTTTTGTTATCCCCATTCCCAATAACAAAAGCCCGACGGCAAGTCCCGCGCTTTTCCAGAATCCGAATCCCTTGCTCCAACTCCAACCGATTGACTTCCAGAACGGGCGCTTACCGAAATGAGTGACAACTGCCCAGACGATTACAAAGGTTAAGAGATGCGCGGGAAGAGCAGACAGTATCTGAAGAAAGATAGCTGTCTTATCCGTCGTCAGAAACTGAGTTAGTTCCTCTTTGCCTCTTCCTTTGAAATTCGATGCAATGTAAGGAATGATGAAAAGGATTCCTATTCCTATTAACAGCACTACGCTTCCGACCCACGTCAGGATTCCTGCGGCAATTCCCCACGGCGGATTGTTCGGGTCAATCGCGGCTGCGGGCGCAATCGCAGGCATCTGCCCGAAAGTCGCTTGAGTGTCTGCGGGCGGCTCGACGAAAGGCCCTCGTTCATCTGGAATGCTCACGATAGAAGCGAGTGTAAGAGAGAGGGGGTTAAAAGGCAAAAGGAGGAACGGACGCGTAGGCACGGCGACGCCGTGACGCGGTGAAAGCGGACAGGGCAAGCCCACGCCCCTGCAAGCTTATCTCACAAACCGTTTTCTATGACAGAACATCACAAAGAGCGGCAACATCTATGGGCGAATAAGTTTCATCTCTGTGCAGAGATGCTTCATCGAACGACGAAGATAAAGCATCTCTGCCTGGAGAAGTATCATCTCCATCGTGCGAAGCTTCATCTATGACTAGAGAAGCTTTATCTATAGTCATAGATGAAGCTTCTCTATTGAGAGATAATGCTGAGCAACGGAGCGATCTGTCACTTTCAGGCCGCAATCCTTGATAATTCTTAATTGACGCAGTCTGTCTTTCATTTTCTCCGCGTCTCGTCTTTAACTTTTACCTTTTTCCTTAAAGTGTTTTGCCATGCAGTTGTAAACCTTCTCCATCAAGACCTCAATATCTTCGTCGCTCAACCCTTCGGTCGGTATAGGCTCGTCAACGTACATGTCAATCGGTCCGGCGCGAAAGATAATCTCATCGGGCGGCAGCACCTGGCGCGAGCCTATGATTGTGATGGGGATGATGGGCGCTTTCGATTGAATGGCGAGTTTGAATCCGCCTTTCTTGAATTTGTGCAGGCAGCCGTCACGTGAGCGCGTGCCTTCTGGAAAGATGAATGCGCAGATGCCATCGCGCAAGTAGCTCGCCGCTCTTTGCATACTGGCAACGGCATTCTCAGTCGAGCTTCTGTCAATCGGAATGTGGCCTGCGCGCGCCAGATGCCACCCCATGAAGGGAACTCGAAAAAGAGATTTCTTAGCGGCGATGCGAAGTTGCGCGGGCAGGTAGCCGAGCATCGCAGGGATGTCCATTAGGCTCTGATGCGTGGAGAGAAAGACGTAAGACGTGTGCGGGCGTATGTGGTGCGCGCCGTGAACGCGCACGCGCACTCCAACCGTTCGCGCTATCATTCGACACCAGGTTTGCGCACACCAGTGCTGCCGCCTGCCCTTCGGATCATACAGCGAGAACAGGAGCGAGAGCGTAGCCATCACAACCGTGTAGAGACAGATGAGCGGGATGGCGATTGTCGAATGAATGTAATTGATTAATTTGGGCGAACGCGGCTCACTCGTGCGCGGGGCATCTTCAAGCGTTGACTCTCGCGCTACAGCTTTCTCTGCCTCTCTTGATGCACTCGCTCCCCGCAACTCAGATCGTTTCAAAGAAAGCATCATCAACGTAGCAATAGCCCCACTCTTCGCCCGGCTCAAAGGATTTAATGATCGGATGCTTTGTTTGATGAAAGTGCTTCGTGGCGTGCTTGTTCTTAGAGCTATCGCAGCAGCCAACGTGCCCGCAGATTTTGCAGAGACGAAGATGAACCCAGGCGTCGCCCGTCTTCAAACAGTCTTCGCACCCGCGTGCGCTCGGCGTGACATCGTGCGCCTGAGATAGATGTGGACATGTAGCCAAGACCTTGCTCCTTTCAATAACAAATAAGCAATTAGCTTTCGGCTAAAATAAAAGCTGATTGCTGAACATCTTATTCTCTTTCAAACCGCCGGGTAATCTTGGTCCGGCGTCTTAAACCCTAGTCGCGGCGCGGCCAGCAACAACCCTATGATCGTCTTAGCGTCTTCAATCTCGCCGTCAACTATCATCTCAAGAGCGCGCGAGAATGTGACGCGAACTATCTCAAGCATCTCGTCGCCCTCAAGATTCTGCTTCGTCTCAGTCAGATCAGTTGCAAGAAAGACCCAGAGCTTCTCTTCACAAAAACCGGGTGTCGTGAAAAATTCCGACAACTTTTCAAGTCGGCTGGCGCGAACCCCTATCTCTTCTTCAAGCTCTCGCGCCGCGCACTCTTCCGGTCTTTCCGGCGGCGAGAGTCTTCCGGCTGGAAGCTCAAGAGTGTAACGCACGGTCGGGTGACGATACTGTCGAACGAGCGCAACCGTGCCGTCGTCAAACACACAGACCACGCCAGCCCCGCCCGGATGATGCACTACCTCTCGCTTATAGGTCACATCGCGCTCTCGCACAGTATAAACCGCAACGTCTATCACGTGACCATGATAGACCTCTTCTGTTGCCAGAACTTCAGGCGCTTCCGTGTTTGGTGTAGCCATGATTGAAGGCAAAAGTAAAAAGGTAGAAGGCAAAAGTCAAGAAGGATTGCGGGCTGCGGATAACGGGATTGCGGATTGATGAAGACGAAAGCTGCTTGTTTTTCAATCCTCATTCCGCAATCCCGTTATCCGCATTCGACATAATTTCGCCTATGAGATAGAGCGAGCCTGTAACGCAGATTAGACCCTCGGGCGGTGTAAGACTGTAAGCTGCTTGAATCGCTTCGACTGGTGAAGGCGCGAGCGTTAATCTGCTTTTATTGAAATTCGCAGGAACTATATGCACGAGCGTTTCGGGTGTTGCCGAGCGCGGGTTTGAAGGTTGCGTGAGAATAAGTTGATTCGCTGCGGGGAAGAGTGTGGTTGCAATCTCTTTCAAATCCTTGTCGCGCATTGCGCCGAAGATGATGGTGATGGGCGCTTTTATAAATTCATCCAAATAATCACGCAAAGCGCGCGCGCCCGCGACGTTGTGCGCGCCGTCAAAGAGAAAAGAAGGATGTCCCTCGCGCAAATCCAGCCGTCCCGCGTGTATGCTCTTTTCAAGTCCCTCTATGATGGCTGTGTGTGGAATCGAAAACCCACGCTCGCGCAGAGCTTCTGCCAGCGAGATTGCCGTAGAAGCATTCGTCGCCTGATGCCGACCACGCAAGCCCAGACGGACGTTCTCGTATCGCGCCGACTTCGTCTCGAAAGTCGCGCACACCCGCCCCGTCTCGTCCGCGCCGATTACTTTCGCTTCGCACTCATTAACTCGCGGCGTGACTACGCAATCAGCGCATCGCTTGAGAATCACTTTGAGAGCTTCCGCATCTTGCGGGGCGATGATGGCTGTCACTCCGGGACGAATTATAGCGGCCTTCTCGGCGGCTATCTTCGCCAGCGTCGAGCCTAGATATTTCTGATGGTCCAGAGCGATTGGAGTGATAGCGACCGTTTCAGCCTGCGCAGTTGTCGTTGCATCTAGTCGCCCGCCAAGACCTGTCTCAAGTATTGCAAGTTGAACGCCCGCTTCCTTGAACGCAAGAAGGGCAATCGCAGTCACGTGCTCGAAAAATGTTGGAAGCGTTTCAAGTTTTCCTTCATTCAAGAGCCGTTCGGCGCTCTCTCGCACCTGTGAAGTAAAGCGCGCGAAATCTTCCCTTGAAATCTCCTGACCGTTAATGCGTATGCGTTCGGTGATACTAACCAGGTGCGGCGAAGTGTAAAGGCCGGTCCTTACGCTTGCCGACCGACAGATTGAATCAAGCATTACGGCGGTCGAGCCTTTACCGTTTGTGCCTGCGATTTGAATGGATGGAAAGGAACTCTGCGGATTGCCCAGAGCCTCAAGCAATCGCTCCGTATTCGTGAGGCCGAGCTTGATTGCTAAGGTCTCGTGCCCAAGACTTAAGAGATATTGAAGCGCGTCGTCGAACATAGTGAAAAGTGAATAGTTAATAGTGAAAAGTGAAAAGCTGGCGGCTATTATTCACTATTCACTTTTCACTATTAACTATTTCAGGGTTCATCATGAACTTGAGAGCATTGATGATGAAGTCGCGCATCTCGCGGCGGTCAACGATTGCGTCCAGCATTCCGTGTTCGAGCAAAAACTCTGACCGCTGGAAATTCTTTGGTAGTTTCTGACGAATGGTCTGCTCGATTACGCGCGGGCCTGCGAAACCGATAAGAGCTTTCGGCTCCCCTATAATCAGGTCGCCCAGCATTGCGAAACTTGCGGTCACGCCGCCCGTCGTCGGGTCCGTCAGAACGGAGATGAAGGGAAGCCTCGCTTCGTCCAACTCCGCGAGCGCAGAGGCGATCTTCGCCATCTGCATCAAAGAGAGCGTGCCTTCCTGCATACGCGCGCCGCCGGAAGCCGCGAAGATAACCACAGCGCCACGCTCTCTCATGGCGCGATGAATCAGCCGCGTGATCTTTTCGCCGACCGCCGAACCCATAGAGCCGCCAATGAAGAGTATGTCCATCGCTCCGGCGAAGACCAGATAGCCGCCGACAGTGCCGCGACCTGTTATGACCGCTTCAGGCAAGCCCGTCAACTCCTGCGCCTGCTTGATGCGTTCCGGGTAAGGCTTAGTGTCAAAGAACTTCAGAGGATCAATCGAGACAACTTCCGAGTCCATCTCCTCATACTTGCCTTCGTCGAAGAGGAGACTAAGGCGCTCTCGCGCGCCTATGCGAAAGTGGTAGCCGCAATGCGTGCAGACCTGCAAGGACTCTTCCAGGTCCGGTTTGAATAGCGCAGTATCGCACTCGTCGCACTTGACGAAAATACCTTCGGTCTTAACCACGCGCTCTTCAGCGGGCACACTCTCAATCTTCTGATCTTTTTTACGAAACCAAGGCATAAGAGCAGGGATGAGGGCAGAGGGATGAGGGATGAACTAAGACGGCATCCGACATTCCTCGACCTTCACGGATCATCAGTACATAGCCTTTCAGCATTTGGAATTAAAGGAGAACGAGGCAGAGAGTAACATAAGAAGGGATGAGGGCGAAGGGAGGAACGAAGGGATGAGGGCGGAGGGCAAAGGGATGAATGAAAAGAAAGAACCACATAGTTTTCTGTTTTTGCTTCATCCCTCATCCCTCATCCTTCATCCTTCGTTCCTCCCTCATCCCTAAAATTCAATTCCCTGTTGAGCGCGTATCCCGGCGTTGAAGGGGTGTTTGATTTCGCGCATCTCGGTCACGAGGTCTGCGGCTTCTATGAGCGCTGCGGGCGCATCGCGTCCCGTTACGACGATGTATAGCGCTGGCTGCTCTTCACGGATTGCGCGAATTTCAGCGAGCACTTCTTCCAATGACAGCATCTCGTAGCTCAGGACATAAACAATCTCGTCGAAGACCAGAAGATCGTAGTCGCGGCTTCGCATCTTCTCAACACAGAGCGCCCAAGTCTCGCTCGCTGTTCGCTGGTCCTGCTCAGGATTCTTCGTGTCCCAGGTAAAGCCATCGCCCATCGTGTGAACTTCAATGCCTAGCTTTTCAGCCGAGACGTGCTCGCCGTAGCGGTCGTTTCGGGATTTCATAAACTGAATCATGCAGCATTTGAGTCCACGCCCCGCCGCGCGCATCATAAGCCCGAGCGCACAAGTGGTCTTGCCCTTGCCATTTCCCGTATGAACCATCAGAAGGCCGCGCGTCTTCTCCTGATAATCCTCGCGCCGCCACTTATATTTTTTCTCTTTCATAAAAAGTACTGAGTACTGAGTACTGAGTTGATAGCTATCAACTCAGTACTCAGTACTCAATAATCATCACTATCTTTACGCTGCCGCCTGTGAATCGTCACGGTCGCCGTTGCGATGCTCCACAGCGTCTTGAAGAAGGCGCACGATTGTCCGCTTGGCCTCTTCCAAATCCCCGCGAAGCGTGCACCCGGCGGCGTTGCGATGGCCGCCTCCGCCAAACTTTTCAGCGATGCGCGCAACGTTTACGTCGCCCTTTGAGCGCAAACTTGTGCGATAGATTCCGGGCGAGCATTCTTTCAGGAGAGCGACGGCTTCGACAGAGCCGCACGTCAAAGGGTAGTTGACAAAACCGTCTGCATCCTCTTCAGACGCTCCTGCTCTTTGCTGCATCTCAAGCGTCTGGTGCATCCACGCAACGCGCCCCGTCTCGTCGCGCTTTACGGTCGTCATGACTTCGGCCAGCAGTTCTATCTTCGACCAGGGGTAGTTGCTGAAAACCGCCTGAGAGATTTTCGCAGGCTTCACACCGGCGCGAACGAGTTCGGATGCGACTTTGAATGTGCGCTCGCTAGTGTTCGAGTAATGAAATGAGCCTGTGTCTGTGATGAGAGCGGTATAGACGCACTCGGCGATCTCGCGCGTAACACGAACGCCCGTGGCTTTGCAAAGGTTGTAGATCATCTCGCCCACAGCCGATGCGGTCGAGTCTATCCAGTTGATTGTGCCGAAGAGCGCTGTTGTGGAATGGTGGTCTATGTTGACGACTAGCTGTTTATCGAGATCAATAAGGCCGGGACGAGTTATGTCTGAGCATTCTATGACGAAGACTGCATCGTATGAACGATCAACCGAAGGGGTTACTCGAACCTCCAGCGCGCCCGGCAGTTTTTCGTAAGCGTGAGGAACGGCGTCGCGCATTATCACTTCTACATCTTTATCAAGTGCGCGCAAGAGCCAGTAAAGCCCTAGACTCGAACCCAGACTGTCTCCGTCGGGGCGAACGTGTGAGGTGATGGCAAAACGTCTCTTCTGCTCGATCAACTCGACAACTTGACTAAGCATTGTTTTTCAAAAGAAGTGATGAGTACTGAGTACTGAGTTGATAGCTTTCACTCAGTACTCAGTACTCAGTACTCATCACTCATTCCTTTCTTCGGGGAACTCTACAGCTTGATTCCCTAATTCCTGTCCGATCTTTTCCAAAAGTTTGTCAACGCGCGCTCCGTGCTCCTCTACCGTGTCACGTATGAAGTGAAGCTCCGGCGTGCGGCGCAGGTTGAGCGAGAAGCCCACCTGCTTGCGAACATACGGCGCGGCGTGGCGAAGCGCTGCGAGCGCATCTAAAATCTCTTCTTCACTACCTTCGACCAGAACATAGACGCTCGCATCGCGCAGGTTTTCAGACACACGCACGTCCGTCACCGTGACCGCTTGCACGCGCGGGTCTTCTAGTTCATAACCGACTATCTCCGAGATTTCTTCCCGCAACATCTCGGCGACTCTTTCTGGACGACGCATAACTAAAAGCAGAATTCAGAATTCAGGAGTCCGCAATTCAGAATAAAAACAAAAGCGTGTCGCAGCCATTTCCCTTCTGGCTTCTGGCTTCTGACTCCTGAATTCTGCTTTTCAAAGTTCCGTTGCCGCGACCTTCTCAATGATGTACGCCTCAATCTGGTCGCTGACCTTTATGTCGTTAAAGTTCTCAAGGCCAATGCCGCACTCGAAGCCTTCGCGGACTTCTGAAACGTCATCTTTGAAGCGACGAAGAGAGCTTATGCCGCCTTCCCAGGAGACGACGCCGTCGCGTATCAGGCGCGCGCGTGCGTTGCGGCGAATCGTGCCGTCAATAACCATGCAGCCCGCCACCGTTCCAGCTTTCGGCACGCGGAAGACCTCGCGCACTTCGGCCTTGCCCAGGATTTTCTCTTTCTCTATGGCTTCGAGCATTCCGATCATGGCCGCGCGAATCTCTTCCTCGACCTTGTAGATGATCGAGTGCAGTCGTATGTCCACGCTCTCCTGCTTGGCTAAATCAGCAGCGCGCGTTTCGGGTCGAACATTGAAGCCTATGATGACGACGGCAGTGCTGGATGCTCCGGCCTGCGTAGCAGAAGCAAGGAGCACGTCCGATTCTGTGATCGCGCCGACGCCGGAGCGAATCACCTTGACCTTGACCTGATCGGTTGAGAGCTTCTGCAAAGTGCTCTTCAGGACTTCGACAGAGCCTTGCACGTCCGCCTTGATGACGACCAGGAGTTCTTTGACTTCCGTCTGACCCAAAGCTTCTATGCCGCGTTTTGTCGTCTGTAGAAGCGTCTGCTGGCGCGTCAACATCTGGCGGTGCTGCGAAATCTGCTGCGCGCGTGAGATGTCTGCGACGACCTGGAAACTCTCGCCCGCCTGCGGCACGCCTTGAAGTCCAAGGACTTCGACGGGAGTTGCCGGACCAACTTCCGCTACAGACTCGCCCCTATCATTGAACATCGCGCGCACCTTGCCATAGATTTGCCCGACGATGAAGGGATCGTGTATTCGCAGTGTGCCTTGCTGAACGAGAACAGTTGCGACAGAGCCTCTGCCGCGATCAAGTTTGGCTTCGAGCACAACGCCTGAAGCAAGGCGCGTCGGGCTTGCTTTCAGATTGAGAATGTCTGCCGTGAGCAGGATTGTTTCGAGCAAGTTGTCAAGGTTCTCGCGCCTCTTCGCCGAGACCATGACCATTTCCGTATCACCGCCCCACTCGACAGGCTGCAAGCCTTGATTGGCAAGCTCCTGCTTGACGCGATCTGGATTTGCGTCCGGCTTGTCAATCTTGTTGATGGCTACAACGATTGGAACACCTGCGGCGCGCGAGTGCTCGATTGCTTCAATCGTCTGCGGCATGACGCCGTCGTCCGCTGCAACGACTAGAACGACAACGTCCGTAGCCTTCGCTCCGCGCGCACGCATCATCGTGAATGCTTCATGGCCCGGAGTATCAAGAAATACGACGCGGCGCATCTCCGCAGGGTCATCAGGACTCTGCACTTGAACGCTGTACGCGCCAATGTGCTGCGTGATGCCTCCGGCTTCGCCAGCCGCAACGTCCGTTGCGCGTATGGCGTCTAGAAGACTTGTCTTTCCATGATCCACGTGACCCATGACGGTGACTACGGGAGCGCGCGGGAGTTCAACGTCATCAGCATCCGCAGCGATCAACTCTTCAAACTCCTCTTCGGCGACCATCTCCTCGAACGGCACGAAGGTCACTTCGTAGCCGAAGCGATGGGCTAAGTCAACGGCAACGTCGTCGTTCAAAGGTTGGTTGATGGTTGCGAACACCCCGCGCTGAAGAAGAAGCGTCACAACATCCTTCGGCTTAATACCCAGCTTTTCTGCAAACTCTTTGACGGTCGAACCTTCGACCAGGCGCACGGGTTTTAGTTCTCCCGTGATAGTTCCAACATCGCTCAAGCGTCCCGCAATGCGGTCTTCGAGCGAGAGGGTTTTTGGCGGCGGCAGGTAGTCGCGGTCGAAGCCTCTGCCTTTGCCGCCTTCGTGCGGCTTCTGCCCGCGCGCGGTGGTGTGGCGTCCGCTGCGCCCACGACCGCGAGCGCGCCCGTCCGTGGGCGAAGGAATGTAAGTGATCTGCGGCGTGGCCGTTTCGCCCGGTGTTCCGCTTCGCTCGGCGCGTGACAGTGGAGAGCGCGAGCGTTCACCACGATCAGCACGCTCACTACTACTGCCACCACCACTACTGCGCTCGCCGCGTTCCTGTCGCTCGCGCCGGTCGCGGGGGCTGACGGGCTGAGGCGGCTGAACGGGCGCGGGCGCTCGCTCGCCAATCTTTACTCCGGCATTGAGAGCTTCCGCAGTGGGCCGCAAGACTCTCACTTGCCTTGACGGAGGCGGCGGCTGAACGGGCGCGGGTGTTGAAGAAGTCTTCACAGGAGGCGCAGGGGTCTGTTCTGTAATCTGTTCGGCAGGCGCGGAGGCCAAGACTTCCGGCGCTGGCGCTTGCAGAGTCTCGGCTGAACTCGGAGCAGTCTGTTGCGGTTCTTGAACGGGTTGCTGCGCTGGTGCTGCCGCCGCAGTCGGGAGTTCGGCTCGCGTGGCGGTCGGAAGCTTCTTGATCTGTCGGACCACAATGGGCTTGCCAGCGGGCTGCGGCTCTGCGGGTGCAGTAGAAGGTTGAGGCGGCTCTGCGACTTCCGGCTGCTCTATGGGCGCTGCTGCCTCTTCTGCTGTCTCTTCTTCGACAGCCGTTGTAGTTTCGGCTACGGCAGGACGAGCTTTTTTGACGATGACGACCTTGCGAGGCGCGCTCTGTTCTTTCTTCGGAAAGTAACGGTTGCGAATCTTGTCCGCCAACTCTTTAGAGATAGAGTTTGACGGGACAGACACATCAACGCCCTCGCGGCGCACCTCTTCAATGATGCGCTTGGTGTCCTGCTTGAGTTCTTTGGCTAGATCGTAAAGCCGAACCTTGGAAGTATGAACGGACATGCACTCCTTCTTGCGACGCTTTCGGGTAAAACGGCGTCGCACGCTTCAAAAAAAGGTTTCAGAATTCTCTTCCTCCAAAACCCTTTCGTGAAGCGCGCACTTTTCAAGAGCGCAAGCCCACTTGGGGTTTTCGAGGCGAGTAGCGACACGCGCTCGTTAGGCGCGCACGCAACTTACGCTTACTTGGCCGCATCATCTTTGGAAGCATTTTCGGGCTTCTCTTCTTCAGCGTTCTCGACCGTCGCGGCCTCTGAATAGACGGGTTCGGGAGCGGAACTTATTTGAACTTCGGCAGCTGAAGCTTCGCTTGCGAAATCAGCACGAGGCGATATGCCTTCATCCTCTTCAACAGGAGGCATACCCTCTTCAACCTTCTCTGCGGCTTCAATCATCGCAGCGCCCGTTGACGTGATGTCCGGGGCGGGCGTGATCGTATCTGGGCGAAGATCGCGCCCTACTTCTTCTAATAAAAGCTCATCCTGAGAGATCGGTTCGGCTTCGGTCACGGCAACAGGGTCTGCGGAATATTCTGCAAGAATCTCGGCTTCGGCTCTGAAAGGCTCGCCACGCTCAACCGCTTCGTCGTAGCCCTTTGCAGTCATCTCTAACGAAGGCTCAACCTCTCCAGCCTGAATTGTCGGATCGAATTCTGCCGAAACAGCGTGCTGCTCAACTGTCCGAGTCTCTTCTTCAGCCGCAGATGTTTCTTCCGGCTCACTCTTCTCTTCAGCCATACTCGCAGCCTCCGTCTCTTCTACAGCAAACGCTTCAGTCGCAGGCGCTTCTTCTGCGCCTTCACCTGCTGCTACAGCCTCTTCACTCTCCCCATCAGCTTCTCCTGCGGCGCTCTGCTTGTTCGCATCGCGCGCTGCGATAACGGCGAGCGCAGCATTCAACATCGCTTCGGCTTCATCAAGACTGACATCCAGATATTCAACCAGATCGTCCACAGAGGTTGAAGCCAGCGCATCAATATCCTCTATGCCGTGTTCGGCGAGCGCGTCTGCCTGCTGAGCAGTAACGCCTTCAATCGCAGAAAGGGGAACAGAGCCGCCGGAAGCGATGAGCGCGCCCATCTGCTCTGCGACCTCTTTCTTCAATTCCTCTTCGCTTCTGATATCTATGTTCCAGCCTACGAGTTTAGTCGCGAGCCTTACGTTCTGGCCGCGTTTGCCGATAGCCAAACTGAGTTGGTCTTCGTTGACGATAACTTCCATCTGGCGGTTTTCAATATCGGTGATGCGAACCTGATTGACTTTCGCGGGCGAGAGAGCATTGGCGGCAAATACAGAAGGCTCGTCGGACCATTCGATGATGTCAATCTTCTCGCCTCTTAGCTCACGTATTATAGCCTGCACGCGTGACCCCTTCATGCCCACGCACGCGCCCACAGGATCAACGTCGCGCTCGTTTGACGTGACGGCAATCTTAGCGCGCTCGCCCGGCTCACGAACGCAGGACTTGATTACAACCGTCTCGTCATAAATCTCCGGCACTTCCATCTCAAACAGCCGTCGCAGAAGTTCCGGGCTTGTGCGCGAGACTTCGACCTGTGGACCTTTGGATTCCTTCGAGACGTTGCTGATAACTACACGTATTCGCTCGCCCTGATTCCACTGTTCGCCGCGAGACTGTTGAGAGCGGGGAAGTATCGCTTCCAGATTTCCCAAATCAACGATGATGTTGCCGCGCTCGAAGCGTTTGACGAAGCCGTTTACGAGGTCGCCAATCTTGTCAACGTACTGGTCGTAGATGTTTGAGCGTTCGGCGTCGCGCACTTTCTGAAAGAGAATCTGCTTTGCGGTCTGAGCGGCGATTCGTCCAAGCTCTTCCATTGGAAGCGGAAGCAGAAGCGCGTCGCCAATCTCAACATCATCGCCAGCCATCTCTCGCGCCTCTTCGATTGACAATTCGATTGCAGGGTCCGTCACCTCGTCAACGACCACTTTGGAAGCGGAAAGCTCTATGCCGGTCTCAGGATTCCAGTCAACCTGTATGTCCTCGCCCGAACGGAACTGCTTACGCGCGGCTGCGCGCACTGCTTCCTTCATCGCCTCTATGACGATTTCGCGGTCCACGCCCTTCTCCTGGCAAAGTGCGTCAATGTTCTGCGCGATTGATGTGCTCATAAGTTAGTGAATCGTGAATCGTAAATCGTGAATCGTTGAAATCTTAACGTCTATTTACGATTCACGAATGCCTGTTTTGGACCGCTGTCCTTAACGCCCTTATCTAACGCCTCGAATTGCTTTGCGCGGCGAAACTCCTCTTCCATGTCAACTTCAAGGTTCGCTTTGACTATCGAATCAAAGGGAACTGTGACGCGCCCGCTCGTTTTATCTTCAAAGATTACCTGATCGCCTTCTATGCCGACGATGCGACCACGAAAGTTGCGCTGGCCGTTTACAGGCTGGCGCGTCCTCATCTTCGCAGGGTGTCCACAGAACCGCTCGTAATCCTTGCGCTTGTAAAGTCCACGCTCTAACCCAGGGCTTGAGACTTCCAATGTGTAAGACGAGTGAATGAAGTCTTCCACGTCAAGAATAGTCCCTACGTGAAGGCTCATTTGCGAGCAATCCTCGTGCGTGACACCTTCGGGCTTATCAATGAAGATGCGTACAATCGGTTTGTTGTCAGGGCCAGCGACTTCAGCGTGAACAAGCTCAAGCCCGTGATCTATAGCCACACGCTCTGCGATCTGCTGCACGCGCTCTTCAATCGAACCCTGACCCATAGCCCGCTCCTCAAGTTCAAAAAGCTTCGTTAAGCGCAAAAGAAAAAGTGGGCGCGAACCCACCGGATGACACCGCCGCGCTCCGAGCGAACTGAGGATTATACGGGAAGGGGAGATGGGAAGCAAGCGAGCATTAAAGCGGGTTCGAGGCTCATTTTGAGAAGCGAAAAACTCTCCATGCTCTGAAGTTTATGCGACTGTTTAGGCTCTGAGTTGCGCGCCAAATTTCTCTTCAAGAGTTTGAACGACGCGCGCGTGCATTTCGTCAACCTCTTCGTCGCGTAAGGTGCGGTCATCGGCGCGATACTCAACACGAAGAGTCACGGAACGCTTGCCTTCCGGCAGATTCGCGCCTTCATAAACATCAACCAGACGCGCGTCGCGCACATAATCCAGATGCTCATCGCGTATGGCATCCAGCATTTCTGCAAGAGTCACGCGACGACTGACGAGAAGAGAGATGTCGCGTATGACAGAAGGATAGCGAGAGAGCGGCGTGTAAAGAATCGTTCTCTCTTCCATCTCAAGAAGCGCGCTCAAATCAACTTCGGCGACGTAAACGGGCTGTCGAAACTTGTAAAGCGATGCGACCTGCTCATCAAGCCTCCCGATTGTTCCGAGAGCTTTCCCGTCGTCAGTTGTAATCCGCGCAGCCTGCCCGTCGCGCAGATGCTTCACGCGCGCAGCCTCGAACCTGAGAGGCTTCAAGTTCATGGCATCAACGCCAGATTCAATCGCGCCTTTCAGATCATAAAAATCTAACTCGCGCGATGCGCCCGCTCGCCCTTCTTCAACGGCAGCGCCTGTGGCAATGAGCGCGAACGCCTCGCGCTCCATAGGGATTTCGCCATGCTCACGATTGGCAGCGAAGATTCGGCCCGTCTCAAACAATCGCACGTCGCGCGTGCCGTAATTGAAGTTATGGCGCAAGGCGTCGAGCATTCCTGAAAGGAGCGTCGGGCGCATTCGCGTCGCGCCTTCTATGATCGGATTCGTCAGCGTGACGAAACTATTTTCATCTTCATCGCCCTGCACAAAATTGGGCAGAAGCTCAAAGCGTCCATCATGCTCCGCGTTAATGAAGCTGAAACTAATGGCTTCGTCAAAGCTAGCGGCCACAAGAGCCTGACGCAACGCGCGCCGCTTTCTCTCGCTCGGCTGGTACTCGCCCGCAAGTCCAGAAGGCGGAAGCTCCGTCGTAATCTTTTCGTATCCGGTGTGACGCGCGACCTCTTCGACTAAATCCTCCTCGCGCTCTACGTCAACGCGCCACGTCGGAGCGATGAATGTTAGAGCACGACGGTCGCCTGGTTTCGTTATCGTTCCCATTGACACCATCGCGTCTCGCTGAATGAAGCCGAGAGCCAGAAGAATCCGCAGCATCTCGCCTGAGTTGACATCCAATCCGGTCAGAGCCTTCACGCGCTCAGGGCGAAGGCTGACTATGTGCGGCTCTATGTGGCTCGGGTAAACGTCAATCGCGTTCTCCGTAGCGGTCCCGCCCGCGAGTTCGCAAATCAACGCAACGCATCTCTCCTGCGCACGAAG
>QHXM01000292.1 GCA_003222945.1 Acidobacteriota bacterium
TACAGGGAATTGATTGCATGAGAATAGGAGCGCAAGCTGATGCTGGGAGCGCAGGCGGCACGGCCTGCAAGATTGCCTTGCGATCTAACGAATTGTTCGCGTCTTGCGACGCACAATGCAGGCAGGGATGCCTGCGCTCCCAGAGAGATGGCGCGCCGCTTGCTAAGTTTCTTGACTGAGGGCCGCGCCCGCGTTGTTTAGTTCGACAAACGGCAACTCCGTGTAAAAAATAGAAGATGAATGCAATATTTACACCCGTAAAGTACAACCATAAGATTGAGATTTCGGGTAAAATATTTAGCTTCGCGGGAAGGCCCGCGCGATGCAAGCCCGCCTCGCAAAAGGATTATAGAGAGCAAGCAGAGGGTCAAATCATTAGCAGTTCATTCGTGAGGAGCCGTTTCCCGACGACGACATGATCGCACAAGCATCCCGAAAAACGCGACGATTCATCGCTCTATCGCTCGTCCTTCTGATGTGCTTGGGTTCAATCCGTGCGGGCATCACGATCACGGGCGCGGACGGAATCACTGCGACTGGCGCGGACGGCATTAACTACGTCGGCACAAACGGCATCACCGCGACGGGCGCGGACGGCTTCCTTACTTTCACACCGAACGGAATCACGGCCACAGGCGCAGACGGAATCACGGCAACCGGGGCGGATGGGATAACCGCAACCGGCGCGGACGGCTACACCTACACTGGCGCGAACGGAATCACAGCAACAGGCGCAGACGGAATCACAATTACGGGCGCTGACGGTATAACTGCAACTGGCGCGGACGGAATCACGATTACGGGCGCGGACGGCACAAGCTACAAAGCAGACTCAGTCATCCTACGCAACCCAAACGGAATCACTATCACAGGCGCAGATGGAATCACAGCAACGGGCGCGGACGGCATTACTGCTACTGGCGCAGACGCGCGTCAAATTAGTCACGCTGACGGCATTAACGGCGTAGGCGTAAACGGCATCACCATCACGGGCGCGGACGGCATCACGGCCACAGGCGCAGACGGCACAATCCTTCACATAGCTCCTTCGGGCATCACGATAACGGGCGCGGACACAATCACAGGACTCGGCGTAAACGGAATCACCATTTCGCACGCAACGAGCTTCGTGGATGCATCCATCAATGATCTCTCTGCGATGGCAAATGACACGGGCAGCGGCATCAAGAGCGTTGACCCGGAGCTTGCCGAGAGGATTAACAACCTGACTGACGACAGCAACGTTGATGCGATCATCGTCTATCATCAGAAGCCTACGGACGCGGACCTGACAGACCTTGTGAACATAGGCGTACTTGGCGGCACGCGCTATCTTGCGCTTCCAATGATCGCGCTCACGGCCTCTAAGCGGCAGATTCTACAAATCTCGCATCTTCCTTCGGTGCGCTCCATCTACGGCAACCGGACGCTTTCTTCAACGCTCGATCCGTACCTCGCAATCACGGGCGTTACTCGCGTGCGTAGTGATGCCGATTTGACCAGAAAGAATCTGGGGCTTCCCGTTTCTGGTCGCGGCGTGACTGTAGCAGTGCTCGACACCGGACTTGACGGAACGCACTCGGACCTTTCGGGTCGCGTCGTGCAGAACGTGAAGCTTGCGGACACGCAGAGCGTTAGCGCAGGTTTTATAGCGCCCGTGAGTGTCGAGAACTTGCCGACAACAGATCAAGTTGATGGACACGGAACATTCGTCGCAGGTCTCATAGCAGGAAACGGCACGCGCTCCGGCGGCAAGTATGCTGGCATAGCTCCCGGAGCAAACGTTGTGGGTTTAAGTGCGGGCGATCTTAATCTCTCTTATGTTCTTTCGGGTTACGATTACCTGCTCACGCACCCGCAGCTAAACGTTCGCGTCATCAATTGCAGCTTCTCGGCAAACACCGTCTTCGATTTCAACGACCCTGTGAACGTCGCAACGAAGATATTGACCGATAAAGGCGTGAGCGTTGTCTTCTCCGCCGGAAACAATGGCACGGCCTCAAACACTCTGAATCCTTATGCCGTCGCTCCCTGGGTTGTGAGCGTCGGCGCGACGGACCAGTTCGGGCATCTGGCGGATTTCTCTTCGCGCGGCGACATGGGCAGCGCGCTCTTTCATCCGACAATCGTTGCGCCGGGCGTGAATGTTGTAAGCCTTCGTACGACCGGGTTGAGCGTGACGGGAACTTCAGGTCTTGGAGCGGCGGACACGAGCCGTCTCAGTCCGAGCGAGTTGCCTTTCTACACAACGGGCAGCGGGACAAGCTTTTCCGCTCCGCAGGTTGCCGGAACAATCGCTCTCATGCTCGAAGCTAACCCGCAGCTAACGCCGAAGCAAATCCGGGACATACTTCAGCGCACGGCAACACCGCTTCCGAACTATTTCCAACATGAAGTCGGCGCAGGGATGCTCAACGCTTACGCGGCTGTTCTTGAGTCTGCTTTCCCGTCGCGGCGTATGGGCGTGTGGCGCGCTGCGCTCAACACTGGTCAGGTGAGTTTCATAAACGATGCGACGCAAGCCTTCACAGGCACGGTCGCGCCGCTTGGAAGCTACGATACGAACGTTAATGTTCCTGCCGACGCAGTTCTAGCTTCTGTGCAGACCGCGTGGGGGCCTGTCTCAAGCACAAACAATCTTGCGCTCACTTTGTACAACGCAGCCTCTACGAAAGTCGGCGACGTGAACACAGGGAACAGACCGGGGCTGACGGGCAAGCGTGAGGGATTGACTTTAAGAGCGCCTGCCGCCGGACCGCTTCGCGTTCATATTGCTAGGCTTCGGGGTCACACGCGCCGAAGTTGCCGAAGCTTTGGTGAAGGGAGCGCGCGTGCCTCAATACTTGCCCGCACAACCCAGATTCACGGACGTGCGCGATGCTTCGACCATGATATTTGTTGAGAGCGTGCAGTCTTCTCCGGCGGGCGCGCTCTTTACGGACGCCACACCGGGCGGGCAATTTCGCCCGGATGATTTCGCAACGCGCTTGGTCGCAGCGGTCGCACTCGTTCGCGCAGCAGGTCTTCAACCGGAAGCTGACGCAGCAGCCTCGCAACCTCTGCTATTAAACGATGCGAGCACGATTCCCGCTGCCATGCGCGGCTATGTTGCTGTCGCGCTCTCGCACGGATTTCTGACAGCAGACAATGGAAACTTCCGCGCCGCAAGCTCTCTCTCTCGCGCCGAACTCGCCCACGCGATAGTCGCGTTATCGAAACTCTAAAGAGAGATTGAGTAAGACATTGAACGGAGGATGAAAGGCTCGCTCCTTTTCATCCTCCCTTTTATTTGTGCCCTCTTGAGTTCTGTTACTTATCTCGGATTAAAGCTAATATTGCGCAGCGGAGGGTGATATGAAAAGAGCAACTCTTTTTCTTACGCTGGCGCTCGTGCTGGCGGGGTGCAAGTTCGGCAGCTTCAGCGGAAAGACCGGGTCGGGAAATATGAAGGTTGAGAAGAGAACTGTTCCGGCCTTCACCTCAGTGAACATCTCCGGCGCTTATGACGTTGAGATAGTCGCGCAAAAGGAGCAGAGCGTTGAGATAGAAGGCGACGACAATCTGCTTCCTCTAATCAAGACGGAAGTAAAAAACGGCGTGCTTGAGATCGGCAACAGTCAAAGCATCTCAACGAAGCGCAATCTGCGCGTGCGAATCTCAGTTCCAAAGCTCGACGCCATCTCTACATCTGGCGCAAGCGACATCGTGATAACAGGTGTTAAGAGCGACGAATTCAACATAGAGAGTTCCGGCGCAAGCAACCTGAAGATGTCGGGCGAGGCGAAATCTATCGTCATCAAAACATCCGGCGCTGGCGAGATTGATGCTAAAGACCTGCGCGCGGAGAAGGTCAACATAACTTCAACGGGCGCGGCCACAGCGGACGTTTACGCTTCCGAAGAACTGCGAGCAAGCGTCTCAGGCGCAGGCGATGTGAACTACTACGGCAACCCGAAGACTGTTAGTGAAGACAAGAACGGAGCAGGTTCTATAACGAAGAGGTAGGAGAAGAAAAGCAGAATACAGAATAAATAAAGTAGTTTTCAGTTTTGAGTTTTGAGTTTTCAGAAAGCTCGTAACTCAAAACTGAAAACTGGCTTTCAGCCTTTTCCCTTCTGGATTCTGAATTGCGGACTCCTGCTTTTCTGTTGACTTATCCTCTGAAGTGAATTAAATAATCGCCGTCTTTCGCTGGCTCTCTTTGTTCGCGCAGGTTTTCCGTCGATTTAGATTCTGATTCAATCAAGCTTCAACCTTCAGTTTGCCGTTTACGCGTAAAACAAAAGTTCTTTCCACCTCTTCGTTAACAGAGTAAGGAGCAAAGTTATGAACTTAAAAACCTTAAGGGTCGTTCGTCTTCTAACCTCTCTGATACTGCTCATGATTTCGACCGGGAGCGTCTTAACCATGCAGCCCGCACATACGAGACCCGCATTGCCAAACCCTATTCTCTTTTTCACCGGGCAGGAGTTGTTTACATCAGGGGGCAAACAATTCGTGCGCTACAACTTTGCGGTTGATAACGCTTCATCTTATCCAGACGAACTTTTCGCCGCTGCGCCAGAGCTACCGCCCTGCGGTAAAAACACAAAGGCCTCACGCACCTGGGTGGACCTGTACGATCAGAGCGGCAAACGACTCTACGGCTTCTGCGCGCTCGAAAAGAGCAAGGACTTAAGCAAGATTTGGTTTACCCTGGAGCAAGGCGTCATTCCTCCCAGCTTTGTATATATAGAGATGAATGACCGGAAGACGAATACAAAGTACAAGTCCAACCTGGCTGAAACAACGCTATAGAAAGGCAGGATACAGAATTCAGGAGTCAGTAGTCAGAATAAAAGAGAGAAAGGCTTCGCGGCCTTATCCCCTTCTGTATTCTGTATTCTGACTACTGACTCCTGCTTTTTCTTGCTCTTCACTTGACCGACGGCACTCGATACAGGCAAGATCATGGCTGTATGTTTTTGCAGTGCCGGGCGGCGCATCTCCTTACGCTCGCCTTTAATCTCCAACGAAAATTATCAATCGCGCTCATGTTTGCGCTCATGCTCTGTGGCGCGCTTCATTCCGCTTCCGCACAAGGTCTGGAGCGCGAGCTTGAAGCGAGCGAGAAGGCGACAGTCTCGATAAAGAATCGCAACGGCCGCATTGTCGTCACAGCATCTGATGACCAGAAGGGCGTCTCTATAAAAGCTGAATCGGCTGGCGCTTCCGTCTCCGAATCCGATGTCGTCTCAACAACGAGAGGCAATCTGGTTGAGATAGACGTGCGCGCTCGCCCCGAACGCGACCGCATTGACTTGAGCGTGCGCGTGCCTTCGCGCTCGCACGTGAAGGTCATATCGGACGCCGGAGCAGTTGATGTCATAGGCAATTTCGCGCTCGCAGAAGTCAGAACCAACACGGGCACTATCCGCGCGGACGTTCCCGTAGATGCTCTGCGTCTGAACCTTCTGTGGGAGGCGAGCCGCCCGCGCTATTTCGGCGATATTGAATTGCCGAAAGTTAAGGAGAAGGCGGGCGGGCTGTTTGAGATAAGCGGCACGATTGGCGATAAGAAGGCTAATAGGGATGACCGCGTTGAGCTTTACTTGACGACCGAGCGCGGCGTCATGCTCTTCAACGTTGACCCGAATATGGTCCCGTCGGACTTGCGCGAGCGTCCTTTGACAGAGGCCGTGCGCGCCATCGTGCGCGGCGGCGATAGCTCGCTTGTTGACGCAATACGAAAGGTCAGCCCAAAATATTTCAGCGACTACGCGAAGACGTTGCCGCCGCCGAAAGAGACGCCGACACTCGTACAGCGCAAACAACTCGGAGTCGTAGCCACGCCCGTCGGCGGACAGTTGATGCGCGTGAACGTCAACGTCACGGACCTTCACGGTCGCGCGCTCTCCGGTCTTAAAACTTCAGACTTCACAGTTATAGAGAACGGGCAGGAGCGAAAGGTCACAGACGTTGAGCCTGCTAACGCTCCCTTCAATCTGGTTCTTCTCCTGGACGTATCGGGCAGCGTCGAAGAGCACATCGATTTCATACGCAAGGCCGCGCGCAATTTTATCAAGACCGTAAGCCCGCAGGACCGCATAGCAATCATATCCTTCCGCGACGACATACAGGTCATCTCTGACTTTACTACGGACCGCGCGCTTCTCTCCGAACGACTCAAAGACATAGAAGCGGGCGGCGCTACAGCGCTTTATGACGCGCTCGGCTACACACTCATAGAGCAACTCAAAGCTCTGCGCGGCGAGCGAACGGCGATCGTCATAATGTCTGATGGCGACGATAACCGCTCGTTCATATCCTTCGGCGCTGTGCTGGACGCGGTCGTCGAATCGGGCGCGCTCATCTATCCGCTCTACGTTCCTTCTGGACTGGTGCGTGAATCGAGCGTGTCCGCGCCGGAAAGGACTGTTGATCCTATGCGGACCAGATTCCTGACTCTGACCACGCGCGCCGAAGCAGAAGGCAAAAAGCTCGCGGAAGTTTCAGGCGGAGTCTATTACTCTGTAACGCGGCTCGATGAGCTACAGAAAGCTTACGACGACATAGTCGCGCAGCTTCGCATGTCCTACAAAGTGACCTACGCGTCAAACCTGGTGGGCGCGAGCGACCGCCGCGTTCGCGTTCACGTCAACCGCGAAGGAGCGAGCGTCCGGCTTAGTCCGGTCGTTGAAACGGCTGCGCCTTGAAGCGATGCCGGGAACATTCCGTTACCGAGAGTTCAGGGAAGAGGGATAAGGTTTTATGTTTCGCAGGAGGAGAACTTATTTTGTTTCTACTCTCTCTCTTCTTTTAATAACACTGCTGCTCTACTCCTCACCACAACGCTCGCGTGCGCAAGAAGTGCAGCCGCCGCCTACACAGCCGCCATTAAAGCGAATCCGCCGCGCCAAAGGAGAGCAGCCGAAAGCCCCTTCTCCCGTTCAATCAACTCAGACTCAAACATCTTCCACAGAAGACGTTGTTCGCGTTGACACAGACCTTGCGAACATCCTGCTGACGGCGATTGATAAAGACAAACGCTTCATTACAACGCTGCGCAAAGAGGACGTGCGCGTCACAGAAGACAACGCGCCGCAGGAGATTTCCATCTTCGAGCGCGAGACTGATCTGCCCTTAACACTCGCCATACTGATTGACACGAGCCGTTCAGAAGAGCGTCCACTTCCTGATGAGAAGATTGCTGCGCGCACCTTCGTTGACTCAGTCCTACGCCCCGAACGTGACAAAGCAGCCATAATCTCTTTCACAGGCGAAGCTGTGTTGCAGGAATCTCTGACAAGTGATTTTGGAAAACTGCGCGCGGCAATCAATCGCGTGATAGTGGAGATTCCAGGAGACGATCCTCGCTGCGAGAATGTCACGCTTGAACGCGAGCCTAGATGCTGGACCGGCATCTGGGATGCAGTGTGGGTTACGGTCAACGAAGTCCTCTCCCAAACTCCTGAGACAGCGCGCCGCGCCATAATCCTGCTCACGGACGGCGACGACACGAGCAGCATCACGAAGCGACAGGAGGCGATTGATTTCGCCGTCAAGAACAACGTCGTCATCTACTCAATCGGCATAGGCGACCCCGAAGAATACAAGATTGACAGCAAGGCGCTTCGCAACATCTCTGAAAAAACGGGCGGGCGCGTCTTCTTCCCTCAGAACAAAGCTGAGTTGGACGCCGCGTTCGCAGAGATTCAAGCCGAACTTCGCTCGCAATACTTGATCGCTTACACGCCGTCGAATCATAAGCGCGACGGCACGTTCCGCCAGGTCAAAGTCGAAATCACCAACCCGGATTTAAGAAAACAGAAACTGCGCCTACTTTATCGTCAGGGCTATTACGCTAAAAAGGGATGAGAAATTTTCAGGCTGGGGCTTGTTTTCTCACCCTTCATCCTTCATCCTTCCGTCCTGAACTATGACTCATCCTTTGCTCTTATCTCTCTTCGACGAAACGGAGCGACGCCCGCTCTCTGTTACAGAGTTAACGATTCAGGTGCGTGGTGCGCTCGAAGCTAGGTTTGCTTCCGTCTGGGTCGAGGGCGAAATCTCTAACTTCAAGGCGGCTCAGTCAGGCCACTGGTACTTCACGATCAAGGATGAAGGGGCGCAACTTCATGCCAAATGTTTTCGAGGCATAAACGGGCGCATACGCTTTCGACCATCGGACGGCCTTCAAGTTCGCGTGCGCGGGCGGCTTTCAGTTTATGAACCGCGCGGCGAGTACGAGTTGATTGTTGAGGCGCTTGATCCTGTTGGCGCGGGCGCTCTGCGCGTGGCGTTTGAGCAGATGCGCGACCGGTTGGCTGCAGAAGGGTTGTTTGATGAAGAACTCAAACGACCGCTGCCTCTCTTTCCGCGCCGCGTCGGAATTGTAACGTCGCTCGCGGGCGCGGGCCTCCGCGACATCCTTACGATCATCGCTCGTCGCACGCGCACAGTGCATATCGTCGTAGCGCCGACGCGCGTGCAGGGCGAAGGCGCTTGTAAAGAGATAGCGAAGGCCGTGAATCTCTTGAACGAGTTTCACGCTCGTGCTGTCGCCGACGGGCGCGCAGACGAAACGATTGACGTGATAATCGTAGGGCGCGGCGGCGGCTCAGCCGAAGACCTATGGGCTTTCAATGATGAGACGGTCGCGCGAGCATTCAGAGCGTCAAAGATTCCAGTCATCTCTGCCGTCGGACACGAAACGGACGTGACCATCTCGGATTTCGCTGCCGATCTGCGCGCTCCGACTCCATCAGCAGCAGCCGAAATGGTCGCCGCGCGCGAAGACGAGATTGAAGCTTACATAGAAGCTCTGGCGCGCGACCTTCTTCGCTCCATGCGCTCCAATGTTTTGAACGCACGGCTGCGCGTGCAGGACGCTGCGATGTCGCTAGCGTTTGATGAAGTGCGTGAGCAATTGCATGATGCCGCGTCGAGAGTTGACGATGCGGCGCACAAGCTTGAGACTCTGATGATGCGCGCGACGCAACGAGCGCGCGAGACGCGTGATGCCGTCAGTTGTCGTCTCTCGCCAGCGCGTCTGGGAGCGCGCGTCTCGGCTGCGAAAGTCAGGTTCAATGTGTTGTGTGCGGCGCGCGACGCTGCGGCCAACGCGAGACTTGAAGATGCGCGTGCGCGACTTGCCATTGCAGTTGCTTCGCTCGATGCGCTCTCGCCGCTCGCGGTCTTAAAGCGCGGTTACGCGATAGCTTCCGACAAGCGAGGAAAACTCTTGCGCGACGCGCGCGACGCTCAAACCGGCGATGCCGTGCATTTACGACTTTCAGAAGGCGGTTTACGATGCCGCATTGAAGAAGTGGAGAAGAATTGATGTCAGCCCCCGTGCAAAATAATCCCCCGACACAAAAGCGCAGCCGAATCGTCATCAACTTAGAGCGTGCGCTTCACATCTCGCCGCAAGGCCAACAACCATACGGCACTGGCGCGAAGAAGAGAAAGTGGCCTATCGTTCTAGGCATCATTGGCATCATTCTCATCGGCATGGTCGTCGGCGGATATTTTTACTGGCAGCACTACAAAACAAAGCCCGCCTATTCGCTAGCGCTCGCCGTAAGCGCTGCCCAACGCTCGGACGCGGCTGCCTTTGACGAAGTTTTTGACACGGACAAGGTCGTTCAGAGTTTCGCGCCGCAGATGATTGAAGAAGCGAAGGAGAGATTCGGCACATCCTTGACTCCAGCAATTGAGAAGCGCGTGGAAGCGCTCATCCCTGCTCTCTTGCCCGCAGTCAAAGAGAGCGTTCGCGGCGAAGTGATGAAGCACGTAAGGGAAGCAACTACTCGCGCCGAAGGAAAGCCATTCTTCCTGGTCGCGCTCCTTCTGCCTTACTACGTTGACATCAAGGAGCAGGGCGACACTGCGACGATCAACGCAAAGACTGCCGACCGAAACATTGATCTGACCTTGCAACGCAGCAATTCGCGCTGGCGGGTCGTCGGCGTGAAAGATCAGGTTTTAGCCAAACGTTTAGTTGACGACATAGCAAACGATTTACCCGCCGTAGGCGAAAACGCAATAGACGAAGCGCGCAAACAGATTGAGAAGCGATTGCCGGGAGTTCTGCCGAGCGCGGGCGGTAAGGGAAGATGAAAGAGGACAAGCGGGGATACTTCTTCAGTATTCGTTGGAGCAGAAGATGAAAAAGACTGTGGAAGCGAAGACCAAAACATTCGAGACGCAATTGGCTGCGCTTGAGCGCGTTGTGCGCGAGTTGGAGCGCGGCGATTTGCCGCTTGAAGAGAGCCTGAAGCTATTTGAAGAGGGCGTGCGTCTGTCGCGCGAGTGTCAGGAGAGATTGAATCAGGCGGAGCGGCGAATAGAAGTTCTACTCAGAGACAGCGAAGGCCGACCCGTTTTGAGCGCGTTCGATGAAGAGAATGTGGATGACCTCACGCGCGTTGATGTAGATGAGGACGATGAGAGCGTCTTCTGAAATCGCAGATGAGAGAGAAGTGCGCGAGCGGCTCGCTAATTTGCGCGAGATGGTCGAAGCGCGGCTCGACCTGCTTATTCCAAAAGAAGGGGTAGAGCCTGAGAGCATTCACAGAGCGATTCGCTGGAGTCTCTTTGCGGGCGGCAAGCGTTTTCGCCCTCTGCTGTTGCTCGTAACAGGAGAAGCGTTCGGCGCTCGAACAGTTCAAACAATCGCAGAGGATGAAAGCTTAGAGCCGCACATTCGCGCGCGTGTCTTGAGTGAAGTGGCGCGAGGGGCGGGAACGCCCTTCGGCATGGTCGCTGGACAAGCTCACGACCTCGAAGCTGAATCGCGTGACGTAAAAGATTCTGAACTTGAGCGCATTCATCATCGCAAGACGGGAGCGTTGATAGCGGCCTCCGTTCGCTCAGGCGCAATCATCGCGGGCGCTACGGAGCGCGAGCTTGAAGCGTTGACGAGCTACGGCGTCGCGCTCGGACTATTGTTTCAGATTACGGACGATCTGCTTGACGTGACGGCGACTGCGGAAGATTTAGGCAAGACGCCCGGCAAAGATGCGCGCTCGCGCAAAGCAACTTACCCTGCGCTCTACGGCTTAGACGCAACACGGACGCGCGCGCAAGCGACTTACGACGAAGCCCGCGCCGCGCTCGATTCAATAGAAAGACCAATGCCGATTTTGCGCGCCATCGCACGCTTCATACTCGAACGGCGTGCGTGATGACCTGCAAAAAAATTTCACTTACTCAAGAGTTTGAGATAGCTATATGCAAAGGCGAGTGCGGTTCAGCCGGTCGTGAAAGTCCAGATGGCCGCTTCCAGTTCATCAAGCGTAAGATTTATAGCGTCGGGTCTGAGACGCAACGCGTACTTGCGAAGGTCGCTGCACTCGTAGAAAACTGTTAACAGCATCAAGCGAGCGCGCAAACCCGAATCGAGTTGCGCTTCACTGTAGCCGTAAGCCGTGAGCATCGCTCTCTGCTCCTCTCGCCTGCCCTGAACCATCAGGACGCCGGGCGCTACGAATTCGTACTCGTGAAAGCCGCAGAACGAATCGCCGAAATCGAACAGTCCTGTTATCTGCCATCGCCCGCTCTTTCGAGAGAGCAGCACATTGCCCGGATGAACGTCGCCATGAAGAAGAACGGGTCTGAATGTGTCCGGCAACAGTTTCATTCGCGCAGCGATAAAGGCAGGCAGACGCTCAAGCCATACTGGATTGGCATTGCAGGCTCGCTGTCGCTCAACCGCTTCGCGCGCTTGCTGCTCAAGGAATCCGCGCCAATCACGATTGAGTGCGTCTTGAGAAAGCGGCGCGGCGTGCGCGTGCAACTCCCTTAACGCGGCGCTGAGATGTGTGACGATGCTAATGCGCTCAGAGGCTTCCATGCTCTGCCACACCTCTCGCATCGGAAGCCCCGCGAGATAGGTCATAACCAGATACGGCCAACCTTCGAGTTCGCCTTTGTGTAAGACTTCCGGCGTCTCTATCCCGAATCTGCCGTGAGCGAAACTAAGCGCAGCCCCTTCGCGCGCGTATTGACCGCGAAAGGGCGCGTAGATTTTTATGACGAATCGAGAGTCAGCGAAGAAGATTATGTTCTCGCCGAGCGGAGAGCGACGAAGATTCTCGTAAGTAAGTTTGTGACGCTCGCAGATAACACTCGCAGCTTGCAGCCAAACCTCGTCGTTAAAGTGCAGATCGTAATCGGCGGCGGAAATCTCAACGACAGGTAGATTCAAGCGCATCCTGGTCGCCTACGGTTGATTGAAATCAAGATGCCGGATTCCTGTACGGATTAAAGCTCTTTAAGTGAGCAATTTCGTCAGCCAGTCCGGGTGCAGGTGAAGGCTGAACAGTCCGCCTATGCCCATGATGAATCCGAACACAGCGAATATTAGCGACGCCCAGAGAAGCCATCGCTTGCGAGTCAGCGCAGTTACAGCAAGCATAGCGAGCGAGACCGACAACGCAGCATCCGATAGATCGAACTGGTCGTCTCTATAATTCAGAGCGTCGTATTGTGCTTCAAGTCCCTGCGCTTTGGCCTGCAAATCATCCTCGTCCTTTTTATAGCGATCAATCTCGGACTCGTAACGTTTCAACTGCTCGTCAACCAGTGCCGCGTTCTGCGCTGTTCGTAGAACCTGCGACTGGTCGCGTCCCAACTCCATCACGTGCTGCTTGATCTTCTTCGATTGATACTCGGACCAAGTATCAACCGCATCCGACTTGTCCTGCAACATTGCCTGAACGATGTTGTCGTCCTTAACCTTCGTCACGGCCATGAACGCCGCAAGGATGGCGACCAGAACGGCGATTGTGCTGTTGAGCCGGTCGCGCGAAGCATTATTATCTGAATTTATGTCCGGTAGATTTTCCATAACTTAATCATTCTGAAGCGATGCGACATTGGTTGCAGCTTTCTTCATCGCGCGCAATTCTTCGGGGATGAAAGTCGTGATGTGATGCGTCTCTATCTCGCCGTCCGCGAAGGATTGATAGAGCGTGAAATCCGGGAGCGAGAGACAACTCAGGGGCGAATGATAGTTGTAGCCCGTGTCAATTCCAATAGCACTGTGCGATATATAAATTCCGTGACGCCCCAAGCGACCTAGAAGCGGCAGAAACGCCGTCGGAGTGTGGCCGAAGACGCAGGGCTTACCGCGATAATGTTTATAAAAATCCTCGTCGCGTGTCCAGAGTAGATGACGAGCTTCCGTGTCGCGCGGGTGCTTGCCGTGATCTAATCCGGCGTGAACGTAGAGCGCATAGTCGTCTTCGTGATAGAGCGGCATCTGGCGGAAAAACTCTATGTGCTCCGCAGGCACACACTCTTCAATCTTGCGGCGCGCGTGCTCAAAGTCCTCCTCCTTCTCAACCTGCAAAGGCGTCTCGGTGTACTGCTGAAAGGTCTGCTCGCCGCCCGTCACGTGCGCGAGCCACAGGCGCGAGTCGTCGTCAAGAAAATCCAACATCATCTGCTCATGATTGCCGCGCAGCACTATGACGCGTTCAGGGTTTGTGCGCTGCAACTCAATTACGTCAGAGACTACACCGGGCGCGTCCGATCCACGATCAATCAGGTCACCAAGAAAAACGAGCGTGTCCGACGAAGCATTGCACGGCAGGACTTTCAAGAGGCAGTCTAACTGCGCGCGGCGTCCGTGTATGTCTCCGACGACGAAAGTTTTCATCACAAAGAACCTCTCTCGGCGGGGCGCGAGCGTTCTATCCTTTGCATCAAAGCTTGAAAGCGCGCATCACTGCGCAAACTTTTCCAGTTCGGATCAGACTCAAACCATTGCTTGTTCTCGTTGCCTAAAGCTATAGATCGCTCCAACCATTCAAACGCAAGATCGCGCTCGCCTTCAAGAGCATACACGGAAGCGAGCCAGTAGGAAATGTCATGATCGGCTGCCGCAACGTCCTTCACCTCCTCGGTTATCTGCGCTCGCGCTTCATTGTGTAATCCGAGCGCGCTCAAACAAGTTGCGTATATCGGGCGAATTCCGTCAAGATGAGGGTTCTTTGAAAGCACCTCTTCGAGAAGTCTCCGAGCCTCCTCGACCTCGCCTCGATAGTAAAGAACGCGCCCGCGAAAAGTCTTAATAAACGGATGGTCCGGCTCGACCGCTGCGCCCTGATCCAGTTCATGCATAGCTTCGTCGAAGCGCTGCTCGTACATAAATATCCGCGCGCGGTTGTAGCTCGCCACGACGCGCTCCGCCGGATTCAAGCGGACCATGCGGTCATAGCTTCTAAGCGCCCTTTCGTAATCGCCATCAAGGCGGCGCAAGACCCCTGAGACGAAATGAACGCCAATGTCATTCGGCATCTCGCGGCGCAAGGTGGAGAGAAGCTCGCGCGCCTGCCGCTTTTCATTGCGCGCCATATATACGAAGACCATGTGCATACGCGCTTCAAAATTCTTAGGGTCGAGCGCGAGCGCCTTGTCAAACTCTTCTTCAGCCTTGTGGTAATCCTCAACATCGCCCAAGCCTTTGCGCACAAGGTTGGCATAGCAGCCGCCGAGCGCGCTGTGCGCAAGCGCGAAGTTTGGATCGAGTTGAGTGGCTCGCTTGAAATGCTCAATGGCAGCGTCAACGTCTTCGCGCGCGACTGTATGATAGATGAAGCGTCCCATGCGGTCGCGGCCTCGCAGGTATTCGTCGTAAGCTTCTGCGTTCGTGGTCGGAGCTTGCGCCATTCCATCTTTTTCGTCCGTGCTCAACTCAAGACGAAGACCTTCGACTATGCGGCGCGCGATGATGTCCTGAACGGTGATGATGTCTGCCGAGTCCGCATCAATGCGGTCGCTCCAGAGCATATCGCCGGTCGCAACATCCAGCAGTTGTGCCGTCACGCGAATGCGGTCGCCAGCGCGAAGGAATCCTGCTGCGAGAACAGCGCTCGCATTCAACTCTCGCCCGGCATCGCGCGGGTCGCGTTCCATTCCCTGATACTTAATGATGGCAGATGACGGGCGCACGACGAGCGATTTCAATTGAGCTAATTCCGTGATGACTGCATCTGCCAGAGAGAATTCATAAAAGCCGGACGCAGGATCGTTGCTCAGATTTTTGAAAGGCAAGATTGCGACACTCTTCTTATCCTGATCGCCCATACTCGTCATAGGCGTTTCGTGCGCTTCCTGTGACGAATGCCCGGAAGGAGAAAGGGGCGCGGGCGCACGTGGAATCTCCGATGAACCTGTCATGCTGCGAAACCAGTGCTTGAGTTTTGAGATCGGACCGCCCGTGCCCGGAAGATGTCGAGGCGCTATGGGCTGTACATCTTCCATGTACTGCTCGCCGCTTCTTGCTGTGACTTCACGCAGCACGCTTCTCAAATCGTCCCTGAAATCCTCCATTCGCTGGTAACGTGACGACGGCTCTTTGGCTAGAGCGCGGTCCAGAATCTGTTGAAGGCGAGGCGGGACATAACCTTTGCGCATCTCTGCAATCGGTTTGGGCTGGTCGTGAATTACTGCGTGTCGAACCTCTACGCTGTTCTGGCCTTGAAAGGGCCAGATGCCCGTGAGCATCTCGTAAAGCAGCACGCCCGTAGAGAAGATGTCCGCGCGTCTGTCAACGCGGTCGCCGCGCGCCTGCTCAGGCGCTGCGTAAGTCGCAGTCCCGTAAGGCACTCCGATTTCAGTCAACTCCGTATGATGAATGCCTTCGGTTCGCGCAGTCTCTTCATCGAGCAGCTTTGCGAGACCGAAATCCAGAACCTTCGCCTGGCCTGAGTCTGTGACCATCACGTTGCCAGCTTTGATGTCGCGGTGAATGATGCCTTTCGCGTGAGCGGCTGCGAGAGCGTCTGCGACTTGGACGGCGATTGAGAGAGCGCTTTTGAGTTCGAGCGGGCGACCGTTGACGAGTTGCCGGACGTTTCGCCCTTCGATGTGCTGCATGGCGATGTAGTGTACGTTGCCCTCTTCGCCAAGATCGTAGATTGTGCAGATGTTCGGATGATCGAGTGAAGAAGCGAGCCGCGCCTCGCGCTCGAAGCGTTTGAGGTTAGCTTCCCTTACGGTTAAATCCGGCGGGAGAACTTTGATTACGACCGAGCGACCCAGCCGCTTGTCAACAGCCTTGTAAACATCTCCCTGCCCGCCCGCACCGAGTTTTTCGAGGATGCGGTAGTTATCCAGTGTTGCGCCAATCATTGGGAGTTATATTTAACTCCGAACGACGTGTAACCGCAACTGTGAAGGGTTTGAGAGTGTCAAATTTTCACCACAGAGGACACAGAGGGCACAGAGGATTTATAGAGAGTTGAAATTCGCTTTGATTTGCTTTCTCTATATCTTTCCTCTGTGTTCCTCTGTGTCCTCTGTGGTGAAAATTTGTGGCTTTACAGAATTGGCAGGCTAACTTGTTATCCCGAACTGCTTGAGCATGAATGCGTAGTCGAAAGCTATGTCATGCAGCGCGTCGTAGCGGCCACTTGAGCCGCCGTGTCCTGCGCCCATGTTGGTCTTGAGGAGCAGGATGTTGTTGTCCGTCTTCGTCGCGCGAAGCTTGGCGGCGAATTTAGCGCCTTCCCAGTAAGGCACCTGGCTGTCGTTGAGCGAGACTTTAACCAGCATTGCAGGATAATTCTGAGCCTTGATGTTGTCGTAGGGCGAGTAGGTAATCATGTAGTCGAACGCAGCCTTCTCATTCGGATTGCCCCACTCTATGTACTCGCTCGTAGTCAAAGGCAAGCTTGCGTCCAACATCGTGTTGATGACATCGACGAAGGGAACTTGCGCGAGGGCTGCTTTGAAGAGATCGGGTCGCATGTTGACCACAGCGCCCATGAGCATTCCGCCCGCGCTACCGCCCTGAATGATTAGATGGTCCGGTGAAGTGTACTTTTGATTGATAAGATACTCGGCTGAAGAGATGAAGTCCGTGAACGTGGTCTTCTTCTTCATCATGCGCCCGGCCTCGCGCCAGGGTTCGCCGAGTTCGCCGCCGCCACGTATGTGCGCGATTGCGTAGATGACTCCGCGATCAAGAAGACTCAGACGATTTGACGAGAAGGTTGGGTTGATGGAGATGCCGTAAGAGCCGTAACCGTAGAGCAGCAGCGGATTCTTGCCGTCTATCGTTATCCCGCGACGATAGACGACAGAGATTGGAATCTTCGTTCCATCGGAAGCGGTCGCAAAGACGCGTTCCGACTTGTAGTTTGCTCTATTGAAACCGCCGGGCACTTCCGTCTGCTTGATGAGCGTGCGCTGCTTGTTGTCCATGTCGTAATCGAAGACGGAGTTTGGCGTGACGAGCGATTGATAGTTGAAGCGAAGTGTGCGCGTGTTGAATTCGGGGTTGACGCCAATGAAGGCAGTATAGACCGGTTCTGGAAATTTCACGCGGTGCGATTTGTTCGACTTCAAATCAATGACGCGAAGCTGTTGCAGTCCATTCTCAAGCTCCGTCACGACCATGTGATTTGCGAACAAGTCAATGTCGTCAATCTTCACTTCCGGTCTGTGCGCGATTATCTCTTTCCAGTTCTTCTTCTCTGGGTCGGAGACGGGCGCTGTTACCAGCCGAAAATTCTTAGCATTTTGATTCGTGCGTATGTAGAAGAGATTGCCGCGATGGTCAACTGAATATTCGTGTTCTGCCTCGCGCGGCAGAATTACTTTGGGCGCATCGTTCGGTCTATCAGCCGGGATGTAGCGATACTCTGTCGAAGTCTTGCTGCCCGACACGATAAATATCATTGCATGATCGCGCGTGCGGCCTCCGAAAACGTTGAACAGTTCGTCCTTCTCTTCATAAACAAGATCGCTCTTGTCGTTTCCAATCGTGTGACGGAAGAACTTGTCTGAGCGCTTCGTCACGGCGTCTTCCGTCGAGTAGAAGATAGTTTTGTTATCCGTAGCCCACATGACCGAGCCTGTTCTCTCGATCTTTTCTGGAAGAAGCTGGCCCGTGCGAAGGTCTTTGACATAGAGCGTGTATTGGCGGTATCCGGTCGTGTCCGTCGAATAAGCAAGGTAGTTGCCGTCGTCACTCACCTCGTATGCGTTGATGCCCAGAAACTTCAAGCCCTTCGCAAGTTCGTTCATGTCAAGCGTCACTTCTTCCTTCGCATTCAAACTTCCGCGCTTGCGGCAGAAGATCGGATATTGCTTACCCTGCTCGGTGCGCGAGTAGTAGAAGTAGTCGCCTTTGCGGTACGCAGCGGTTGTGTCCGTCTCTTTGATGTGGTTCACCATCTCTTTGTAGAGTTTTGCCTGCAAAGCTTCAGTAGGCTTCATGACGGCATCCGTGTAAGCGTTCTCGGCTTCAAGGTAAGCCATGACTTCCGGATTCGTCTTCCCGCGCAGCCAAAAATAGTTATCAACGAGTGTTGTGCCATTGACGTTTGTCGTCTTGGGAATCTTCTTTGCCATAGGTGGTTGTGGTGTTGCCAGATTGTTCTGCGCCACTGCGCCCGCTTGAAAAGGGGAAAGAAGCGTTGCAGCAGCGAGCATGTATAGAGCGAAAATTTTAGAGAGTCTTTTCATATCTTCCTGCCTTCTTTAGTGAAAGAGTAAAAAGTATTGATGGTTGTTTATGCCTGATGACAAAGACGCGCAGGGATTGACGCTATGCAGTCTTAGACACACGCGCGTCTTGCAGTAGTTTGATATACGTCTTAATCCGTAGAATGTTTCTCAAGCGGAGCGCACGGCTCTCGCATCAATCGTGAACCGTTCAACCACGCGGAGGCGTGCCCCAGCCAGAGCCAACGTACTCGCCGTCTTTGACAATGCACGGCACGGTCGGATCATTGTCCGAATAAGCGAGCATCTCCTTGCGCCGCGCGGGCTCGTTCAGCGCGTCCTAATCTGTAAATGGAATGCCCTCAGAGTTGTAATAATCGCGCGCCTGCTGGCAATAAGGACAGCCCGGCTTCGTGTAGATAACGATTGACACAGCTTCTGCACCTCCGCCCAGATTTTAGCAAGAGGAAAGGCGAAAGACGAGACGCGGGGACGCGGTGGCACGGAGAGTAAAGATACAGAAACGCTTTTCTTCGCTGCGTCGCCGTGTCCCCGCATCTCCGCGTCTCCGCGTCTCCCACTCTCTGCATCTCTTCGTGTTATACTCCGCACGTTTTCGAGAATGTGTGAGTCGGAGACGCTTTGCCCCTATGATTGACAGCGATTTGCTTGACCCTTACGAGCGACTTATCCCTATAGAAATTTTGGGACGCCGCGTTGAAGTGCCTGAGAACAACCGGCTGCTGCGCTGCTTCCAGTTTCTATCGCTTCAAACAATCTCTTACGGGGATTTCTGCTGGAATGGCGACTGTACCAACTGTCAAATCTGAGGTTCGTGAGCAGATAGAGGCGCACATTCGTAACAAACATTTCACGCAGGGCGAGGCGCTCCCATCACCAGCCGCGCTCGCGCAAAAACTCTCCGTTGACAAAGGCGAAATCACGCGCGCCTACTTTGAACTGGAAAGAGCAGGGCTTGTGACGAAGAAGACAGGCCGTGATTTTCTGGGAAAAGAGAAGACAACTTACTTCGTAAGCTGAAAGCAGAATACAGGAGTCAAAATCCAGAAGACAGAAGGGAAAAGGCGGAAACCACTTTTGGATTCTCTTTTATTCTGACTCCTGAATTCTGGATTCTGACTCCTGCTTTACCTCATCTTCCGTGTCGGTCGTGCCTTAAGTCGCGCACGTCCGTGCGGCGGTCTCGGCGGTCCGTGCGAAGATCGTGTCTGTCTCTGTGCAGATCGCTCAGGTCAGACCTAACCTCTGCCTTCGATTCGCCTTCCTTGCGATCTTCGCGCACGTCGCGCACGTCGCTTCGGATGTCGCGTCGGTCCGAGCGAATATCTTTGGTGTCGCGTCTGGTGTCTCTGCGGTCAGAGCGCACGTCCAGGTCGTTTCTCAAGTCACGAGCATCTTTGCGACGGTCGTGCACGTCTCCGCGCAGGTCACGATTGTCCTGGCGTAGATCACGACGATCCGCTGCTATGTCCAATTTAGACTCGCCCTCTTTTATATCCTCGCGTACGTCGCGTCGGTCCGAACGAACATCGCGCCGGTCAGAGCGAATCTCTTTCGTGTCCTTGCGAATGTCCTTTCGATCACCTTTGATGTCGTTGAAAACAGGTGGTCCTGTGACGCTGGTTGTCGTGCTCTGCGCTTGCGCCGAAGTATTCACGCCCAGAGTCATTAACAAAGTTGCCGAGAGCAACGCGCTGCGAAAAAGTAACTTCCTCATCTTTCTATTCCTCCATGACTTCAAAATTCTAAAGTTGCCGCCGAAGGCACGGAGGAGAGACAACACTACCCCACGAATTGCGCTCATAGAGCACAACTCTCAAGTTCGTATTAATCTGCCCGGCGACCCCTTGCCATTTAATTAGACGCGCGTGTTGTGTGCGCGGACGAAGAAAAATCTGATGCTCGCTTGAAACTTAAAGCGCATATCAAAAACCACAATCGTTCTTAGCGCCCTTATATAAAACTCTGGCGCGCGGCTCTCGAACTAAGTTAAGATGTGCCCCCTGAACTGTTCTTGAAAACAACTGCAACTGCGGAGCGCAAACTACAGCCCTTCTTGATCTGCTGATGACAATCACTCCCGGCACAAAACTCGGTCGCTACGAAATACGCTCCGCTTTAGGCGCGGGCGGAATGGGCGAGGTCTATCTGGCGCAAGACACGCGGCTCGAACGCACAGTCGCACTGAAGATTCTGCCCGCAGAGGTCGCCAAGGATCAGGGACGTATGCGCCGTTTTGTGCAGGAGGCGCGCGCCGCATCGGCTCTCAATCATCCGAACGTCGCGCACATTTATGAGATCGAAGATGTGGACGGCCACCACTTCATAGCGATGGAGTTCATAGAGGGCGAGACGCTGCGCCAGCATATAGCGCGTTCACAGCTTGCGCTGCCTGAAGCCTTGGACATCAGTGTGCAGGTCGCAGCAGCCCTCGCCGCAGCGCACGCGGCAGGCATCATCCATCGTGACATCAAGCCTGAGAACATCATGGTCAGGCGCGATGGTTATGTGAAAGTTTTGGACTTCGGTTTAGCGAAGCTGACTGAACATCCGACAACTGCTGACGCGGAAGCGCCGACGAAAGCTCTGGTCAACACAGACCCGGGCGCTGTGATGGGCACAGTCGGTTACATGTCGCCCGAACAGGCACGCGGTCAGATTGTTGATGCGCGCACAGACATCTGGTCGTTGGGCGTTGTGCTCTACGAGATGGTCGCGGGTCGCGCGCCGTTTGAAGGAGCGACGCAGGGTGATGTGATGACGGCCATCCTGAGCAAAGAGCCGCCGCTTCTCGCGCGCTACATGCGGGAAGTCCCGGGAGCGCTCGAATGGATCGTGACGAAAGCTCTGACGAAGGATCG
>QHXM01000293.1 GCA_003222945.1 Acidobacteriota bacterium
GCCAGTTCTTCGCGGACTGCTTGTTTGATCTCTTCATCAGATGCCGCGACCCACTGAGGTTGCGATGTGCCGCCGAGCAGGATTGTGAAAGAGGCGTGGCGCGATTCATCGAAGACGCGATTCTCAAAAGAGCTTGAAGTGAAGAGAATGCCCAGACACTTGCGCTGCTCGCTCGCCGGGACAAGTGCGCCGACACCTTTTATCTCTCTGCCGAAAGATGCGCGTGAGACAAACGCCGTGACCGTCACCAGAGGCGTGTACTGAATCTCTAGCAGACGACGACTCAGTTCTGAAGATTCCGTTGCGAGTAGCTCTGCCGCTACATTGGACGGCGTTGCTAAGATTATATTGGGCGCATCCGGCAGTGCATTAACCGCAACGCCTTTCTGGAAACGATCTCTCAATCTTTTCTCTAACTGTCGCTCAAGCCGCTTTATTAGATCGCCCATTCCATTACGAGGCGCGACCATTGGCTTTCTCCCCTTCTCTTTATTGCCAGTCTTCGATGAAGCTTTCTCGTTCCTTGATGAAGAACGTTTGAAAGGTTTAAGCAGCATAGTGCCGAGCAGAGTGTGGCCGGGTTCCAGGAGAAGCGAAGGGAAAGCGGCGGCGACGCCAAGTTCACAGGGCTGCACGCCGTAGATACCGCGCACAAACGGCGTCAAAAGATATTGAAGAGCAGCATCACCCAGATGCCTGCGTCCCCAGGATTCCAATGTCTGAGCGTCTATGTGATTCTCAGCGCGTGCAAACATTGCGCGTCCCATGGCGCCCGCAACTTCACTGAAACTGAGCGGAAACTTTCTGAGCTTTTCGTCGCGGACGATGAAGCGTGCGCGCGAGTCTTTGCGAACTTCAAGTAGCTCAACGCCCAACTCTCGACAAAGCTCTTTAACGGCTGGCGCGGCAAGGAGCGAATGCGCGGCTGTTTCAACAATGCCGTGCTCTGTGCGTCGCGTCTCGATCAATCCGCCCGCGCGCTCTTTGCTTTCGAGAAGCGTCACCGTGTAGCCCAGCTTATCCAGTTGAAAGGCAGCGAGCATTCCGGCGATGCCTGCGCCTATGATTGTGACTTCTCGCCGCGTTGTATCGAGTTTGCCTAGCACGCGACGGCCTCCGAAAGAACCGAGCGGAGCACGCGCGGAAACTCCGGGTCGTCGTTGAACGTGCGTGCGCGGTAGTAATGAGTGATGCCGTGCGCTCTTGACTGTTCTGCGTAGAGTTGATCCAACTCGAAGAGCGTTTCAATGTGATCACTGACGAAGCTTACGGGTACTACGACCAGACGGCGCACGCCCTCTCCTCCCAGCCGCTTAATTTCGTCTTCCAGATAAGGCTCAAGCCAGGGCAACTTTCCGTTGCGCGATTGAAAGCACAAGGACCAGGGATGCTTCAACTCTCGCGTGACCGATTTGATTGTGCGCTCGATGTCAGACGGATACGGGTCGCCTAGTTTCACTATCTTCAAAGGGAGCGAATGAGCAGAAAAGAGTATGTGAATCGGGTCTTTGTCGGCGCCACGCTCACTTTCGGCTTCCGCTACAGCTTCATCAACGGTGCGGCGCAAAAGGCGCGCGTAAGGTTCATGGTCCGGCCAGTTCGTTATCTCGCGCACTAAGGGATTCCAGTTCAGGCGTCGAAGCGCGGCTCTAGCTTCCTTAAAGCATGTTCCGCTCGTAGTCGTAGAGAAATGCGGAAATAGCGGAAGAAGAATCAACCGCCTTGCGCCCCAATCCTTTAGCTTGCGAAGTGCGTGCTCGATTGAAGGCTCTGCGCTGCGCATCCCCACTTCAATCCGCACGGTATCGTCCAGTAGATTCTGCAGCGCTTCAGCCTGCATACGAGTCCACTTGAGTTGCGGCGAGCCTCCGCCGATTGATTTGTAGCTACGGATTGACGATGGCCCTTTAACCTGCGCGATTGTGAAAGCCAGAAGCTGACGCAAAGGTGCAGGCACGCCGACTAGCACCGCAGGGTTCACAAAGAGCCTGTAAAGAAACGGCTTCACGTCATCGAGCCTCCACGGGCCTCCGAAGTTCAGAAGTGCAACTCCATTGCGGATTTCGGATTGCGGATAGCGGATTGTTGCAGAGACGGGCGTGTTCATTCCCTCTGTCAATTCTCTCGCTGTCACCGTGTTCGCTGAAACTCTCATCGTTAATTCTTCTCTTTTTTCAATCCGCAATCCCGTTATCAGCCCGTCCGCAATCGTCAGATCGTTCTACTGAAGATTTGAGTGGTCGGAACTTTGCGCACCAAGCGCGCGTCAAACGCCATGCAGATGTTGCGAAGGAAAGGTCTGCCCTCTGCTGTGATTTCGCAACTGCGCTCTCCGAGTTTTACTAAGTGGTCGCTTCGCATCTCCGCCAGTCGGTCGTTCACTGTCTCAAGATACGGCACGTAAAGCACGGCCTCGTCCCAATTGGTCTCAAATCGCGTCATCAAGTTCAGAATGTGACGGCGCAGCACGCGATCTTCCTTCGTCAGCTTGTGCCCGCGAAAGATTGGAATCTCATCACGCTCGATGCGCGCCACATAATCCTCAAGCTTCTTCTCGTTCTGCGCGAACATGTCCCACGAGTCGCTAATCGAAGAAACGCCGAGGCCAATCAAAGGCGAGACCTGTCGCGTAATGTAGCCCATGAAGTTGCGGTGCAATGTGCCTTCCGTTGAAGCCGTCCAGAGCGAGTCAGTACAAAGCGCGAAGTGATCCATGCCGATTTCTCGATAGCCAGCTTTTTCCAGAAGCATCCGACCAAGTTCGTAAAGCGCGCGCTTCTCTTCGCCTGATGGTAAATCCAATTCTGTGAATCGGCGCTGGCCGGGCTTTATCCAAGGCACATGCGCGTAAGAATAAAAGGCTATGCGGTCCGGTCTAAGGCGGCGCACGGCTTCGATCGTCTGCTCGATACTATGAAGCGTTTGAAGCGGGAGACCGTAAACCAGATCGTAATTGATGCTCGTGAAACCTGCAGCGCGCGCGTCTTCCGTCACTGTGCGAACCTGCTCTTCCGTTTGAATGCGGTTCACAATATCCTGCACGCGCGTGTCGAAATCCTGTATGCCCAGACTCAGGCGGCGGAAGCCGAGGCGCGCAAGCGTCAGCAACTGTTCGCGCGTCGTAGTGCGCGGGTCTGCCTCAACGGAGAACTCCGCGTCCGTTGTCTGGCGAGCGTCCTTTAAGATTCCCTCTATAAGCTCTGCTAACTCCTCTGAAGGTAGAAAGGTTGGCGTGCCGCCTCCAAGATGTATCTCAGTAATTGGAATCGGTCGTTCACGGTTTAGGCGCTCACGGTAAAGCGACCACTCTTTGAGAATAGTTTGAACGTAAGGCTTGGCAACCTCCGTGTGGCGCGTGATGCGCGTGTTGCATCCGCAGTAGGTGCAGAGCGAGCGGCAGAAGGGTATGTGAACGTAGATGGCCGCGCCGCTTCCAAGCCGTTCGCTCTCATCCAGAGAATCAGCGACGCTTCGCGTCCATCCTTCAACCGTCGGGTCATCGTCCCAATAGACTATGGTCGGATAACTGGTGTAGCGAGGCCCCGCCACATCATACTTTTCCAATAACTCGGAAGCTGCCGAAACTGTTGCTTGCATCAGAGAATCCCTCGTTTCTCTTCAACGCTCGCTTTTATCGAGCCATTTCAGCCTTCGCAGGTTGCGTTTGCAGCTTGTCAACATCTGCGCGCAAACTTGTGATTGCTGGATTACCAGGACTCACCTCTTCGAGCTTAGCCAGAACGGAGCGCGCTTGCGCAGCATCCCCTTTGCGCGTCCACGCGACCGTCAGATTCTGTAACGTCTGAAGGTGCTTCGGGTCGCGTTCGAGCGAAGAGCGAAACTCCGTAATCGCGCGATCAAGATTCGCAGGCTCGCGCAGAAGGAATGTCAATCCAAGATCAGTGCGAACGTTCACATCATCCGGCTTAGTCTTCAAAGCAGAGGTGTACCACTTCTCCGCTTCTTCAAAACGATTGGCGTCGAAGTTTACGTTGCCCAACTGCACGATTGCTTCGTAGTTGTCAGGCCGCAACTGGTTTGCTCTTTGTAAGAACTGAATGGCTTCGTCGAAGCGTTGAACTTGATAAGCGTAGTCTGCGGCTTTCATCTGCGCCGCGAAGTTGGTCTGGTCGGATTTCGCTTGGTTGATCGCCTCCTGAACGTTCTGCATGTCGGGTCCAGCCTGCGCGCCCGATTGTGTGATCGGCGGATGATCGGGAGGCAATGCTTGATTCTGCTGCGCGACTGCTGCGGCGTTCCCGCGCTGGTTTATATTGTTGGCGAACATGAAGCCTACAATGAGGCCGAGCAAGAGGCCGATAATTCCAACTAGAATGCTATCTTTTTTCATCAGAGACCTTACCTTTAATTTAATCCTTATGCTGTCGCAAAAGCTTCGACCCAGATGCTTGCTATGTCGCTCTGTTCGGATTCAGCGGAGCGTCGCATCTGCTGTATCACGGGATGCGAGATTTTGTTTACGGTCGAGATGAGCAGGGCTTCTATTGCGCGCTCCTGTTCGGGAGTAAGATCGCCAAGACGACGACGCTGGCGCGCTAACTCCGTTTGAGCTATCTCTTCAAGCTTGCGCTTCATCGCTCCAATCTCTTGTCCCAAATCAAGCTCGCGCAAGCTCTTCTCGAAACGATCCACTTCCGCTTCCACGATCCTTTCGGCACGCGCGGCTTCACGCTCTCGCTCCGTTATGTTTGAAGCAATCACAGCTTCCAGATCGTCAACATCGAAGAGGAAGAGGTTTTTAATCTTGCCAACAGCCGGATCAACGTTGCGCGGGACCGAGATGTCTATGAGGAAGAGAGGATTTCGGCGTCGCAAGGCCACTGCCTCGCGCGCCATTGCCGGGGTGATGATGTAATCGGTCGCGCCCGTCGAGCAGATGACGACATCTGCTGAGGCTAGATGTGTTGCGAGATTATCGTAAGCGACCACCTCGCCGTTAAACTCTGAGGCTAATTTGCGCGCAGTCTCAACGGTGCGATTCGCTATGAGAATGCGCGAGACTCCAGCCTTCTTCAGATGGCGCGCTGACAACTCTGCCATTTCGCCAGCGCCGATTAGAAGAACTGTGCGGCCTTCTAGAGTATCAAATATCTTGCGCCCAAGTTCGACAGCAGTGTAGCTAATGGAGACTGCGGCTGAAGAGATCGCCGTTTCGTTTCGCACGCGCTTGGCTACATGAAAAGCTTGGTGCATCAGACGATGGAGCACGCGCCCGGCTGTGCCTGTTTCAACAGCAGAGGTGTAAGCTTTGCGAATCTGTCCGAGAATCTGCGGCTCGCCGATTACCATTGAGTCCAAGGATGCGGCGACGCGGAAGATATGATGAGCGGCTTCTTTATTCGTGTGCGTGTATAGATGCTTGCTAAGGTCGCCGTGATGCTGGGCGCGTGCGCCTGTTAAAAAATTATTGATGCGCTCCTTGCCTTCTTCTTCTCGCGCAGGGTCAACGTCGGCTATCACCTCAACGCGATTGCATGTTGAAACGATCAAACCCTCGCGCACAACTTCGCCGTCAACCAGCGCGCGAAGTCCTTCGGCGCACGCTTCCGGCGTAAACGCCAGGCACTCGCGCACCTCAACGGGCGCTGTCTTATGGCTCACACCTGCAAGAACGATTGACATCTTTTTAATCTGTAGGGGCAGGGCTTGTCCCTGTCCGCGATAATCCGCATTAACTTCGGGCAGAGGACTTGTCCCCGCCCCTACAATCATGCGTAAGAGTGCAATCCAGGGAGCAGGTAGCTGACTCCCAAGTAAGTGAAAATAATTAACAGGAACCCGACGATTGCGAAGTAGGCTGAGCGTCGGCCAGTCCAGCCGCGTGCGATGCGCGTATGCAGGTAAGCAGCGTAGGTGAACCAAGCGACGAGCGCGCCAACCTCTTTCGAGTCCCAACTCCAATACGCGCCCCACGATTCGTTAGCCCATACAGCGCCAGTGATAAGTAGCATCGCAAGAAGCGCGAAGGTGACGCTAGCGGTCTTGTACATCAGGCTGTCGAGCTTCTCTAAACTCGGCAGCGCTTCGCATAGGCGTTCCGTGCGGAAGCTGAAAAGAATGACGAAGAAGGTGGCGACGAGCGCGGTGATGAGCGCAGACAACTCAACCGGATTGGCCTTGAGATTCAAGGTCAGAGTGTTTCCGCGCGTGGCGACGAAGTCTGCGGCGGCTTGATAAAGTTGCGACGACGGAATCTGCGCGACCTGTTCCGGCTTCAATCCTTCCTGCTCAGCGAGCCACTTACCAAACGTTGCGTATTGTGCGGTGTCAATTCTCGAAACAATGTTCGTCATGGTCTTCACCTGACCGACAAACATAGCAATCGCGCAGGCCAGCGCGACGAATGAGAGTCTCAGGAAGCGATGTCCCCAACTGCGCGCCTTCTCGTTATTCTTCGCTAGATACATTCCGAAGGCTGCGATCACGCCAGCCAGCAATAGACCAACGACGATCAGAATCTGCCCGACCCAGGGAAGCGTGACGCGCAGCGGAATAGATGATCCCTTGCCTCCCATCATCTCGAAAGCGGAAGCGCGATAGACGCCAGCCGTGAAGATTGAACCGCGACTGATGAATGCCAGAACCACGAGCGCGAAGATGCTTGACCAGATGGCGAATGCTTCCGGCTTAACTTTGTCTTTCAGTAAATAAATGACGGCGACGGCGAAACAAACGAGCGCAACGCCATAAGAGAGCGATGCCGTGCCGACGTGAATCGGTCGCCAGTAGGAATCTAAGATCGGCGGAAGGTTGGCCATCTCGCGAACCAGGGCATCTCGCCGCCGTTCTTTAAGACCGCCGCCAACTCCATGTCTCTGGCGTTGATCCAGCGCACACCCCAGCTTGAGAGATTGAAGAAGACGCCGGTGGTCGCAAGCCAGAGGCCCGCTTTCTGTGCCATCTCTGACGGCGCGTAGAGATTGGTCAGATGAAAGACTGCTGCGGTCAAATAGCAAGCGAGCGCAAGCAGCATTAATCCCTCGTCGGAGATGAAATGTGCGCCGCCCAATTGAAGCCTGAGCAAAACTAAAAGAATCGAGCCGCCGACGGCTACGATGGCTGGAAGAAACGAACGTAAGCCTCTGCGCTCAGTTGCGGTCGCGCTCGCTAAGAGCGGTTGTCTTAAAACTTCACTCATGATTGCACCTTCACTGTCTGCCCGATGATCGAGCTTGTCATTCGCTTGAAACGATCTTCAAAGTTGAGCCTGCCGCGATTGGTGTCGCCTCCGACGACGACCTCAAAAGTTCCTGTCTCTTTCTCTTCAACAATCGCCCACACTCGCTGATGAGAAAAGAAAAAGACCGAGCAGAGCGTCAGAATCAGAAAAGCGCTCCCAGCATAGAACGGGATGCGGCCAGGATCGTGCTGGACTGAAAGGATGTGCGCGGTCGCAGCTTTTTCAAAACTCTTCAACTTAAACTTGTAGCCGCCGAAGGGCGCTCCTACGGGCGCGTTGTCTGGCACGTCCGCAGCAAAAGCGTAAACAGCCTTCGCCTGACCATCGGGCAACGTGATGCCGATTCGCGCAGCAGGATTGTTGTACTCATCAGAAGCCGTGTCAGCTTGTCCTCCCTGAAGAGTAAAGTCCGGTAAGAAGTTGAGATATTCGATCTCTGTTCCATCCGTGAGTTTCGCAGAACCGTTGCGCGGGATTGTCACTTCTATAGGCTCGCCGCCCTGTTGCGGGTTCAACTCAAGCGTGATGGTGCGCGCGTTGCCCGTTGAATTAAAACTCGATTGAAAGAAACGGTAGCCGCGATAATCCAACGGCGCGTTGAGATGGATGAGAGCGTCGTGCGAGCCTGTTTCGTCCGTAATCCTGATGCGCGTCAGCCAGTCCATAGTGTTCATGGCCGAGAGCGACCCGTCTTTGTTGATGAGTTTCTGCTGAACGTCCGTGCACTCTACAGTGAACGGCAGGCGCATGGTCGTCTCTGAAATTTGATCCAGATGAAACGCCAGACCTGTAATCTCCGAACTGCTCATGCCGGGCGTTAAAGACATCTGCCCAGTCTGCCCGTACTGCGCCGTCATAAAGAAGCCTAAGAAGACGACCAGGAGCGCCACATGAACGCCATACGCGCCCAGACGATTCCACGCGCCGCGTTCTGCGAAGATAACTGCGCGCCTGTCTTTCAAGGCAACGCGCACGCGCCAGCCGACCTGATGACAGGCATTGCCGATGCGTTCAACCACAGCCTCGTGGCTCTCGCCTTCAAGGTTGATCGTGTTGTTCAACTTCTGACTCAACAAGTAGGCGCGTGTGGCATCGAGTTTCTTTTGCGAGATGAATTTCCATGCTCTCGGAAAATGATCTATTGAGGAGAGGACGATATTCAAAGAGAGCGTCATCAGAAGAACATTGAAATACCATGTGTGATAAATATCGAAAAAGCCAAGGTTGCCGTAAACCAATCTTTGCGCAGGCGTCAGTTCCGCGTAATACTTGTCAAAGCCCTGAACCGATTGCTGCATGATAAGCATCCCCGTCATGCAGGCTACGGCGAGCAACACGAGCAAGGTCACGCCGAAGCGGACGGAACTGAGTTGATTCATCAATCTGTTGATAACGGAAACGCGAGGCTTACGTTCTATGCTGACGGCGATCTCTTTGCGTGCTTCCTGAACAGCAGACATTTAATTATCCGATCTCGTGCGATTTTGTACTTGAAATACTTGCGACCTCAAAAAGATGGCAGAAGAACGTTTCAAACGCTTCCGCGCACAGAAGAGCAAGATACGTTCCCGACGATGCAGCATGAAAATTAGCGGTTTATGTTGGGTTGTAAATCAGTCGTGCGGAAATTTCCGCAGCCGCAGTCGGGAATTTTCCCCATTGCGGACAGGCGGATTTCGGATTGCGAAGAACAGAAGGCAGTAGGCAGCATGGCGAAGCTGTTTTTACTGCCTTCTGCTTTTCAATCCGCAATCCCGTTATCCGCCCGTCCGCAATCGTTAGGATTCGCGCCTCATGCGATTTCCCGTGTGGCAGTCGGCGCACTGAAATCGTGTGATGTCGCCGAGGTTGACAGGATGCACGAAGGGGCCTACGTTCTTGTGGCAGACTGTGCATTTCAACGAAGCCCGGTCGCCAAGATTGACAGGATGCTTGAACGCGGCGGGTTCGGCGTCCGGCGTGACATCAGCGATCTGATCCAGAACTGTGTGGCAAGCCTTACAGTCGTTAGTGATGACCTTTCCGTTGCTGCTCTTGTGCTCGCCGTCGTGACAACGGAAACAGCCCTGCGTGTAGAAGTGGCCGATGTTGTTCGGATGTGTCTGCCAGTTGGTCTTCATCTCCGGAAAGAAGTTGGTCTGATAGATGCGCTGAACTTCGGCAATCGCGCCCTTAATCGCGTCCGGCTTCTGCGCGTACACGTCCGCGTAGTTCGCGCGATAGAAAGCATCGAGGCCGGACGCAATCGAGTTGAAAGCCTCTTCATTCGTAGCGTAGTTCTTTGTCAGAACTTCAATCGCCTGCCGTTTGAGAAAGGGTAGCGTGACATCCAGCTTGCCTGCCGCGAAAGAGTTGTCAACGGCGACATTCGGCGGCAGGTAAACGTGCGCTGGGCGATTGTGACAATCAATGCAGTCCATCCGCCGCTTCGGAGCAGACGCAATCTGAGAGGACGTCAACGCGGCATTGCTTGCCAGGTATTCCGTGACGTTTCCATCCTTATCTTTCGCGCGAACCCAGGGAACGCTCTGACGCTCTTCGTCAGTTGCGATGTAGGTGATCTCGTTGGCTAGGTTCATGTGCCAGTGTATACCTGTGACCGGACCATTAGCTGCGCTTCCGCCGCCGACGTTCACGAGCATACGTGTCTGACCAAAGGTGTTCTTCTCGTCGTAGGCGTAATGAACGAAGGTTCTCAGTTGATTGCCGTAGAACTTTTCAGGCCAATGGCACTGCTCGCACGTTCCTTCCGAAGCGGGCATGTTGTGAACGGGCGTCGGAATCGGCCTCGAATAGTTGTTGAAGATCACGCCGAAGAGTTGGCGCACGCCCGCGAATTTCGCGCGCACGTAGCCGCCCGGCCCTGGGCCTACATGACAATCCACGCAACGTAGGCGCGCGTGCGGCGAGGCCCTGAAGGCCGTGTACTCAGGCTTCATAGGCGTGTGGCAGGTCTGGCCGCAGAAGGTGACTGACTCAGAAAATTCGTAGGCACGATAGCTGCCGAAGACCGTCATAAAGATGAAGACGAAGGCGAGGCCGATGAAGACGAAAAACTTGCGACGGCTGCGCGGGTCGTTCAAATCCAGCTTTGGATAAGCTGCTATCTCCGATGACGAAAGACGCCTGCGTCTGCGTCGCTCCCTGAGCATTCCAAAGAGAATGACGAGCAACCCGAAGATCAGGAAGGCCGGGAAAAGCAGATAGGTGAAGATTCCCAGATAAGGGTTGTTGGATGCGCCAGTGACATCGAGCAGAAAGAGCAGGATGATGCTTGAGAGACTTGCGACGACAATGGCCGCGCCGATGAAACTGATGTAATTACGAAAAAGCCTCGGAGCTTTTTCAGGTGCTTCCTGCGCTTCTCGCTCTGGGATGGCCTCAGCCTCCTCGCTCATAACAGTCCTCCGTCACGCTTAAAACATGACTCGACATTTTCTCAAATTTCTAAAAGGAACAGACCTTCCATGTCGGTCAGTCCTTGCCGCGTACAGACTGACCGGCATAGAAGGCTTGAAACGATGTTGAGCTGAACTGATCGCGCGGCGAAAGACTCATGTGGGCAGATCGAAAAGCGTCACTGCTTGAGTGATTTCATGTAGGCGATGAGCGCCTTAGCCTGCTCTTCTGTCAAACCTTTCTCCGAATAGGCTGGCATGTTGGGCGGCTTCTCTGCTTTCTTGCCCTTCATGACGGTCTCAAGGAGTTGATCGTCCGGCTTAGTGGCGTCGAAGAATTTGGCCGCCTGCGGGCCATGACAGATGACACACTTGCTCTCTTTGTAGAGAGCGGCTGCATCCGGCGTATCACCCGCCGCGCGCGTCTTCACGGAGGCTGAGTTGAGTAGAAGCATCGTCAGCAACGGGAGAGCGATGAGTGCGATTGCGAGTTTCTTTAATTGATTGATCTTGACCTTCATGATTTCGGTTTACCTTTCTAAGTCTGCAAGAGCCGCGCGAAGACGTTTTTCTGATTGCGCGTCTGCCGCCGCGCTTTTCTGGTGTGCAACGCCTGTGCCTGATGCATGAGAGCAGAAGCGGGCTTTTCTTCTAATGAAAAATGCGACGCACAGCCCATATCTTCCATTGGCTGCGTAATTCTCCACACTCGCTCGGTTAAATTACGCAATCGAAGTTAAGACAGGACCCAAAACGCTCGTTTTGTGCACGGCATACTCATTGCCCTTCTACGGAGAACAGGAGAACTGCGATGAAAACAATGCGAGCGACAGTCTTTCATGGCAAAGACCAAATCCGTGTTGAAGAAGTAGAAAGGCCAAGCGCCGGAATAGGTGAGGCAGTCATCCGTGTGACGCTGACGACCATTTGCGGCACAGACCTGCACATCGTGCGCGGTGAATATCCGGTGCGTCCCGGATTGATTATCGGCCACGAGCCTGTGGGCGTGATTGAAGAGATCGGAGCGGGCGTGACCGGATACGAAATTGGGCAGCGCGTGCTCGTCGGCGCGATCACACCCTGCGGTCAGTGCCGCGCGTGTCTGTCCGGCAACCTCTCGCAGTGCGGTCACGGCGAAGGCATTGAGGCGCTCGGTGGATGGCGCTTCGGTAATACTATCAACGGCGCGCAGGCGGAATTTTTGCGCGTGCCTTACGCACAGGCGAACATGGCGAAGATTCCAGACGAATTGACAGACGAGCAGGTTGTTCTTCTGGCCGACATCGCTTCGACGGGTTTTAGCGGCGCGGAATCAGCCAAGATCAAGATAGGTGACTCTGTCGTAGTCTTCGCTCAAGGGCCGATTGGATTGTGTTCGACCATCGGCGCGCGTCTGATGGGAGCATCGCTCGTTATTGGCGTTGACGGCGACTCTCATCGGCTACGAATGGCGCGGGCGTTAGGAGCGGATGTGACGCTCGATTACCGCGAGTTGGATGTTGTAGCAGAAGTGAAGAAGCTGACTGGCGGCGGGGCTGATGTAGCGATTGAAGCGCTCGGCACGCAAGCTACGTTCGAGAACGCTTTGCGATCTTTGCGCCCCGGCGGCACGCTCTCCAGTCTCGGCGTCTATTCCGGCAAGTTGCAAATCCCGTATGACGCTTTCAGCGCAGGCATCGGCGATCATCGCATAGTGACTACGCTCTGCCCGGGCGGGAAGGAGCGTATGCGCCGCCTGATGGAGATGGTTAAGCATAGCCGCGTTGACCTGACGCAGCTTCTAACGCACACCTTCTCGCTTGATGAGATTGCGGAAGCCTACAAACTCTTTGGCGAGCGGCGCGACGGTGTGATGAAGGTTGCGATCAGGCCGTGAGTCTGATGAGAAAGACGGAAGCTCCGGTTGAGGTCTTTCATTGCTACAAGAACTGAAGAGAGACAATCGAAATGGCTAACGTCCTTATTTTAGGCGGTGGGTTCGGTGGTGTGGTTGCCGCCGAGTCGTTAGCGAAACGCCTTGCCCCTGAGCATCAGATCACGCTCGTTTCACGTGCGAGTGAGTTCATCTTTTACCCGGCGCTGGTTCATCTGGCTTTCGGAGCGTGTGAACCTGAGGATGTCTCTTTCGATCTACGCCAAGCTATGCTTGATCGCCGCATACGCTTTCTGCAGGGAGAGGTCGCGCGAATTGAGCCGCACGCGCGCCGCGCCGTCATCACCGGAAACGAATTCGAGGGAGAGCTTCATTACGATTATCTTATCTACACCTTGGGTCGTCGTCTGGCTACCGAGCGCGTGCCCGGATTTTTCGAGCACGCGCATCATCTTCTGAACGTTGAAGCTGCGTTAAAGTTTGGCGAAGCCGTGCGCGATTTTCGTGAAGGCCACGCCGTCATCGGCTCTTGTCCGGGCGCGAGACTCGCTGTGCCGATTTACGAAACGGCATTCGCGCTCTCTCGCCTGCTCGGAGAGCGTGGCGCACGCGAACGCACTGAGATCACAATTATTAGTCCTGAGCCAGCGAGCGACTCTTTCGGAGCGCCGGAGATGACGAAGACTTTGCATGAAGCTCTGGACAAGCACGGTATCTCGCTCATGCAGAAGTTCCCCATCAGCCGCGTCACAGAGCATCAGGTCTGGACGGGCAATGCGCTGCGTCTGGGCTACGATCTGTTGATGCTCGTTCCGCCGTTTCAAGGCGCAAGCGCCGCTCTTAGCGCAGGCATCACGGACGAGGACGGCTACATTCGCGTTGACAAGATGATGCGCGTCCGAGGCGTCGAGAGGATGTATGCGGCGGGCGATTGTGTGAGTTTCGGCGGCCCGAAGATGGGACAGATGGCTGTGCAACAGGGCAAGGTGGTGGCAGCGAACGTCGCCGCAGAGATTGAAGGCGAAACGCCTGATGCCGAATACGATCACGAGATTATGTTGGTCATTGACAAGGGAGATCACGAAGCAATTTATCTGCACCAGAAGTTGTGGCGCGATGAACCCGCCAGCGTCAGACAGGGGCGCTTCTGGAGTTGGGCGAAACGAATTCAGGAGAAATACTGGCAGCACAGACATGCTTAAGCTTATTGAGGATGCGCTGCGCAAACTGTAAATTTCTTGCAGAAGAATTTAAGGAGAGTTTTTCATGTTGGATCTTGAAGAGATGACGGCGCATGATGCGCACCTCTTATTGAAGGTGCTCGATTACGGGCATCTAGGCTGCGCGCGCACAGACGGGCGTCCGTATATTGTGCCGATTCATTACGCTTACGACGAGCCGTACATCTACATCTTCACGACCGAAGGGATGAAGACGGAGTACATCGCTGCCAACCCACAAGTCTGCTTACAAGCCGAGGATGTCCGTGATTCCAAAAACTGGCGCAGCGTCATCATCAATGGCCGCGCCGAACTTCTGACCAAATCGGAAGATAAAGAGCGCGCCATGCAGCTCATCACGAAACGCAATCCGACGCTCACGCCTGCGATCAGCCGGATGTGGGTGGATGCATGGGGGCGTGCCAACGTTGTGACGATCTATAGAATTCACCCTGAGACCATTAGCGGGCGTCAGACACTACCACAATTTGCTTAACATCATTCGCCCCTTCTGCTTCAACTCATGCTGTGGCGATCATTGCGACAGTCGCTGCGGTCATAATCGCGGCGGTCGCCCATCCGAGCCATTTGAGAAGCGGCGAGTTGGCGCTTTCGCCCATCACCTTCCTGCTGCTTGTTAGCAATACGACGAGCACGATCAATGGCGGCGCGAGCACGCCGTTTAAGACCGCAGACCAGAAGAGCATCTTGACGGCGTTGAAGCCAGCGAAATTGAGCGCCATTCCTACAAACAAAGAGACTCCGACCACTGCATAGAATCTTGGCGCTAATCTTGGACGCGCTTCAAGCGTGCCGTACCAAGACTCCGCTTCAGCAACGGCGTAGGCAGCCGAGCCGGCCAACACAGGAACGCCGAGCATCCCTGTTCCGATGAGTCCAAGTGTGAAGAGCAAGTAAGCTCCGTGCCCTGCCAATGGTCGCAATGCTTCTGCTGCTTGCTGCGCTGTCTCGATGTTCGTCTGCCCGTGCGCATTGAGCGTCGCGGCGGTCGTGAGGATGATGAAGTACATGATGAAGTTTGAGAAGAACATCCCTGTGATGACATCGGTGCGAGATTTTCTCAACTCCTCATCGGTCGCGCCTCTTCGTTCTTTCACCGTTCTGCGTCCGAGCGCGCGTTCTTCTTCAACCTCTTCCGCAGCCTGCCAGAAGAAGAGATAAGGCGAGATGGTCGTCCCCAATATGCCGACGAAGACCGCCAGGTATGAGCTTGACCATTCAATGCGCGGCACGAAGGTCGAGCGCAGCACTGCGCTCCAATCCGGGCGAGCCAGGAACGCCGCGATGACGTAAGCAAAGAGTACGAGCGTCAGCCATTTGAAGACGCGCGCGACATGCTTGTATGAAGTCCAGAAAAGCAAAGAGATGATGAGCGCCGCATAGACGGGCGTCCAGATGAAGGCGCTGATTCCTATCACCATCTGCGTGGCTTCGGCCATGCCGCCCAAGTCTGCGCCGATGTTGACGATGTTGGCGATGAGCAGAAGCGAGCAGGCAGACCAGAGCACCCAGCGCGGATAGTGATGACGCACACAGCTTGCCAGCCCGCATCCCGAAACCATGCCGAGCCGCGCACACATCAACTGCACTGCGGCCATCAAAGGAAAAGAGAAGAGCGCTGTCCAGAGTGGCGCGTAGCCGGCAATCCGCAAAATTCTCGATGCCGAAAGCGCGCTTGTTGTTGTGACAGATGAGACAACTCTGCGCTCGCGGCGAAGCATGATGCATCAAAGCTTGCGGTGCTGTGACCTGTCTTCCCTGCGGCATTCCGGCTCTAGCGTTGTGACAATCATTACAACTCAAACCCTGGCGTGCTGTGTGCCGCGCGTGGCTGAAGCTCACACGGTAAGCGCTGGCCTGCATTGAAGTTCGCGCGTAAGTGCCTGCGACATGACAGGTCGAGCAGGAAGAGATGTCGCGCCCCTGCGGATTCTGTGCCCGCGCCGTGTGACATTGAAAGCAGGTCGCATGAGCGTTGAATCCGGCTGGAATCAAGAGCGCCACGCCGCGATTCGTCGCTTGATGACAGGTGGCACATCCGCCTGCGGGTCTTGCCGCTCCAGACAGATGCAGCGCGTGATCGAACTTCATCTTAAAACTCTTGAGCGATGGGAAAGGCTTGAGGTCGTGCGAGTAAACGTCCGTGTGGCAGATGGTACAGATCGGCCCGTTCGCTTCGCTGAAGCGTTGCGCATGGCAGCCAGCGCACGGTGTATGGCCGGGAAGCGAGAGGCGCGGGTTGTTATTCTCACGACGGTGGCACAGGAGGCACGGAAGCGCTGAGTGCGTTTGCGTGTGAGAGAACTTTGTAAAATCTCCCTGCGGCTCCTGCAACAAGGCCGGGATGAGCTTTCCGCTTAGAGACTCTTTCAACACACTCTGTGAAGCAGAGGCGCGAAGGCTTGAGACAAGAATCAGAATAACGCCGACACAGCCGAGCAGAATGAGCGAGAGCGCGAACAAACGTCGGCGTCGAATGGCGCGCGGCTCGTCTGCGGCGACCGGTTTTTGTTCAGATGTTTCCAGCATGTCAGTCATCATTAACTACTTCGTCTTAGGCTTCGGCAGCGCGTTGAGATGGCTCTGCGGAATCGGCTCCGTGCCGAATGTGATGTGACACTTGGTGCAGCGGAAGGAAGCGTTTGCCTTGCGCTTCTCAATCTCAAAATTGAGTACAGCTTCATCCGCGCTCTCTCCAATGTGGCACACGTCGCAGGCTGAGAGAGGAACGTTCAGAGTCTTCTCGTCCAGCATGTTGAGCGTCGAGACTTTATGGCACGTCGCACAGGATTGGTCTGGATGGATGCCGCCTTCGTGCCTGTATGTGCCGGACGATAATCGCCTGCGCCAAGCTATCAAGACATTT
>QHXM01000294.1 GCA_003222945.1 Acidobacteriota bacterium
TACCTGCCGAGGCTCGAGTTGAGGAAAGCGGTTCCCTGGAAGCTCTGGGACCACGGGTTTTCCGAAACTGACGCCAACATGGAGATGAGGCGCACGATCCTCGAGTGGCTTGAGGAGTTGCGGAGCCGCGTGGAGATTTGCCTGAAGCCGTTCATAAGTGGTCACTTCATGAAAAGCTCGCCTGATAAGTCGGCCCGGCTGCCAGCCATTGAGGTCTACGGGTTGAAAGGCGCACCAGAGGGAGTCGAATCTTTTTATACATGGACAAAGGAAGCAAGATGGTGGTTGGACTCATTGGGTTTCGATTTCGTCTTCAATACCTATTCAGACGGTTCTCTCGTCTTCATGCGGCCCAGAGATGAAAGACTTTTTGGCCAACTGTCTGAACGTGGCCAACCAACATTTCGCCTAGTTGTGTTATGGGAGCAATATCTGAAGTCAACTGACGCAAGACCCCACGGCGGCAATGAAAGGACAGCCATCATTCATAAAACCAGTTACGTCCTGACGGCCCTACTCCCGACCGTTCCGCTCCTCCGATTTCTCAATTCCGTCCAGACAAGCATCGAGAAGATCAGAAGAGTTAGTTATCTGACGATGAAATCCGGCCGTCGTCTAGGCAAATACCTCAAATTGAGCGCCAAGATTCAGCGGGAGTCCATGTTATTGGAGAGGATCTCGCTTGATATAGAGCAGCAGAAGCAGATTCTTGAACACAAGATGAAAGGACTTGAAACTCTCGAATTCATTGTGAATCCAGCCGATAAGAAGAAAAGGGGTGATCTGAAAGAGCACACAGACAAGACCATCGAATACAACATAAACCTGCTCAAGAGTCAGCTCTCACTTATCAGGACGTCTTCATCGGAATTCGTGACATTGCAGAATATGAGGGCTATGTACCGCCTTCAATGGTACGTTCTGGTCCTATCAATTATTGCTACTATCGCCACTATCATAAGTGTATTCGCGGCTTGGCCCAACATTGTAGAGTTCCTAAGAACCATGGGTTTTCAAATCAACACTAAGTAAGAATCGTTTGTTCTCCCGCTAAATATCTGAATCCCTGAAGCTTAGGTTTTGCCCACCAGTCAAATACGGCATGAGTCTCCTTGAGATGAAGAGTGCATACGAGCTTCTCTTCCGCACCAACTCTACGTTCAGAGCACTGTGCCCTACGCAAATATCAGTAGCCGGTTAACGTAATTAATTGCGATTTCCGCAACTAATCATGTGAAATCACAACGCCGCATCACGCGCACGCCAGCGCGCCAGTCTTCGTTTATGTCGAAGCGGTAGATTTCGATTGAAGGTGTGATGGCGCGTGCGAGCGTGTCAAAGGCTCTATGAAATCGGAGGCCGGGCGCGACCAGATAGACGAGCGGCGGTTCGTCTTCAATCTGCGCATCACCGAAAAGTCGCGCTCGTGCGAGATTGCCGCAGCGCCTGTGCGCTTCCACGCGCCGCCAGTAGTCCGCTCCCTGTAGAACGTGCTCGCGGTCTTCGCGTACTTTAAGTTCGATGACGACGAGCCGACCATCGCGTCTGAGCGCAAGCAGATCAATCGGGCGCGAGCCGCCCGCGAGCGATGAACGAAACTGCGCGTAAAGGGGAGCTAAACGCAGACCCGGATCAAGTCTAGTGATGTCGCGTCTGAGGATTGATTCAAGCCAACTCTCCGGCGCGGCTCTGTAGAGCGCGTGGTTCTGGTCCGCGCTTGCGGCGCTTCGATGCTCCTGCAATTCGAGCAGGAGCTTCGCGCATTCCTCTTCCGTGCTTTCATCCAGAACCCTGCGACGCGCGCCTTCAATGCCGAACCAGACTCTTTCCCTATTCATCAACTTTCGCACGCGCGCAAACGCAAGCCCGTGAAAGCGCAAGGTCTCGCCATGACGAGAGCGCACCACATCAATCGCTTCAGGCGCGAGCGCGATGAATGACGCGGCGCTCGCGCTCAACTCTGTTTCCGCCGGACTGCGAAAACGCGCAGTCGGTCTCATCAAAAGCTCATCAAGCTCAGGCAACTCCACAGATTTGATTTCAGCCCATGCATCATCTATTTCATGGAGCGTGCTCACGCGCCGTAAATCATCGCGTAGCAAAGAGAGTCGTTCGGTCAACGGCTCGACCCAATCGCTCTCGACAATGAACCAGAACCTTTGAATGTAAGGCGGACGCACTCTATCAGAAGCGCGCGTGAACCATAGAAGCGTTGATGAGAGGAAAGCGTCAACATCTTTTCCAACAAGCTCTGCGACAATGCCCGACACGGCGATGCGCTCGCGTTTGTGGCGAAGGATAACGCGCGCAAACGCTCCGGGCTGAGCGGGTCGCGCGCCTGCGCTCAAACCTACGCGCTCGATTTTTGCTCCGGGCAGAATGGCGCAGGCGAGTTCTGCAAGACGCTGGCAACGCTCACGGCGTTTAGCGCCTATCATTGCCATCGCAGCTTTAATAGAAGCGCGCGGTACAAGCTCTAACTTCGCGCGCTCTGCGCCCATGCGTCTTGATGCTTCGAGCAGCAGCTTTTCGCCCGTCCACTCCCACGCTGTTACGCGCCAATGGATCGCGCCTTCGTCTCCCCAGCATGAGAAGATCAATCGCTCGTGCTCTACACGGAAATCGCACTCGCTCTTTGTGAGAGGCGTTGCCTTTGAATCGCGCACGCATAGCCACTCGCCGTGCTGCTCAATCAATTCCTTAATGCGCTGCTCAGCGTCTTTCGTTGAATCGAGACTTATAAGTCGCTCAACCATTCGATTACGAATAGAGAGAGGACGCGCGGGTGGATTGAAGACATGATGCTCTCATCTTCTTAAATCCGCAATCTCGGTTATACGCATTCCGCAATCGCCTTTGGCGTGTGCTACCATTTCGTGTCAACCTATTCTTAAGGACATCGGAAGCAATGAAGAATGTTTATCTGGTAGGTTCTGTGCGAACGCCCATCGGTCGCTTTGGCGGAACGCTCGCCGGGTGGAGCGCTGCTGATATGGGCGTGGCTGTGGCCGAGGAGAGTTTGAAGCGTGCGCGATGTGCGCCCGCTCAGATTCAGGAATCAATCTGGGGCTGTGCTAGACAGGCTGGCGGTGGTCCGAACGTTGCTCGGCAGATAACGTTCAGAGCGGGTATGCCTGAGACTGTTCCAGCTTACACAGTCAATCAGGCGTGCGGCTCAGGCTTAAAGGCAATCATACTCGCGGCGCAGGAGATAATACTTGGTCGCGCGAACGCTGTACTCGCTGGCGGAACTGAAAGCATGTCTCGCGTTCCTTACTTTGCGGAAGGGGCGCGCTGGGGAATGCGTATGGGCAACATGGAGCTTGTTGATGGAATGTACCGCGACGGCTTTCTCGATCCGCTTTCAGGTCTTGTGATGGGCGAGACTGCGGAGAACCTTGCGCGCAAGTATGAGATTTCGCGCGAAGAGCAGGACGAGTATGCCTTGCGCTCGCAGCAACGCGCCGAAGCCGCTATAAATTCAGGCCGCTTCGATGAAGAAACGCTCGCGCTCGAAACCAAAGGGCGCAAAGGTGAGACGACTACGTTCTCGCGCGACGAACATTTTCGGGCGGGCACTAAGATTGAATCTTTGCGAAAGCTTTCGCCCGTCTTCAGCAAAGAGGGCACGGTGACAGCCGGTAACTCTTCGGGCATCACGGACGGCGCAGCGGCGATTGTCTTGATGAGCGAAGAGGCGTTGAAAGAGACGGGCGCGGAAGCAGAAGCGAGAATTGTTGATTACGAGATTGTGGGCGTTGCACCTGAGATAATGGGCATAGGCCCTGTGCCTGCCGTGCAAAGATTGCTCGAAAGGCAGAGACTCTCGCTCGACCATGTAGATTTAATCGAACTCAACGAAGCATTCGCAGCGCAGGTCATAGCGTGCGACCGCGATCTTGGTTTCGATGTTTCGCGCCTCAACGTTAACGGCGGCGCTATCGCCCTGGGTCATCCGATTGGCTGCACGGGCGTGAGGATTACTACGACACTTTTGCACGAGATGAAGAAGCGAAAGGCGCAATTGGGACTCGCAACCTTGTGCGTGAGCGGCGGCATGGGCTTGGCGTTGTTGGTCGACTTCTGCTCGCCACTGCGTCTTGTAAGCGGTCGGAAGTTGTAGGCAATCAAAATAGCGGCGCCGTAAACGCAAACAGCGCTACGGAAGAGACTTTCTCTTCGCCGCCATTTGTCACGAAAGAGCCGGAGCGTTATCAGGCGTTGAGAGTTATAACGAGCAGTTCGGACGCGGGCGATTCGGTCAACAGCCAGACCTTCGTAGCGCGTGATGGAGGCCGCAGGCGCGAAGATTATGAAACGGCTGGCTTGAAGGTTTCTCTGCTCGAACTGCCGAGCGGGAGTTATGTCGTATTGCCGGAAAAGAAAGTTTATGCTGAGTTGAAGCCTGAGGCTACAGAAGGCGGCGGCACAGCGAGTTCTTCTCAAACCGTCCCGCCGGACTTTTCGCCAGACAAGTTGCTGAACGAGGTGCGACCCGAAGCGCATTACGAAAGACTTGGCGCGGAGACTGTGAACGGGCGCGCAACCCAGAAGTATCGAGTCACATTGAAAGGCATGACGGGCGCAGCACGTGAGATGACGACGGAGAGTCTGGTCTGGGTGGATGAAAGTTTGGGGATGCCTGTTAAGACGGAGATGACTTCGACTGGCGGTAGCGGAAGCGGCGGCGCGCACGTTATCATGGAGTTGCGCGATATAAAGGAGACGGTTGACGCCAGTGTCTTTGATATTCCGCAGGATTACAGGAAAACCGGGTTGCGTGAGATCGCCTCTCAACTGAACTCGTCGAATGCGGCCAAGTAAATAGAGCGCGAAAGTTAGATAACGAAAGCCAACTTGCCGACTGCGCTTCTGCATCCGAACGTGGCAAGCGATAAGAAACTTGAAGCTTTTATCGCACTCTTACATAGTTAGAAAGAATGAAAGGTGAATTTTAGAATCGTGAATAGAAAATCTCTCGCATTATTACTCTTGTTCGCCGCAATGGCCTTCACGGCCTCTGCGTTTTCCGTCGGCGCTCAGACCAGAACTTCAGCGCCCGCCAGAACAACAGTTGCGCCTGCATCCTCTTCGACCTCTGCTCTGAATCTTCTTCCGGCTTCGGACGTGGTTGTCTCAATCAACCTCAAGCGGTTGCTCAACGAAGCTTTGCCGAAAGTTTTCGCGGACAACCCTGCCAAGCTCGCGGACATAAATTCCCAGATAGATAAGATAAAGACGCAGACGGGAATTGACGTGCGCTCGTTTGAAGACGTAGCCGTAGGGCTTCGTTATCAAAACACATCGCCACAGGTTCGGACCACAGGCATGGTCATGATCGCGCACGGCACGTTCGACGCTGGCGCGCTTCTGGCAGCCGGGCGCGTAGCGGCTCAGGGCAAGTACCGCGAGGAGAAATATAACGGCTCGACCATTTATGTCTTTGACTTGCCCGGACAGGTGGATGCCCTTTCCGGTAAACTCAGCGTAAAGTTCAAAGAGATTGCTGTCGCATCGCTAGGCTCAAACGCACTCGTCCTAGGCGAACCTGCGAGCGTGCGCACAGCGCTTGATGCAAACCGAACGCCCGCACGCGCTGTTAACGCCGTTGCGCAACTCGCCACACGCGCTCCAGACGCTCTCATAGGCTTCGGCGCAAACGTGCCGCCGTCGCTGACGGCTAAAGCAGATTTCGGCAATCCTGAAATTACCAAGATCATCGCGTCGGTTCGTCAGGCATACGGAGCCGTAAACACGACCGCGAATGGATTCGGTTTACTTGCTGTTGCTCGCACTGAAACTCCCGACGAGGCTAAAGCATTGAGCGATACCCTGACCGCACTAAAACAGTTTGGCGGCATGGTTATTCCGCAACTTCCGCAGGAGACGCGCCAGATTGCGCAAGACACTCTGGACAGTCTGAAGATCACAGCGTCCGGCAACGAAACCGCGCTCAACGTAGAGATAAGCCAGCAGAACGTCTCTACGCTCATGCGCGATAGGAAAAAATGAAAAGCGGAAGTCAGAAGAAGTTACTGTCAGTACCACCTGCGGTAGCGGGTGGGTATTGTGCATCTCAGACCCACCGCTACCGTAGGTGGTACTGACCACTGCTTTTCAGAAAGGTTTCAACTATGATGAGAAAATTCTACTTTTCGTTTCTGGCGTTCGCGCTAGCGCTCGCTACGACTGTCGCTTTAGTAGTAGGCCACAGTACAAGGGCAGCTTCAGCGAACACTGCTCTTAACGCGCTTCCCGCTTCGGACTTCATCGTCTCGGTTGACGTACAGCGTGCGCTAAACGAGATGCTTCCCGCACTTCTCTCCAACAATCCACAGTTGCTGGCGAAGGTCAACTCAAGTCTGAAAGAGTTTGAAGAGACGACCGGAATCAGCCCGCATGTGTTTGAAAGCGTGGCCGTCGGCGGCAGTCTTAATCCTACAGCGCCGCCGGGAAGACACGATTCAAGCGGCGTCGTTATACTTCGCGGCAGCTTCAAATCTGACGAACTCATCAACGCAGCCTTCGCAGCCGCGAGCAAGAAGTGTGTGTTTCAGAAAGAGGAGCAGCAGTACGAAGGGAAAACGATCTACCTCATAGGAGCAATAAGATCATTAAAGGATGAATCCAGTGCTGGGAAGAGTTCCGACTCTCATCCTTATATGTTGCCTTATGACCGCTTTGGCTATCCGCGTACAAATGTAAATGAGACGGGAAGCGTAGCAGCACCTGATACTTCAAAGACTACGAAGATTACTTCTACAGAAGCGCAGGAAAAATATTCAACGCGCGTGGGCGTGTCAACTTCAACCTCAGACAGATTTGCCATCGCTGCCATTGACGCGAACACAATTGCTGTAGGAAGCCCGGAGAGCGTGCGCGCAAGCATTGATGCGAGCCTTGGGCGCAACCCCGTTGATGATGAGTTGGTTCGTCTAGCCTCGCAGACGCCCAATGCTGTTGTCAGCTTTAGCGGGAAGATTCCGCAGAGCATGACCGCTAAATCAACTCAGGGCGGCGATAACCCCGTTGCGAAATATTTCGCTTCCGTTCGCGCCTTCTACGGCTCGTTCGCAGTCAACTCGACGGAGGCTGAAACAAACGCAGCTATTCGCACAGAGACCGCTCAGCAGGCTAGCGATATAAGCCAGGCTATTAACGCTCTGAAGGGCGTCGCAAACATTGGCATCAGCCAGTCGTCCGGCAAAGAGATGGCGGCGGTCTCTGACGTTCTCAAAAGCCTTAGCATCACGGCGCAGGATAACGAAGTCCACATTGACTTCAAGATTTCGTTAACGAACCTAGCGCCGTTCATACACGCTCACTGAAGGAAAAGCAGAATTCAGGAGTCAGGAGTCCGCAAGCCAGAAGGGGAAAGGGCGGCAAACCAGTTTTTCTTTTATTCTGGCTTCTGGATTCTGACTCCTGCCTCCTGCCTTTAGAAACATTTCCCTCCAAAACCAAAATCGCTGTAGTATCCATTCCGCTCGGATTAGCTCTTCAATCTTGAAAGACCTAACGGCCAGGAATGAATTCATACATTGATCCCGTCGCTTCGCCGGAAGAAGAGTCTGCGGGCAGCGCGTTAAAGATAAGGATAATTAAGTGGGCGGTCGTCCTGCTGTCGGCTTTCGCAATCGCACTTATTCCTGTGCCGAGCGGAATCACAGCGCAATCCTGGCGGCTGCTGGCAATCTTCGTTGCGACCATTATAGGTTCAATTCTTCGCCCCGTGCCGAGCGGCGCGATGGTCCTATTGGGAGTAACAGCGACTGCGCTTCTAAACGCGCTGCCGATTGATCAGGCGTTGAAAGGTTACGCAGACCCTATAGTCTGGCTCGTGCTTGCAGCCTTCTTCATCTCTCGCGGGATGATTAAGACCGGACTCGGAAGACGCATAGCACTTCTCTTCATACGCGCCATAGGCCATCACTCGCTCGGACTCGGCTACGCGCTTGCTTCTACGGACGTGGTTCTGGCTTCGGTCGTTCCTTCGACTGGCGCGCGTTCCGGCGGAATCGTATTTCCCATTGCAAAGAGTCTAGCGGAGACTTACGAATCGCGCCCCGGACCAACTGCGCGAAGGCTCGGCGCGTTTCTAACCGTTCAGCTTTATCAATGCGACGTTATAGCGTGCGCGATGTTTCTGACGGGGCAGGCGTCGAACGTAATCATCGCAAAGTTTGCTTTGCAGGAGGCAGGGATAGAGCTTACTTATAGTCGCTGGCTCGTTGGCGCGATTGTGCCCGGTCTGGTTTCGTTTGCGCTGATTCCCCTACTCATCTACCGCCTCTTTCCGCCTGAGATAAAGCACACGCCTGCGGCTGCCGAGTTCGCAAGAGAAGAACTCCTACGACTCGGACCAATGACGTGGGGCGAGAAGATGATGCTCGCTGTCTTCGCGCTCGTGGCTCTGCTCTGGATCATTGGCGACAAGATGCCTTTGATTACGGGCGGGCGCATTCCAGCGATTCATTATGCGGTCGTAGCGCTTGTAGGCATCTGCGTGCTTCTCTTTAGCGGTGTGCTTGATTGGGAAGACTTAATACGGGAGCGCGGAGCGTGGGACGTTTTTATCTGGTACGGCGGACTCGTTCGCATGGCCGAAGCACTCGGCGAAACAGGAATTACGAAACGCTTCGCAGACTCCACAGCGCTACTTACTTCCAACATGGTTTGGTGGACTGCGCTCATAGTGCTTCTTCTAATCTACTTCTACGCGCATTACGGGTTCGCAAGCATAACGGCTCACGTTACAGCCATGTACATCCCGTTTCTAATAGTCATCCTGAAGGGCGGCGTGTCGCCAATGCTTGCCGTGCTCTCGCTCGCATATCTGTCGAACCTGAGCGCATCGCTAACGAACTACGGCACAACGCCCGCGCCCATCTGGTTCGGCGCTGGCTACGTCAAGCTGCGAACATGGTGGTGGCTGGGTTTGATAGTCTCCATCCCCAACATTCTAATCTGGACCGGTGTAGGCTTTCTCTGGTGGAAGATTCTGGGATGGATTTGAAGAAGGCAAAAGGTAAAAGGTAAAAGGCAAAAGGGAAGACGAAAGACGCGCTCTCGGTTTTCACTTTTGCCTTTTACCTTTTTCCTTTTGCCTTCACTTCGTTCTTGCCGGTGGGCGTTGTGGTACTTGCGGACTCGTGATGGTTGGAGGTTGCTCTTCATCGCCTCCTCCGCCGAGTCTGGCTAGAACGTCTTCGTAAATCTTTATCTTGCCTTCGCTCTCCATGCGCCTCTGTGCGGCAGAGATATAGTCCTCAAATAACTGGTTGCGGCGTTGCGTGAGCGCGCTCTGCATCATTGTGTCGCGCTGTTGAGCGAACTGCGTCAGGTCCGCTTCCTTTCGCTTGGTCGCGCCGACGACGACGAAATCGTTTCCTGACTTGATGGGAGTCTTCGCCACTTCGCCCTCTTTCAGGTTGAAGATTGCCTCTTTGCCTGCATCAGGGATGTCGAGTTCGCCCAGGGGTATATTGGCTGACCATGTGTCCTGAGTCTTGGCTTCGAGTCCGAGTTTTTCTGCTGCGGCTTTTAGATCGTTTGCATTGCCCGCGCTGTTCGCAAGGTTGCGCGCAGTCTCTTCTAGTTGCGATTTAGCGCGGGCTTGGCGAACATCTTTTAGAACCTTATCCTTGACCTCTTCAAAATCAGGAATCCGGTTCGGCTCCTTCTTATCCACAAGCATTGGGATGGCGAATCCGTCCTTTATGGGCGTGACGCCTCCAACGTCCTGCTGGTTTTCGAGCGGCTTGATCGCGTCCTCGAATTGTTGGGAGCTTCCTATGTTCGGCACGTCGTCGCCCGGCGCGACATACGGCGTCTCACGTACCATGTCTGCGGGCGTCATGTTGGCTTCCTGTGCCAACTCCTGAGCGACCTTTTGTAAATCCTTCGTCTCCTTCACACGGTCTGCCGCTTTCTGAGCAAGCGCGGCTGCCGCTGCGTAAGACTTACGATTGCGCAAGGAGACTTCCAACTCCTTCTTCGCGTCTTCAAATGTTTTCGGGACTGAAGCGCCGCGACGCAGGATGTAGTAAGCGTTGCCGTATTTGATAGGGCCGGAGATTCCTCCCTCTTCCGTTTCAAACGTCCGCTGGTAAGGATCGTCCGGCTTGTTCGGATTCTTGTTGACTATGCCCGCGACAAGTCCTCCGTTTTTGGCAGTCGCGGGGTCTTCCGAATGACCGCGCGCAAGGTCCGCGAACTGATCCTCGGTCATAGTGCCCGTAGTGCCGCGCGCCTGCTTTGCAAGCTCCTCCGCCTTCGCTTGGACGGTCGCATCCAGTTTCGGGTCTGCGACTTTTAAGACTATCTGCTGCACGCGATGGCCGCCCTGCTTCTGGTCTGGCGTGAGACGGTCGTATTCGGCGCGCAACTCTGCGTCCGGTATCTGAAGCTTCTCGCCTATCTTTGCCTGATTTATGAAGAGGTAGCGAATCTTCTTCTGCGCTTCAAGGATTCTGTAGTCCGTCTTGTGCTGCTCGTAATAGTCGCGCAGTTCCTGGTCCGTCGGGTTAATCTTCGCCGCAAGCTTATCCACCGTGACCGGGACATATACTATGCTGAATGATGTGTTATTGCGAACGAAATCCTTCTGAATCTCCTCTTCGGAGACCGTGACGCCAGCCGTTACGAAAGCGCGAAGCTTATCGCCTATGATCTCATCGCGGACTGCGTTCTCGTATCGCGCAACGTCGCCGACCTTATCCATATAACTCTGAACATCTACCTTGCCCGAAGAGTCTTTATGGGATTCGCGTATGAGTGCGGCGACCTCCGGGTCGGAAGCCGTAAAGCCAAGCCGTTTGGCCTCCTGAACGACGACGCGCTCTTTAATTAGTTGCTTCAGGAATAGCTCCGCAAGCTGGCGATTCAACATAGAGGGGTCAGCGCCGTTGGCAGCCAAACGGCTTGTCATATCGCCCACCGTGATGTCGTCGCTTCCTACGCTTGCGATGACTTCCGTGTCCGTCGAAGCGCGCGAGGCTGCGTTGCGACCGGGCGCATAGAAAACAACAAGGCTTACGGCCATAAGGATTGCGAAGCCCACGATAATCAAACTGCGCGTGCGCTCCATCTTGCTTAAAAATTTGAGCATTATTTCAGAACCTTCCGAATCAATGGTTGAGTGGTCGGTGACGAGTCAATAAGGCCGAAGGCTGATTGCCGACTACCGACTACTAATTGGAAACGGAGATTGTAGCGGAGAGAGATGCGGGCAAGCAACCGCAGGCGAAGTGATGAGGATTTACGGGCACAGCTAAAAGTATGGCTCGCTCTAATTCACACACGGCTTCGAGCCGTTTGACACGGGCGAGCCTTTTCAACTCTTCTAACCGCTTTAACGGTTTATGTGGTGATGACACACCGCGAACAGTGGAAACCGTTGAAACGGTTGGAAAACTTTCGGGGCTTGCTTATTCACACGGCTCGAAGCCGTGTGTGAATCAGAGCAGTTTCCTTTAGGAATTGCCGCCGCTCTTGCCGCCCTTATTGCCACCCTTGTTACGCTTAATCTCCACAGGTCTCGTCCCGCCTGCGATTTCATACTCGTTGCTGTTCTTCCCATGCTTTGCCGCGACGCCTGCCAGCATACGCGCGGTCATCTCGCTTACCTGCTTCAACAGCGCGTCGAGATTATTACCCTTTTCGTCCAGAAGGGCTATGGTCTGGTTATAGTCGTTTTCTGCTTCCTGTGCTCTTGCGATTAGTTGGTCGAAGGCTTCGACGGTCAATTCTCCACCTAAATCCAGTGGCGGAGAGATGGCCTTTAGGTTATTGGATCGCACAATAGCTTTGGCTATAGCCGCTGAGCTACGTCTTATACGTGGCATTGGATTTACCTCCTTCAATTGTAAAAGGTTCGTGAAGAACCAAAATTTAGCGCGAGTTCAGAGCAAGCGGAGTATATGCCAATTCAAGCGATTTTCAAGCACTTTTTTGCCCTTGCATCAAAATTTTCGCATGAATTTGGTACGAACGGCATGAAAATGTGAGGTTTTGAACATTCCATAAGAGCTTTTCTAGTTTCGTTAAGAGCTTTTGCTGTTTCCGTAAGAGGTTTTGGACATTCCGTAGCAGCTTTTCTAGTTTCATTTGCAGCTTTTCGGTTTTCATTTGCAGCTTTTGGGTTTTCCGTAGCAGGTTTTGAAACTTCAAAAGCTCCTAATGAAAACCAAAAAGCTCTTACGGAACATCCGAAAGCTGCTAACGAAAACCAAAAAGCTACTAACGAAACTAGAAAAGCTGCTACGGAACGTTCAAAAGCTGCTACAGAAACCGTAAAAGTTGCTATGGAAACTACAAAACCTGTTACGGAATGTTCGTTAAGAGCAGATGAAACTCCAAAAGCTCGTTATGAAACCGTGTAAGCTCGATTTGACCGGACGAATGCGCCCGCTATTGTGGTCCTCGACGGAAGGCAATGTCAGAGTGGTTATCTTTCTTCATCAGTCAGAGGATGAAGCCAAGTGTGCTTTTGAGAAGTTCAATGCTGGCGTTAAGGCGAATGTGCATTTACCGTATGTAGATAACGCCCGAATTAACGCGGCGCGAGAGGCCGCAAACAGAAGTTAGTCAAGCATGAAAGGTACGCTAACTCGCGCTCGCGTTCAATGAGTTGTTAGATGTGCCTTTAATCGCAAGCACGCTCCTCATATC
>QHXM01000270.1 GCA_003222945.1 Acidobacteriota bacterium
TGAACGTGCGCGTCACGGACATCTTCCCTTACCTGAAGAAATACAATGTACCCTACGAGAGCGGGGTAATTCGTGAGAGCTACGGTCTCATTCTCCACCAAGATTTTGTAATGAGTTACATCCTCCCCCTCAGGTACGCGAGGGTTAACCGCGTTGAGGTTCTGCTCGGAGGGAAGGCTAAACCCATTCCTCCTCCGCCTACGTACGAGCAAATGTTCCATGTACCTGCCATGAAGCCTCCCATTGACCGTTCAAGCATTAGCGTGGATTCACTCAAAGGGATAGTACGCCAGGCGATTGAAGCCAGGGTGCGGGGTAAACAAACCTTGCTGAGAGACCTGCTTGATGACCAATTCATGTTCTATGCGTTGCAGGGACGTCAGTGGGACAGAGACAGATTCCTTAGAAGCGTTTCCCCTGATCCAATGGTCAAGGGATTTGAGATCGAACAGGCGGAATTAAGCTTTAGGCAGGAAGCGCCGGTACTAACCATAGTAGTTAAGTACGAGTCCCTCAGAGGAGAATTCAAGAGCTTTAATAATACGTTTACCTTTGTGAACCGTAACGGCAAGTGGCTAATCGCCAGGTGGAGAGCATTCTAGTTAATGTATGAGTTCCTTAAAAGAGTGCATCCTGCGGCTTCTCAGGACTTCAGTGTTGGCGGGAGAATAGCGTGGGCGATTCATTGCTATGACGCCGCGTGGGATGCCTGGGAGAAGGGAGACCTGGCCACGGCAGTTATTACGCTCCGAGAAGGGGTCTACGCATTTCCATTCCCTAAGTCTTTAGAATTGCTGGGAGAATGTCTGCTCCAAGAAGGCAATATCGTAGAAGCTACAATATACTTGGCAGCAGCAGTCGGGATGAGTGAAGAAGTAGAATTCCACACTTTGTTTCTTCTTGGTAAAGCCCTCGCAGCAGCAAATGACAACTATGTGTCCAAGATAATGCTAGAGAAAGCGATTTTGATCGAACCAGATGCTGAGGCACGGGAATTATTGCGCCTGATTATAAGTAGATCTAAAACTGAAGAACGGGTGGCGTAAGTCCGCTCAATTTGCTGAACAACCCTACTACAGATTGCCGGTCTTGGCTTTCCATTGTCCGAGGAATCTTTGTATTTTCTCTAGCTGGGCAAAATCCCTGCATCAGGGTCTGACTTTGCGGGTCTAGTTCCTCAAGCATATGGACTATTTCGGTAACTTGCCGATCTGTCAAATGCTGTGTGAAATTGGTTCTCATTTGTTTCTCTTTTATCGGTGTAATCTCATGGCCAAGTCTCAAAGGTTGACGCATATTTAATTCTCGCTCCTACGAATCTTGAACGAAAGGAGTTGAGGGATTTCGCCTACTACTGCTCCACGAGAGGCTCCGTAACCTATTGCCTCATTGTCATTCTTAAACACGGCCATGCCGGTCCCATGATCAAGTCCATTAGGGGAATTGGATTTGGATCTAAAGGTATAGTTAACTATTCCCTTGTCTATATAAGTTATGTAGAACAAGGACTCAATCTGTGCATTTAGATTAATCTGAACTCCATAAAGGCGGTTAGCAACTCGACGCTGTATATATACTTCATCGACTATTATCGTACCATCAGGTAGTGGGGCTTCAACTATCCACTTGCCACATAAATTATTTAGATTCGGGAAAGTGCCGGAATCGATTTCCTCACCTTTTGACCAACCATACTGATGTAGAAAGCTGTTATTAATATTCTCTATTTCAGCCATCATATCCGGTGGGAAGAGCTCAACCTCAATATTGAGTTGCCTAAGGATCAAGATCCCATTTCCAAGGATGTAAGGATTTGGATCTAACATTCCAACTACTACACGACTGATACCTGATGCTCTTATGCGATCTGCGCACGACTTTTTATCTCTACCTCGAAAAGTGCAAGGTTCTAACGTCGTATACAAAGTTGAGCCGAAATAATTCTCCCTTTGAAAACCTTTCTCTTCGAGTCCATTTAATAAGCAGAATTCTGCATGGCCTGCTACGTGTGGAGGCATTCCCCTATAGGCACGCCCAATTATACTTTCTCCTTTTGCGAGAATTGCGCCCACCAAGGGGCTAATTTTCTCAGGTTCGGAAACTGATCGTCTGGATTGATCAATCGCTTCTTGCATACAATAACGATGAAACTCGTGATTCATTTCTTGTGCCTCGGAGATTTAATAATTAACAATAGAGCATCATGTCAAGATACATAAATTACAGTATCTCTACGTGGTACCAACTATTATTAACGCTTTCGGTATAGGCATTCAGTTTTTTACTTTGGAGTATATTAGGAACATGAAAAAGAAGAAACACCCATCCAAAGAGTCCATTAAAGGTAGTTCGAAATTAGGTGGAAATAAATCTAACAGCAAGAGGGAAATTACTACTGGTTTTTATGCCCTTGCTTTTATCGACGTTCTTAGTCAAAGAGATAAACTCAGCCAAATCACTGCAATTCCTCATAGCAACGAACAAAAAGAAATCTTTCTTGAGCAGTGGCGAGAGACCTTCGGGGTAATAGATGAATACCGTACTATGTTTGGAAAGTTTTTTGACACTTTTGCCACCTACAAGCCGCCCAAAGTTTCGCAGCTAAATTCCGAACAGGCCGAAATGCTTGAACGACTTATGAAATCAGAGGTTAAAAAACAAGGGTTTTCCGATTCGATGATCTATTACGTTCCGTTAATGGAAAGATCTGACAGACTCAATATCTCAAGTATTCATAATCTACTATTGGGTTGCGCAGGTACATTTTTAATAGGTCTCGCAGAAAAGATTATCTGTCGTGGAGGGATAGATGTAGGAATTGCAGGTGAGTTTTTTAGGGGTGAAATTTATGGGCCTGCGCTATATCAAGCATATCATCTCGAAAGCGAGCGAGCTCAATTTCCGCGGATCGTTGTGGGAGACGAGTTCTGTAAATATCTCGTAAGCGAGATGAATTGGCCAGGGAATAGCATAGGTACTATGTATAGACGGATGTGGGCGAAAGAATGTGCAGATTGGATTATGACAGATGTAGATGGTACCCAAATTCTAGATTATGCCGGTCCAATCACAAAAAAGGTATTTCCTTCGTTACAAAACTCAGTTGATTTAGCATTAAACTTCGCATATGAGGAATGGGAAAAATTCAGAATGCAAGGTGATGTTAAGCTGGCCGGACGTTACTACATGCTCTGGAACTATCTTGCAACACGAAGAGAGCAGGTATGGAAATAGCGCTCGTCTAGTTCTAACATAATATCTTATGCTCCTAGAAGATCCAGATGAAATTGATGATGATGAGTTCTACGAAATCATGCTTTGGCTTTCTGGCAGTAAAGTAAGATTCGAAGGCCAAAGCCAACTTGTGGAGCTAGGAGGTGGCATACAAAAAGTGTCTAACTCTCGAATGTTTTACCCTCAAAGAGATAACTGGCAAGTCTACAAACTTAGTGTCTATCTTCCTGTTTATATAATTCGTCCAACCTTTGAGGGGGTCAAAAAGCTTATTGAAGAACTCGATCTGCCAAGTGGCCCTCGAGAATTGTATTATTCAAAACTTTTTAATGGTGTAGAATACGTTAATCTCCGTACCCCACCTATTGAGAGATTTATGAAATACACGGTCGAAGCCTTCGGGGTAAAAATAAAGCCAACCGGCCCGCTATCCTATCCACCAAAATACGAGATTCCAGATCCGTCTCAGTATTCCACTCCTCCTAAATACTGGCAAAATTCTCATCTTGAGATTATCCAGATATGGAGGCTTCGAATATTCGATTGTCCTATAGAGGCGCTGCAAACAACTGCCTCAAACCCGCTGACCCCATATCACCCTAGTACTCTGTATCTTGAAGAGCGCTGGCACCCGAAACAACCTAGATTGGTATTTGTAGGTGGTTTGCCAGAAGTGCATATATCTTTTCTCCCGGAGTTTAACCGTTTCTTTTCCGATGCCTATCGCATTTTAGAGAGGTTAAATCCCAGAGGGCGTCCACATGGTACTAGCAGATATCCTGACTCTGATGCCTTCTGCCGCAGGATGAGGAAAGAGGTGCGTGTATACCGGAAACTGCACAAGTGTAAACCGACCGAAAAAGAGATTGCTTCTAAGATGGGTATTTCTGAATCAACATTCAAAAGAGAATTGCGTATGGCTGGCTTGTCATGGCGGGACTTATAGATCCTTGTTTATGAGCATTGCAGCCAGTGTTATAGCAAAGCAGGAGATGCGAATAAATTTTTGCTGCCGGAAATTAATGACACTAATCGGGCTAATCAAAACTGAGAAAATTGAGATATAAGAGGTATATGAAAGAGCAGAAAGAAGAGAAGGAATTCTGCACAATTAAGGAAGCGGCTATAAGGAGCGGATTGGCACTACAAACTTGGTATCAGGGTGGCGCGGGCACAAACATTGTACCGCGAATCAGGTTTGGCCGCTCTATTAGACTACTCCGTTCTGACGTGGAAAAGTTTATAAACGACCATATTAGAGAAGCTAAATATGTTATTCAGCAGGAAGGCTGAAATAGTGCTTTTATTTGAATCGATCTACAAATAAGGCTAAGGATAAGATCTGGATAAACTGCGTAACACCGCTCCATCCCTTAAAATTAAGGGATGGACGGAGATTTCTCTTTTGTAGAGGAAGAATCATGGCAGTCAGATTACTAGCTGGCAACTGCGTGTAAGGCGCAGTTGTGGAAGCGTCTGAGTAAGGCGAGTTTGCGGGCGCTTCCAAAATAAAAGGCCCGAAGCGATCTAGGTTGGCGCCCGTCGCTTCAGGCCGGTTCGGTAACTCGCTTATCAGGCGAGAGAGTATTTGTGTACATCAAACTCTGTTTGCATTGTACTCGCCTCTCTCACCCGCTTCAACATAATTTTTACAGGCTCAATTCTCTTTGCCTAAGCCTACAAAACTCTTAGTAAAGGGGCGACGGTGACTATACCGTCAACGGATATGCACATTGGGACTCGCATGGCGATACGAAAAATTGATCTCAAGCGCCTAAAAGAAGGTCGCGGGCAAGGTACTGGCTTGGATTACAAACCCTGGATTCGTGTGCAGGATTTACCAGCGACACAAGGCCAGCGAAACCGCGACTTTGGGATGACTGTCGGACGTCAGTATGAGCTACTTAGTAAGCTAGAGCGCGATTACTTTCTCACCGTTGATTTTCCGTTATCTTCCCCGAATAAACCGGAAAAAGATAAACGTAAAAATGACATACGTGAGCAGTTTCCACTTCTCCCTATCGATTTGACAATTGCGATTGCTGAACAGTGCGGCATTAAGCATCCAGTTGATCCTAAAACT
>QHXM01000295.1 GCA_003222945.1 Acidobacteriota bacterium
TGCTTCTCTTTCTTCTTAATAGTCTCGCTGATGTTTGGATACTTCTTCATTCCCTGTTTAATGAAGTCGAAGGAGCAGGTCCGATCTTATCGTTCAAACCATCGAGCGAGCCGTTCACCTTGCGGTAGAGCGTTTCGATTATGGCGCGGCGCACCGGGTCAGGTTGAGCAGGGTCGTAGCCCTTTATGTAAGCCGCGAGAGCATCCTGCCGATTGCCTGTCGCTTCGAGCGCTACGCCCAAGTGCCACTCTGCCGCGCGCCACCAAGGGCTATTTTCAGGCAGCACGCTGATTGCTCGCTTCAAGTGCGTGAGCGCATCGCTCGCCTTGTCTTGATTAAAGAGCGCCCACGCGATCAAATCTTCTATGCGACCGCGCAGGATGTTTGCAAGAACGTTGCGCGGGATTTCAGGGAGGCTTATGACCTGGCCTGAGTTGATTGCCTGCGTTCGCGCGTCGCGCAACTCATCCGCCATCACTGCGATGGTTGCCTCCGCCGTGTCCAGCGCGGCTTCGACCCCGCTCGATGCAGCTTCAGACAGTTCGGCAACCCTTTGCAATTCCACTCCGCGTTGAAGCAGCCGACTCGCCATGTAGAGTTGACGAAAGGCGCGCATACGGTCTTCGCCTGAGAGGAAATCAGCTTGCGCGGCTGCGAGCAGTGCAGAGTCAAGTCTTGCGCCTTTTCCTTCCGCCGAATTTAGAATTGATGCGAATTCCAGAAGACCTTTGAGCACTCGCGCGCCTTCTTCCGTGTCTGCGGCTGCTGGTTGAAAGATTCCTGCGCGGCGTTCGGGCGCGAGAAGTTCCAGAAAACTTGCGGCGCGCATCTCGGTGCGCCCGGCAAGGCGCGTTTCAATCTGCCCATCTTTGATAGTGAACGAGCGCGAAAGTTCTGCGGCAGCATCTTCATAAGAGCCGGAGGCTGCGAGCGCGCTTGCGAGTTCGTAATCGAGCGTAGGGAATCTTCCATAAGTCCGCGCGAAGCGAAGCACGCGCTCTGCTTCGAGCGGCTTTCGTTGTAAGACGAGCGCGCGCGCCAGAGCAATGTGCGCCCACGTATAGCGCGGCTCGATCCCGATTGCTTTTGTTGCGAGTTCCTGCGCGCGTGCAGCTTCATTGTGCGCGGCGTACCAGTAGCTCGCGCCTACGAGTAGCGGAAGATTCTTCGCGTCCTGTTTAAGAGCTTCGTCCATCGAGCGCTCGGCTTCCTCTCTCTTTCCTAGATCGAGAAGCGAGAGCACTACGCCTGCGCGCGCGCTCTTGTCCGAAGGGTCTGCCGTCAACTGCTCACGATAAAGAGCCAGAGCATCTTCCGTCTTGCCCGCAGCGCGTCGTAAATCCGCAAGGCTTCTACGCGCCTGCGCGAGTTTCGGGTCAAGTTCGAGTGCGCGTGCGTACTCCGCAGCGGCGTCGTCAAGACGAAGCGCGATGTGGCGAGCCGCGCCGAGCGCCTGATGAGCGGCGGCCATGTCCGGCGCAAGCTTCAATGCAAGTTCGCTCAAGCGCGCCGCCTCGTCCGCCTGCTCCACGCTCAGGAAGAAGCCTGCGAGCGCGAGCAGGCGCTTCGGGTCGTCTTTAACTTTCGCTTCTATCAGGTGCGCTGCGTCGCCCGATGCTGTGCGCTGGCCTCGCATGTAGAGATTGATTGGTATCTGCGAGACGACTTTGACGAACAGCGAGTCAGACATCTTGTCAGGGCTTAGCGTGATAGCTTCTTCAAACTCCGCAAGGCCGCCGTCAATCTCTCCGGCCTGCAACTTTTCATCTCCGAGCGCGGCGTGAGCGCTTACGAGCAACTCCACTGCGAAAGGTTTTAAGTCGGACTGCGGATGATCTGTGATGAAGGCTTTCAGTTTCTCTATGCGCTCTGCTGTCGGGAGTTGTAAAAGCGCGTTGAGTTCTGTCTTGTCCTGCGTGTTGCCCGGCGACGCATCTGTTTTCGTCCCGCTATCTTTTGTGAACACTTCACGGAGCGAGCGTTGCGCCTCTCTGGTCTGCTTCGTCGCAGGCTCTTTCGCAGTTGCTTCCGGCGAGGGCGTCGGTTCAGCAACAGTAGTCGCAGACTCTTTCGGCAGACTGTCTGTCGCAGGCGACGCGGGCGTCGTAGTTTGCGGAGTCTGAACGGAAGCAGTCGTAGGCCGCTGGTCTATGCCTTCGATGTTGAAGCCTTGCTTTTCGGCCATCTGCTTGATGAAGGTCTCTATAGCATTCGTCAAGGCTTCGTTGTAATTGCCTTTGCCGATAGGCGCTTGCATACGAGTGCCCATATCGCCTATGAGTCCGTCTGGCATACTGCTTCTAAAGCCACGACTGACCTGCGCCATGAACTTGCCGTTGTCAGTAGAGATAACCAGCAGAAGACTTTTATCTCTGCTCTGCATTGAGCCTATCTTCCACGCGCGCGAGAGTTGAAGCGAATAGTCGTAGATGTCTTTGCCTTCGGTTGATTTGACCAGCGCGACGCTGAATTCTATTCCGCCGCGCTCTTTCAGATTCGCCAGAATGTTCTCTATGCGCTCCTTCGCGCTCTGGTCAAGAACGCCAGCGAAGTCGTTCACGCGGCCTGTGGGTTGAACGTCAGACGCAGGACTACTCTCCTGAGCGTGTGCTGTAGCGAGGGCTACGAGTAATGCAATGGCAAGAATAAGCGTAGAGGTGAAAGTGCCTGAGTTTCGTCTAATCATAAAAGCCTTTCGGATAGATTTGACTGTGCGGCAATCGCGTGCTCTGAGCGCGTGCGCTCTCGAAGAATTCTAATCACGCCCGCCCTTAATATAAAGCCGAGCGCGAATCTTCAGCCCGCCTCTGCCGCGCGCCAAAGGTAACAACGAAATGAGCGGGCATGATAACATTCGTAAATCGTGAATCGTAAATCGTAAATAGAGAAGGCTGCGTTCTTTCTATTTACGATTTACGATTCACGATTTACGAACAAACGATTCACGACATTTTTATGAGCGAGCTGGACGAAGAATGGGCACAGGTTCTTGCAGAGGCCGAGCGTCGCGCGCGCGTGGCTGGGCGCGGCGACCTTGTAGAATACCTGCGTCTGCGCGCATCGAATGACAAGGCACGATCCATCGGAATCGAGTGGCTATTTGAAACTTTCACGCTTCTTGCGGGCGAAGCCAATCGCGCGGGCGCAGGTGTTCAGATTATGAAGAAGTCCGGACATCGCTTCGATGTCGGAAACTCGACGATGGTCGGAGAGCTTTTGACTCTGAAATCCGGCGTTCGTCAGCTGATGATTGAAGCGGGTTGGCCTCGCGCGCCGCGCGACGGAGTCGTTCCCGGCAACGCTCTGGCCTGCGCACACATACGCCACTTCGGTCGCGCTTCCGCAAACGAATCGCTCCTGCTCCTGCGCTCACGCGAAGGCATACCGCAATGGCACGTGATTGAGAGAACAGGCACGCGCACTCAACTTTTAGAAGCGCGCGTGAGACTTCATTTCAGAAGATTCTTAAGCACAGGTTGAAAAGCGCGCGTGTAAACGCAGTCCCGGCGCCTTCAGAGACATGAAAGCCTCGCTCACTCGAAGAAGGTAGGCTGAAGCTTTCGCCTTTTCCACGTCTTGATGCCAGAATATACAGTCATGGCAGGCACGCTCTATCTTGTTGCGACGCCCATAGGCAACCTCGAAGACATAACTCTTCGCGCGCTTCGTGTTCTCCGTGAAGTTGACCTAATCGCCTGCGAAGACACGCGCCACACGCGAACACTTCTCAACCATTACAGCATCAAAACAAAGATGCTGAGCTATCATGAACACAACGAGCGCGAGCGCGCAGCAGAGTTGGGCACGATGTTGCAGACAGGTGGAAACGTCGCAGTCGTCTCGGACGCAGGCACTCCGGGCATCAGCGACCCGGGCTTTCGTCTTGTCAACGAATCAGTAGCGCGCGGCGTGCGAGTAGTTCCCGTGCCCGGTCCGAGCGCATTTGTCGCAGCGCTCATCGCTTCCGGTCTTCCAACGGACGAGTTCTTCTTCGCAGGCTTTCTGCCCGCGCGCATGACACAGCGGCGAGCGCGATTGGCAGAGTTGCGCTCCATTGATTCAACCTTAATCTTCTACGAAGCTCCGCATCGCATTCGCCAGGCTCTCACGGACGCGCGTGAGATTTTAGGAGAACGCGAAGCCACTGTTGCCAGAGAGTTGACCAAGCTGCACGAGGAGATTGTGCGCGGGCGTTTGAGCGAACTGATTGAACGATTCTCTGCGGAAGATTCTGCGCGCGGCGAGATGGTGCTGCTCATCGCCCGCGCGCGAATCGAAGTTGAATCTGCATCGAATCAACCTGAAGCAGACATCGCAACGCTTGTTGCCGATCTTGAAAGTAAAGGGTTGGACAATCGCGCAGCTTTGAAGAGAGCCGCGCGCGAGCTTGGGTTAAGACGCTCGGAAGCATATCGCCGCCTCGTCGCAGAGCGCGAGCGACGAAAGAAGTTCTGAGGTTGCCTGCAAAGCTCTTATGCAATCCTCTCCTACATCTTCCGAACACCAACAGTGCCCTATCTGCCGCGCTGAACTTTCACCTGCGGCCACCTCTTGCAGTTCCTGCGGCTCTAAGCTCGCAGACACGCCCGCACAGGAGATTCGTAGTCTCAACTTTCTACTCGCAGAGCTACGGCGCTGGGAAATTGACGGCATTGTTGGACCGGAGCAGGCTGAAAGATTGCGCGCAAGTTACGAGCGCAGGCGCGAAGAGTTGCGCGAACAATTAGGCATCAACGGCAGTGCAGCGAAACAGTCTGCGCCGCAGGGGCAGGAAGCGAGGAATCTTGCGCCTGAAAGTCAGATATTAAACCGCACGCACAACGCTTCGCAGACGAGCGCATCCGCATCGCGCGCTGGTGAAACTAAACATCCCCGCGCGCTTCTGGAAACGCTCGCAGACACGCACACCATACGCCTGCTTCTATACACGGGCGCTGCTATGCTCGTCGTCGGCGTCATCATCTGGCTGCGCGACATTCTCTATCTGAAACTTCAAGAACCAATTGTTCAGGCCGCGCTGCTCGCGCTCGGCACAATCATCGTCACTATCTCCGGCTGGTTGACAACCTTGCGCACGCGGCTTCTTCTCACTGGCCGTGCTCTGACGCTCATAGGCTCGCTGCTTGTTCCCGTCAACTTCTGGTTCCTTGCGCGCTCAGGCTTGATCGAAGGTGACGCGCGCGCCTGGATAGTCTGCGCCCTCTGCACGCTGCTCTATGCGTTCACAGCCGCGCTCCTCAATGAAAAGCTCTACGTCTATCTTACGTGCGCAGCAGCAGTGGCAACATCATGGACGCTAATCTATCGGCTGGACCGCGACGCCGTTGGACTTTACCCGACCGCGCTGATGATGCTCTCTTTAGTCTTCCTACACCTCTCTCGGTTTTTCATCTCAAAGACTGAGGGCGAGCGTATGAAAGTGGATAATGAGAAACAGAGTGTACGCAACACGCAATCGAAGCTTTCCTCTCTAACAAGCCTTGAGCTTTGGGAGCATCCGCTCGCTCACGTCGCGCTCGTAGGCGCGGCTCTCGCTCCCGTTCTTTACATGCCTTTGCGCTTAGTCTCATCGCCATCCTTCGCCGCCGGATTCCTGCGGCTTCGTGCGCGGGATTACGATCCGAGCATTGCGATGCTGCTATTTGCGTTTGCAGGTTACGCGGCGTGGTTCGCAGGTAGATTCATCTACACAAATCGCCGCGCGATTCTCTACACGGCGGGCGCTCTCTCGCTTCTCTGGACCGAGTTTCTGTTGCTCGACGGGCTAAGGCTCTCCGGCGCGGTTCAACTTTTAGTGATCGCGGCGACGGCTTTCATCATCGGTCTGGCGGCTCGCGCGTCCAGAGGCGACCTACTTTCTGCGGCGCTTCATCGCGCGAGCTTGACCGTGTGCGTTGTGCTCGCCGCTCTAATCTATCCGGTCCTGTCTGCCGCAGAGCCTGGCCCCATCACACACAGCATGATTCTGGTCCTTCTGGCCGGGACTTACGCTGTCTCGCGCGATTTGGACGAGGTAGATGAGAGGGCGCACGCCGCAGCCGCTTTTGCCTGCGCCGCACTTCTAATAGTTCAGGCGTTGATTCACCTTCGCGTGGGCGACAACGCGCTTTACGTGCCCTCCCGTTTGGCGTTGATCTTCGGCCTGATTTTGCTCGGCGCGAGCCTGGGCAGTCGGTCGCGCGTTCGCTACTTTCGCGCAGGGCTTTACACTCTATCGCTCGCTTTCGTTCTCACTTGCCTGGGCGCTGGATTAGACCCGCTCGACGATGCGGAGGTTTACACTACAACCATCGCCATACTGCTCCTGGTAGTGACTTACATTTCTTTGCGCCGCGGTATCAAGGAATTCGCAGCAGACGCCAGGCTGCACCTGTGGGCTGGCAGCCTGCTTCTCTGCGCGCCGCTCGTCATGCGCTCTCTGCAATATCGCTTGCTCCTGGATTTGCCCGCGCCCTCGCGCGACCTGGCAACGCTCTGCGCCTCGCTCGCGCTTCTATTTCTGGGCCTGACCGGAAGATTACGCGCGCCCATCATCACAGGCTTCATCTCGCTCGTGCTCGAACTCGTCGCGCTGACCGTGACGAGCGTTCACTGGTTGCAGATTCCTCTGAAGGTTTATTTGATTTCCGTAGGAGCTTTGATACTTCTCATCTGGGGACTTTTGGAGTTTCGCCGCGAACAAATCCTGAGCTTTCGACAGCGCCTCGGCGAGCGCCGCGAAAAGGCACGCGAGCGATTCGGTGAATGGAGATAAATAGGACTGGAGTTTATCCGGTAAAGAGGATGGATTAATCACAGAGGATACAGAGGCACAGAAGATAAAGAGAAATATCGAATTAGAAATCTGAAGCTTGAAATCTGCTATATCAAATCTCTAACAATCCTCTGTGCCCTCTGTGTCCTCTGCGGTGAAATTCTCTTTCTTCTAGCTGAAACTAAACGAAACGCGCGCTAGTTGCCTGAAACTTCCGCCGGAAGAGGTTTGTCAACTTTAGGTCTCGCGGGCAGATTAGCGAGTTCCCAGAGCGTGACGAAGACTGTGCGCGTGACCTTCTCCAACTTCTGATAATCAATCTTCTGCGGTTCATCGCCCGGACGATGATAATCCTCATGCTCGCCGTCGAAGTAGAAGATGATAGGGATTCCCTTCCTTGCGTAGTTGAAGTGGTCCGAGCGATAGAAGAAGCGGTTCGGGTCTTTCGGATCGTCGTACTTGTAGTTCAGCGTCAGATTCAGATAAGCGTGGTTCGTGTTCTCGCTGAGTTCACCGAGTTGCGTGCTCATCATCTTTGAGCCTATGACGAAGATTTCGTTCGGGCCGGACAGTTTGGCGTTGTCCGGGTTTGTGTCGCCCGCGAACTTGCTTCGACCGATCATGTCTATGTTGATCTGCGTGATTATCTGATTAAGAGGAATGGTCGGATTGTCCGTGAAGTAACGTGATCCCCATAAGCCTTTCTCTTCGCCGCAGTGCCAGACGAAAAGCACGGAGCGTTTGGGCGGCGGATTCTTCGCAAGCGTTTCGGCTATGGCGAGCAGCGCGGTCGTGCCTGAGCCGTCGTCGTCCGCTCCGTTCCAGATCATGTCGTTCGGTCTTTTGGGATCGGCTCGACGGCCACCGCCCGGCGCTCCCATGCCTACATGATCGTAATGCGCGCCGAGTGCTACGTACTCATTCTTTAGCACGGGGTCGCTGCCTTCTACTTTCGCCACGATGTTCTGTGTGAAGACCTCATCGGTTTTGGTTGCGACTGTCAACGTCACCTTCTTGTCGGCGTTGAGATCGAACGGCTTGATGCTGTTCGCAGTGTCCGGGTTGAGCAGAGAGCTTGCGGTCTCTTTCTCTCCCTGCATAAGAGCGTTCAATGCTTTCTCTGAGATAGTTATTCTGGGAACGTGCGGGGTGTCGCCTGGCTTCTGAAATTTCTCGACCGCGATTGCGCCAGCCGTCGCAGCGTTCTGACGAATCCTGTTCCAGTTGTCTAAGGTCTGTTTGTTAGGAATGACGATCATGCCTTTAGCGCCGTGAGTCTCCGCGTAATTGTCAGGCGTGATGTAGTCAACGCCAGCCTTTCCGCCGCGAAGGTCTGCGAAGGTAAGGCCAGCGGGAAGTCCGCCGCCCGCGACGACCATGATCTTGTCCTTTACGTCCACGCCCTGATAGGCGTCAATGTTCTTCGCTTTGATTACCCAGCCGTTGCCGACGAAGACCAGCGGCGCGTTCGCTGTTCCTTCAACGGGTGCGGCCAGTAGGTCGTCGCCGAAGTTGAAGGCTTGGCCGCTGATCTCCATGCGCGTGGTCGAAGGGTCTAGGCGCAGGCGCTGCAACGCTATGCGCTGAAAATACGTGCCGTTGTCGCCAGCAGGTTTTAGTCCCCAGCGTGAGAGATTAAGCGCTATGAACTTGGCAACAGTATCAAGCCCGCGCGAAGGCGTGTCGCGTCCTTCCATCTCATCCGAAGCTATGAAGTATAGATAATCTTTCAACTGCGCCTCAGTAATCTGGTCCGCAAGTTTTCTGGATGTAGCAAGCGACGAAGATGGAGCGGTCGCTACGGTTGTCGCCCTGCTGCTGCGTTGCGCGTAAACTGCTGGCAGAGGCGCGGTGAGCGAAGTGATAAGGACAAAAATCAGTATGAATCTTTTAAGCATTTATTTCTCCAAAGAGTAATTCTGAATTTTAGTAGAGGGCGTTGTGAAAGGTCTTCTCCATCGAGTGAAACGCTTTCAGTAGCTTGTGAGAGGGCTTCAGAGGCTAGTGAAAGGCTTTCACTAACGAGTGAAGGCTTTTCACTAGCTAGTGAAAAGCCTTCTAAAGCTTTGGAAATCGCTTCAAAAGCCTTGGAAATGGCTTCTAAAGCTACTGAAACCTACTCAGGCGTGCTGGACGGCCTGTACGAGCTTCGTTAGTGAATCCTTTGCATCGCCGTAGAGCATTCCTGTTCTGTCTTTGAAGAAGAGCGGGTTCTCTATGCCTGCGAAGCCTTTGCCCTTGCCGCGCTTTAGAACAATCACAGAGCGTGCGCGGTCCACTTCCAGGATTGGCATCCCCGCAATCGGACTCTTCGGATTGTCGCGCGCATCAGGGTTGACCACATCGTTTGCGCCTATGACAACCGCAACGTCCGTTGACTGAAACTCAGGATTGATCTGTTCGAGTTCATAAAGAGACGAGTAAGGCACGTTCGCTTCTGCAAGGAGCACATTCATGTGTCCGGGCATACGACCCGCGACAGGATGAATCGCGTACTTGACGCTCACGCCGCGCTTCTCAAGCGTCTCGGCCAACTCTCTTACGATGTGCTGCGCCTGAGCGGTCGCCATGCCGTAGCCCGGAACGAAGATGACCTGATTCGCATAAGCCAACTGGACCGCCGCATCATCAAGGCTAATCTCGCGCATGTCTCCCTGCTGCCCGTCCGTGCTTGCAGCAGTCGCCGCGCTTCCGAACGCGCCGAAGAGAACGTTCGTCATCGAGCGATTCATTGCGCGACACATCAGGATTGAAAGTATGAAGCCTGAGAAACCGTCCAGCGTGCCTGCTATTATTAGAACGTTGTTGGAGAGCGCGAAGCCCGTTGCAGCAGCCGCGAGTCCAGCGTAAGAGTTCAATAGAGACATCACGACAGGCATATCAGCCGCGCCAATCGGCAGCACAAGCATGATGCCGAAGACGAAGGCCAGCCCTATCATCACGTAAAAAATGGTCGCAGCCGTCGGCACAATCAAGACATAGACGAAGCAGCCAATGGTTGCCGCGAGCAGCGTCATGTTAAAGACGTTCTGCCCTTTCCACGTCATAGGCGTGCCGCGCACCAGACCTTGCAGCTTGGAGAAGGCCATAAGACTTCCCGTAGTCGTCAAAGCGCCAAGCATCACCTCGAAGCATAAGGCCGTCATCGTCACCTGACCCAGGGCCGCGCCGTGCTGGTAATACTCCGCAATGCCTACGAGCGCGGCGGCGAATGCACCGAAGGCGTGTGAGAGCGCGGTCCGCTGCGGCATAGCAGTCATGGGGACCCAGATAGCCATCATCGCGCCGATGGTAGAGCCAACGAGAAGACCCGCTATGATCCATTCGTAGCTTACGATCTCGTGATGAAGCAGAGTGCCTATGACGGCCATAAGCATCCCGAACTCTGCGAGGTGCATTCCGCGCCGTGCAGTCTCAGGGTGGCTCATTCCCTTCAAACCAAGAATGAAGAGAATGGAAGCGACGAGATAGCTGAACTCTATGAATAAAGTTCTGTAAAGCTCCATCACGCGCCTCCCCCGTTGTTCTTCACTCCAGTCTCTTTATCTTTCACTGCCATCACATCCTTGCGCTTGAACATCTTAAGCATACGGTCTGTGATTCCGAATCCGCCGACGACGTTTATGGTCGCGCACGTGACGGCGACGAACCCTAAGATTCTTGCAACCATTGTCCCGCCCGCG
>QHXM01000296.1 GCA_003222945.1 Acidobacteriota bacterium
CGCCAGCACTGCTAGTTCCAATGCAACGCGCTCACGCACGGTCGCGCGTCGCGGGCCTGTGGCTATTCGATCAACCACGCGGCGCATGGCTTCGCTGACGCCCGCAACGTATGCGCCCGCGCTCGGACTAGCGCGAAGACGAACAGTTCCGTTTGCGTATTCAAGCTGACCCGCAGATGGATCAAGGAATGAATAATCGTCCGCCATCTCAATTCGCACCGCTCGAAAGATGTTTACAAAATCCGCGCCCGCACTTAAGCCCGCGCGCTCGATGGTTGCAATCAACTCTCCGCTCAGGCGCACAAGATCAAGCCGGTCGCTCTCTTCATCCGTTACGCCCACCACTTCAGTCACAGATTCAGTCTCGCCTGAATCTGTGACTGAAGACGAATCTTCCTCGCCTGTCTCTCCAACTGTATTCTCATAGACGCTTACGAGTCCGCCCGGCTCGCGCGCTCGCACGAGCAGACGTTGAAGCGCGTCCTCGCCTTCGGCCTGCCTGCCCGTCGCGTGATCCTTTTCGCGCGCGCGCGGCTTCTCGTTAGCATTCAGGAAAACGTCCGCCTCATACTCATCCAACTCAACATGAACGCGCCCCGAAAACTCGCGCCCTTGCAGGTAGCGCAACAATGCCGCCAGATTGACGAAAGCCGTATCAAGGTTCTCGTGAACTATCCGAGTTTTAGCTACGCGCTCTTGCATGATGATTTGAAAATTAAGGGGACGCGGCGGAGCATAACAAGGTAAAAGTAAAAAGGCAAAAGGTAAAAGTGTGCGGGCAGTCTCGGCTGACTTTTACCTTTTGCCTTTTACCTTTTGCCTTTGATATGCTCCGCCGCACGCGCGTGAAGCTTCAAGATACCGTTTCATCTTGGATTCTAAAATTAAATCAGGAGCAGGACGTGATCGAAGTCACAGACATAGTCAAACGCTACGGATCAAACACCGTGCTCAATCACGCAACGTTTCAAATCCAGACTGGGCAGTTGACGACCATTCTTGGTCCATCGGGTTGCGGCAAATCAACAATGCTGCGCTGCATGAACCGTCTTGAAAGATTTGATCGCGGGCGGCTGAAGATTGGCGACGTGGAAGTTTCGGGCACAGAGGATAAGAAACTCACGCCCGCCGAAGAGAAAGAATTGACGCGAAGGCTTCGTGAGCGCGTAGGCATAATCTTCCAAAATTTCAACCTCTTCCCGCACCTGACCGCGCTCGGCAACTGCATGGAAGCCCCCATGACCGTTAAAGGAATGCAGCGCAAAGAGGCCGAAGATGTCGCGCGCCATTATCTGCACAAGGTCGGACTCGCTGATAAAGAGGAGCACTACCCTGCGCAGCTTTCGGGCGGGCAGCAGCAGCGCGTAGCAATCGCACGCGCGCTTGCGATGGAGCCTGAAGTCATACTGTTTGACGAGCCGACATCTGCGCTCGACCCGCAGTTGATACAGAGCGTTGCGCGTATGCTTCGCGCGCTCGACGATCTAGGCAAGACGCTCGTAGTCGTCTCGCACGATATGAACTTTGCGCGCCGCATCTCGGACCAGGTCATCTACTTTGAAGGCGGCCATGCCGTAGAAGCCGGAACGCCGCAAGAGGTCTTCGGCAATCCGCAGAAAGCCGAGACGCGCGCCTTCATGCAGAGCTTTCAGGAAGACGAGCCTCTTGCGGACGCGCAACCCAACGCAGACAAACTCCAAAGCAACGCACTCGAAACGAACTTAGGCACGCGAGACAATCTCGGACAGGAAGAGTGAGACACGACATGATGAGCCAACAAACGCGGCGCACAGCCCTGACGCTTCTTCTCTTGCTCCTTTTTCCAGTCTCCACGCTCGCGCAGTCCGCTCTTCAGCGCGTTCGTCAGAGCGGCGAGCTTCGCATAGGCACAGATGCGACCTATCCGCCGTTTGAATCCGTAGAGGGCAACGAGTTCTCAGGCTTCGACATTGATCTTGGCAATGCGATTGCGCGCGAGCTTGGAGTGAAAGCGCGATTCATAAACGCGAGCTTCGACGGAATTTTTCCGGCCTTGCAGAACGGAACGTTCGACGCCGTTATGTCTTCCGTCACGATCACGCCGGAGCGCTCGGCCTCTATGCTCTTCTCCGACCCTTACTACGACTCAGGCCAACTCATCTGCGTGCGCCGCGAATCTGAAGGCATCAATGCGCCCGATGATCTCAAAGGCAAGACCGTTGGCGTTCAGATAAACACGACTGCTCAGTATGACCTTGAGAAACGCGAGGGCGTGACGGTTGCCAAGTACAACACGATTGACCTCGCGCTTCTTGATCTACAGAACAACCGTATTGATGCTGTTGTCGGCGACGCGCCCGTTTTGAAGTACATGATCTTCAAAAGTTTTCGTGAGTTGAAGACCGTCGGTCATCGCTTCACGGACGAAAAGTTTGGAATCGCCTTCGCGCAAGGCAGCGAGGATTTGGTCCGCGAGGTCAACACGGCGCTCAAGAAGATTAAGGAGACGGGCGAGTACGACCAGATACACGAAAAATGGTTCGGCGAAGCGGCAGAGCGCGCAGCCGAGCAGGAGGCGAGCAAGACTAAACCGAAGACAGTTGACTTCAACTTAGCACGACGCCTGCTGCCTCTCTTTCTTTCGGGCATCTTGCTGACGGCGCAACTCGCGCTCATCAGTCTGGCGTTGGGGCTTCCCATAGGTTTGCTTCTCGCGCTCATGCGCGTTCAATCGTCGCGCCTGATTGCTGCTCCGGCAGCCCTCTACGTCGAAGTGGTGCGAGGCACGCCCTTGCTTGTGCAGATACTCTTCATCTATTTCGTGCTGCCCTACTTTCACATCTACATTCCTGCAAAGACGAGCGGCGTCATCGCGCTCACATTAAACTGCGCGGCCTACATCTCTGAAATTTTCCGCGCCGGAATTCTCTCGATTGACGTAGGACAGATGGAGGCTGCGCGCTCGCTTGGAATGTCTTACTCACAAGCCATGCGCCGCATCATACTGCCGCAAACTTTTCGCCGCGTCGTGCCGCCGCTGACGAACGAAGGCATAGCGCTCCTAAAAGATTCATCGCTAGTTTCAGTCATAGGCTTAACGGAACTTGCCCGCACAGGTCAGGAGCTTGCGAGCCGCTACGCCGCGCCGCTGACGATCTGGCCTATGGTCGCAATCTTCTACCTGCTTTTAACTTTCCCGCTCACGCGCGTTGCAGAATATTTGGAGAGACGCTGGAAGACAGTTACGCGTTCCTGATTCATCTATGAAAATACTTGTTCTAGGCGCAGGTCGAATGGGACTTGGCGCGGCTTATGATTTAGCACACAGCGCGGATGTTGAAGCGGTCACGCTCGCTGACCTTGACATTGAGCGTGCACGAGCAGTTGTAGAAACAATTAAGAGCGACAAGCTGACACCTGCTCACATTGATGTAACGAACAGTCCGCAGGTGATTGAGTTGATGCGCGGGCATGATGCTGCGATAAGCTGCGTCGTCTATCATCACAACTTGAGATTGGCGCGTGCGGCGATTGAAGCGCGCACCAACTTCTGCGACCTGGGCGGAAACAACGGGGTCGTGGCAGATGAGCTTGCTCTGGATGAAGATGCGCGGCGCGCGTCCGTCAACATCATTCCTGATTGCGGCCTTGCGCCCGGAATGGTCTCGGTTCTCGTTGCGCATGGCGCGGCGCGCTTTGAGCGTCTTGACGAGATTCACATTCGCGTCGGCGGTCTTCCTCAGCAGCCAAAGCCTCCGCTCAATTATCAGCTTATCTTCTCGATCGAAGGTTTGATTAACGAGTACGTGGAGCGTGCGCGCGTGATACGGAAGGGACGAATCATAGAGGTGGATTCATTGACAGAAGTAGAGCGACTGGAATTCCCTCAGCCATTCGGTGCGATGGAGGCGTTTCAAACTTCTGGCGGAACTTCGACTTTGCCTGAAAGCTTTCTCGGTCAAGTTCAGGAATTAGACTACAAGACGATTCGATACCCGGGCCACTGCGAGCAGTTCAGGCTGCTTGTCGATCTGGGATTAGCGAGCAGCGAAGAAGTAGAGATTGACGGCGTGCGCGCGACGCCCAGAAAAATTCTTGGCGAGATGTTGATGCGTAATCTTCCTGCTGACGAGCCTGACGCGGTTCTCATTCGCGTGGAGTTTCGCGGCGTATCCGAAGGCGCAGAGCGCGAGCTTCGCTATGACATAATTGATCGCTTTGATGAGAGTACGGGCTTGAGCGCGATGATGCGAACGACGGCTTTTCCTGCTTCTATAATTGCGCAGATGATTGCGCGCGGCGAGACAAAACAGAAGGGCGCAGTCCTGCAAGAGCTTTGCATTCCTCTAGACGAGTTCGTCGCAGCACTTGCGAAGCGCAATATAAAGATTCGTAAATCGTGAATCGTAAATCGTAAATAGATAGAACACGCTTTTTCTATTTACGATTTACGAACAAACGATTCACTACTTACGAATAATGCTTCGCTTTCGCTTTTGCGTAGGTTTCTTCGATTGAAGCAAATCTTTGTGGCGTCCCTGAAGCATAGAGCAGAGGCGTTGGTGAGTGACGCCTAAGAGACGTGCTGCGCGCGTCACACTTCCTTTTGAACTGTCCAGCGCAAGTTTTACTAGGCTGGCCTCGTAGCGCAGCACCTCTTCCTCAAACGAACACCCCGCCCACGCATCGTCAAGCGCAGCCTTACTGGTCTGCCTCGCCGCCAGAACCTCCACGGCCTCTCTGTTGATTTGAGTTCCGTCAGTAGCCGTCAGCACTGTGCGCTCAATAAGGGAGCGCAACTCGCGCGTGTTGCCGCGAAGCGGAAGCCGTCGCATGGCTTCTATGGCGTCGGGCGTAAATCTGACTTGGCGGTTGTGCTGCTCCGCAATCTCTTTGGCGAAGTGCGCGGCCAGAGCCGAGATGTCTTCCTGTCGTTTTCTGAGCGGAGGAATCTCCAGGTGAAATGTGTTGAGACGATAAAGCAGGTCGTCGCGGAACTCTTTTTGCGCGACCAACTCTTTAAGGTTGCGGTTAGATGAAGCGATGATTCGCACATCAACGTGCTCCGGACCAGCCGAGCCGATGGCCTGCGCCTCGCCGTTTTCGATCAGGCGAAGAAGTTTTCCCTGATTCGCTAAATTCAACTCCGCAATCTCATCAAGAAAGAGTGTGCCGCCTGCGGCCTGATGAACTATTCCTATGTGGTCCTGAACGGCGTCCTTGAAACTGCCTCGGCGGTGACCGAACAGGATTGACTCCAGCAGCGTTTCTGTGAGCGCGGCACAGTTGATAGCAACGAACTGTCCTGCACGCCCACTCCATTCATGAATCATGCGCGCCAGGAGTTCTTTGCCCGTGCCCGTCTCGCCCGTTATCAGCACGGGCGCATTCGTCGTAGAGATGCGGTGCGCCGTGCGCAGTAGTTCAACGGTCTGTTCATCAGCGTAGATAAATTTGGGCGTCGCAGACTCTCTGTTGCGAGCGCGTCCCGCTTCCAGAGTACGGCGGGCGCAAGCACGCAGGCGCGCGAGCGTGTCCGGGTTCTGCGAATCGGCGAGCAGTTCGTCAGCCTGCGCGTAGAGGTTGGCTATCTCTTCAACCTTCAGACGATCATTCAACTCTTCTATAATGGTGAGCGAAGCAAGACCAGCGCCTTCTTTATCACCTGCCTGAGACGCGATGAAGATAGCGCGCTCAAGCGTCAGGCGTGATTCATCGTAGCGACCCAATCGAGCCAGCGCGACGCCGTGCGTCGTCAACGCTTCCGCGAGCGGCGAGTTCTCGTCGCCCTTCTCAAGCGTTCGCACAGCCGCGCGTGACATCTTCTCGGCTTCGGCGTTGCGCTTCTGCGCAAGTAGCAGGCGTGCGCGCGTGTCCTCGACCTGCGCGGCGGTTCCCGCATCCTTTAGACTTGTGAAGAGAAGATGCGCGCGATCAAGATGTTCATGAGCCTCTCTGAACTTTCCCTTTATGTAGAGCAGCGAGCCTAGATTGTTTTCGGTGACCGCGCGACCATGCGTGTTCCCGGCCTGCTCCAGATGGTAGCAGCAAGCAGCGAATTCAACCAGAGCGCGATCCGTGTAGTCTTCGCGCCCTTCCGCCACGCCAAGCTTTTTCAGTACGAGCGCAAGTTGCCCGTGAAATCTGCCTTTGGCAGCATGGTTCTGACTCTTTTCAAAAAGGGGTTTTGCTTCCGTCAAGATACGCAGCGCGTCATTGAACTTGCCCGAATGCATTTCAACGATGCCGCTATTGATTAAGGCTCGCGCCTTCTGCTCGCTATCTTCGTCCGCGAGTTGAGTGAGAGCCTCGTCGAGCGCGACGCGCGCTTCGTCGAAAGCGCCTTCGCGCCAATAACAGATCGCCAGGTCAACGTATGCCTCGCCGACCTTCTCCGACGCCTTCAACTCCTTGAAGGTCTCCGCGCTCTTGCTGATAAGGTCTTTGGCTATCTCCTGCGCGCCGTCAATCTGACTGGCGTGGCCGATCCAGCCTGAGAGAGCGCCTGCGCGCAACAACACTTCAGCAGCGGTACGCTCGTCAAGACCTTCAACGTGCGGATGGTCTCCGATGCGATGCCACAACTCGCCCATAGCAGTGCGCGCCGCCTCGTAATCACCTGAGTCTTCCAGTTGCTTTGCCAACCGACATCGCAGTCGCGCTCGCTCCGCTTGGTCAATAGCAGGGTTATCTATGTCTCGGAGAAGTTTAGTCGTTAAATTCATAAGGGAATTATACCTTTCTTTGTTCTGCAAGATAATACGCAGGATGATGTTTCAGCTTGGTACAGTGCTATCATGCGCTTTGCCAAGTCGTAAAACCGGACCACTTTTCTGTTTTCAAGAAAAATCACTAGGAGAAAAAGTAATGAAAAAACTTCAACAGTTTTGCGCCGCAGTAGTATTGATGATGGTGTTCACCTTCTCTGTTTTCGCAGGTGACGTTTCATATCCGGGCGACGTACAGCCGCCACCACCACCATTAAATCAGACTGCAACGACCGGCGAAATGAATTGTCCCGATGCAACTGCTACCGGCGACATGCAAACCTCGGGTGCATCCGCAGTTGACCCGGTTACTGAGGCCACGTTAAGCCTGCTTCAGAACATGCTGTCAGTCTTCTAGGCAGTTCGCCTAAAATTCAAAAATTTCTAAACCGCCGCGACACTTTATGGGTGGCCTGGTATCAGTGTGGGAAAAATTCGCCGGGAAGCTCTTGCAGAAATCCGGCGAGGATGCTCCCACGACCTGCTCAGCTTAACCGCTATACGACATGAAATCAATCTAAATTTGCCGATTGAGCTTATGAAAGTCCTTGATACGGAAGGGCGGCAGTTGCCTTGCAAGAGCAGGCGGGTTTATTGTGTAGCTCGCGTCTTGGCCGGTGTACGTCTCCCTATTGTAAGAAAATAAGACCCATGCTTGATAGTCTCTCAATGAGGAGGATTATCGAATGAGCGCTCTGCCAATCATCATTGGTGCGCTGTGCGTGATAGCCATAGCCTACCGCTACTACTCCGCATTTTTAGCGGCGAAGGTTCTCTCGCTTGATGATGCGCGCCCCGTGCCGTCTAAGACTTTGTACGACGGGCACAACTATTACCCTACGAACAAGTGGGTACTCTTTGGTCATCACTTCGCTGCGATCTCCGGCGCAGGTCCGCTGGTCGGACCAGTGCTCGCGGCGCAGTTCGGATTCCTGCCCGGACTATTGTGGCTTGTGATTGGCGTCTGTTTGGGAGGCGCTGTGCACGACTTCATGATTCTTGTCGGGAGCGTGCGGCGTCGCGGAAAATCTCTGGCGGAGATGGCGCGCACGGAGATTAGCCCGCTCTCAGGTCTTGTTGCGGGCGTTGCGATTCTCTTCATAGTAGTGATTGCGCTTGCAGGGTTAGGTCTTGTCGTCGTCAACGCGCTTGCGGAATCTCCGTGGGGAACTTTCACAGTCGGCTTCACGATTCCGCTCGCGCTTATGATGGGGTTTTACATGTATCGCATACGCCCGGGGCGCATCAAGGAAGCGAGCGTCATAGGTGTTGCCGGTTTACTCTTAGCCGTCTGGCTCGGCGGGCGCATTGCCGATTCATCGTGGGCAGCGAGCTTCACGTTCTCGCGCACGACGATCATTATACTGATGGCTGCTTACGGTTTTATCGCAAGCGTGTTGCCCGTCTGGATGCTTTTGTGTCCACGCGACTATCTTTCATCTTATCTAAAGATAGGCACTGTCGCTTTTCTAATTCTGGGCGTGATTATCGTAGCGCCGCATCTGAACATGCCTGCTGTGACGCCTTTCGTTTCGGGCGGTGGTCCGGTCATTCCGGGCAAGGTCTATCCGTTCGTCTTCATCACGATTGCTTGCGGAGCTATCAGCGGATTCCACGCGCTCATCTCTTCCGGCACTACGCCGAAGATGATTGCGAAGGAGACGGACGCGCGCGTGATCGGCTACGGCGGGATGCTGATGGAAGGCGTCGTTGGCGTCGTTGCACTCATAGCCGCAACATCGCTTTTCCCCGGCGACTATTTTGCAATCAACACATCGCAGCAGACGGAAGCACAAAAGGCTGCTTATGTCCGCATGGTGGACGCGCATTCGGGCGAAGACTTTAATCTTAAGACTGTCGAGATTGA
>QHXM01000066.1 GCA_003222945.1 Acidobacteriota bacterium
TGAGCGCGTAGTGATCCGATTGTGCGTCCCGTTGCTGCGTGAACTTCAGTTTGGATTTTCCAGATAAGAGATAGGCGCGCTCGACCTTGCTCTTCAGGCCGTAGAGCACAAGCTCTTTCTGCGGCCAGTTGAAGACGTGCAGATAGACTCTGCCCGGCTTTGTCGTAATCAATCCCCAAGGCAATTCATACGGGAAAGGACTGGGCATTGCGCCATAGACCGATTCGCTATTGACCTTGAGCCACTGGCCGACTTGTTGGAGGCGTTCGACGCTTGGCTGCGGAATCAGACCTTCGCTTGTTGGTCCGACGTTGAGCAGGTAGTTGCCGCCGCGACTTGAGACCTGAACGAGTTGTTGTATGAGAATGTTCACAGGCTTCCAGTTATGATCGTCGCTCTTAAAACCCCACGTGTCATTCATCGTCACAGGCGTTTCCCAGTCGCGCTTGACCTGGCCGACGCTTATCTGGTTGTCGCCAGCAGAATCGTAATCGCCAAGACCGTGACCAACGCGACCGCTCACCAAACAATCAGGCTGAAGCTTGTGAACTAGATCAACAAGCTCCTGGCTCTGCTCGCGCGTTATGTTGCGCGGCGTGTCGAACCAGATGAGACCTATGGGGCCGTAGTTGGTCAGGAGTTCCGTAACCTGCGGCTTGACCTTCTCTTCAAAGTAGCGCGTGAAATTCTTCTTGCTCTCGTCCTTGAAATCCCAGTCGTTGCCGACGGCATCAGGCTCGTGCCAGTCCTGCGTCTGCGAGTAGTAGAAGCAGAGCTTGATGCCGTACTTCTGGCAGGCTGCGGCTAACTCCTTCAAAGGGTCACGATGAAAAGGTGTGGCGTCCACTATGTTGAACTTGCTCACCTTTGAATGGAACATTGCGAAGCCGTCGTGGTGCTTAGAAGTGATGACGATGTACTTCATCCCTGCGTCATGAGCGAGGCGCACCCACTCGTCCGCGTTGAATTTTATAGGATTAAACTGCTTCGCAAGTTGTTCGTACTCCGCTACGGGAATCCGCGCGTGATTCATTACCCACTCGCCAAGGCCCGAAACGGGTTTACCTTTCCACTGACCGGCAGGCACAGAGTAGAGTCCCCAATGAATCATCATCCCGAAACGCGCCTCGCGCCACCACTTGAGACGACGGTCTCGCTCCTGCTCGGCAGTGACTCCGGCTTGCATCGCAGTCTGCGCTTTCTGCGTTTGAGCAAGTGAGACTGTGATGATGTGGGAAAAGAGAACGCCGCAAAAAAGAGCGCACGTCAACAACCTTATCGTAATTCGCACTTTGTTCTATATCCTTTTTCTTAAAACGTCGTATCTAACTCACGTTAACCTGTCCGCGCTCACGCCTTCTGACGAATAGCTCCTCCTGCTTAGGCTCGGACTCGCACTCTACAACAAGAGTCGTCACGGGCGAATCGGGCGCTTTAACGGGAAGCCCCTTGAAGCGCACATGATAATCGTCCTGCTCGAATTCAACCCGTTGCCCTGTCGCAAGCAGACTCGCCTGTTTGACTTTGGTTCTGAGACCAGCAAAAGCCAGGTTGTCGCCGCCCGGCCAGAAGTGAACGTGAAAGTAGAGCGTGTTGCCGCGACGAGTGAAGCTTCCGTTTCTGGAGCGGTTCGGCTGGCAGATGTCCGTGATGTAAACAGAACGACCGTTCTTGTCCATCCACTGACCCACAGCGTTGAGTATCTGTACGGACTCTGCCGGGATTGATCCATCCGCCTTTGGTCCGATATTGAGCAGATAGTTTCCACCGCCGTGCGCGCAGGTAATCAGGTTGCGAACAATCTGCTTCGGCGTCTTCCATGCGTCGTCTGCGCGTTGATAGCCCCAGCTGTCATTCATGGTCATGCAGGATTCCCACGCGCGTCCAGCTTCGGCAGCCTCTATGCGCTGCTCAGGTGTCGAGAAATCGCCCGCGAGCTTGTTGCGGTTGTTGACTATGATGTCCGGTTGAAGCTCGAAGACCATCTTGTTCATTCGCTCCGACTCCCAGCCCTTAGCATCGAGCGGCCACGAAACGTCGTACCACAGAACATCAACCTTACCGTAGTTCGTCATCAACTCGCGTATGTGCGTGTGTATGTACTCGACGAAACGCTTTCGCGCGGCTTCATCCGTAGCGCAACGCGCGCCGTCCGGGTGATGCCAGTCCATCAGAGAGTAGTAGAAGCCAACGCGCAAACCTTCAGCACGCGCAGCGTCAACGTACTCGCGCACAAGATCGCGTCCAGGCCCTTGTTTCGGCGCGCAGTAGTTGGTCGTTTTCGTGTCGAAGTTGCAGAAGCCTTCATGATGCTTCGTGGTCATCACCATGTACTTCTGTCCAGCGCGTCGCGCGAGCCGCGCCCAATCGCGCGCAGCATTCGGGCGTGGATTAAACTGCTTCGCAAGCTTCTCATACTCCGTCGCGGGAATGCCCTCCATCTCCATAGCCCATTCGTGGCGACCAAGCACGCTGTACAAGCCCCAGTGTATGAACATCCCGAACTTAGCTTCGTGCCACCACTTCATGCGCCGCTCGCGGTCTGCTATGACAGCAGCGCTCTCCTGCGGCGGTTTGTCAACAGCGCTCTGCGCAAGAGCGTTGAGATGAGGAGCAAGAGCGACAGCGCCTGCGCTCGCTCCGATCAGTTTCAAATAATCGCGCCTTGATATTCCGTTTTTGCTCACTTGTAAAATCCTTCCGCTGTCAAACGAGAAAGTCCACACGAAGAACTTGCGCTTTTGTTTGCAAGTTATTTCATGTGGACTCTTCGGTGTTAGGGAGTTGATTGCGGTGACATTTGCGCCAAGCTAACACATTCTGTAATAGATTTGCGCATCGCTCACCCCTTGTCTCCCGTTTAGAAATTAAGCCTCAGTGACACTTGCATCACGCGCGGGCTTCGGGCAGCGCGCGCCGTGCCGAATGTCGTTGTGGTTTGATTACCATTGGCGTCGAAACTCATAGCGCCGTTAATGTCCGTGTAGTTCGTGTGGTTGAAAAGATTGTAGGTCTCCCAGCGAAACTGAAGGCCGCGATTCTCGCCCCATTTGAAGTTCTTGAAGAGCGCAACGTCAGTATTGTAGATAGAGGGAAGACGAATCAAGTTTCTTTGCAGACCGCCAATAGACCCAGGCGTGCCAGGCTTGGCGAAGCACGAGACATCTATTAAATACGGCGAGCCGTCCGGCGCAAGCGTTCCAGGTCTTCGATTCGGATCACAGATAAGGACTGGACGCGCGTTTATGTCGCCGCCTGTAAAGTCTGTGATGTTTGTGGCAGAGCCTGTGCCCGCATAAGTCCAGTTCAAGCCCGTTCCGCTTCCAAACACCTTCGGCTTGCCAGTGGCGAAAGATGTCGTACCTGAAATCTGCCATCCGTTGAAGATGCCTCTGGCGAAGCGATTATCCCAACGGCGTCCGGGGTTAGGTATGTCGTAGATGTAGTTGACCGTCAGGATGTGCGTTTGATCAAAATCCGCAGGGCCGTAGTTGAATGCCTTGTAGGGACGACCATTATTCACATCTGCGGAATCGTCGTTGGCATAATCGAATGTCTTAGAGTAGGTGTAGGCCAGCCCAAACTGGAAGTGGCTCGTGTAGCGCCGATTCACCTGAACCTGCAATGCGTTGTAGTTAGACGTGCCGGACCAGGTGACTTCGTTGATGTCGCCGTAGCCCCTGTAAGGCCGTAGGAAATTATCTGCAAGCACGCCCAGGGTGTGCGGCCCGTTTACGCTCGTTGCGCTGAATGGATTCCTGAAACATCCGGGCGTTGTGACAGCGCAGTTACCGGCGCTTGGATTCAAGTCAATGAAGTGCGCAAGGTCCGGGACTTGATTTATGTTTCGTCTCTCTCCCAGGTGTCTTGCTAGCGAGCCGACGTAGCTGGCTTCCACTATGGTCTTGAATCCTATGTCTCGCTGGAAGCCTACTGAGAAGTTGTAAATGGTCGTTATCTTGGAATTGACTTCGACGGCGTTAAGCCCGGGCGGCGAGTTGAGCGCGCCTCCTATGACGTTAGCAAGATTGTCTATGGTGCAGCCAGCGCACGGACCAACCGCAAAGGAGCGATTCGCTGGCGGGTTGTTGACTAGGTTTCCTCCGGTTGTTCCGCCGCCGACGCGCGGGCTGTGATAGATGCCAGCCATCAAGCGCAGAACCGTCTTGTTATTGTAAGCCCAGGCGAACCCCAGACGCGGCTCAAAGCTGATAGGATTCGTTACCCTATATCCCTTCGGAGTGTTTGGGTCAGTTCCTACGGCAAGGCCATCGGTCAGACTGCCTGTTCCGGGAACGAACGTGCCGACCAGATTTGTGTTTGTCAGGAACACTGTCGGGAAGCGCGGGTCAATCGCCCGCCTATTGGCCGTTGCACAGGCGGCAGCCGTCGGCGCAACGATTGATGTCCCGGAGACGCAGACTGGTAAGTAAAGGAGCGGAGCATTTGCAGAACTGTATAGACTTGGATCGAAGTTTGAACCTTGCCCGTCACGCTGGTAGAAGGGCGAAGCATAGACAAAGCGCATTCCGTAGTTAACGGTCAACTTGCGCGTCATTTTCCACTCGTCCTGCCCATACCACTGCAACGTCTTTATCACTAGATTCGTGAAGGGACGCGCGCTTGATTCCGAGTAGGTTCGGAAATCGCCTAAAAGCGCGTTTGCATAAGGATAGTTCGTAGCGCCCAGAGAAGTCGTAAAGCTGCTGTTGTTACCGAAGTCGAATACGCCGGACCATTGTCCGCCGGGCGCTTCGCTATTGAGAAGGCGCTCAAAGTAAGCGCCGAATTTATAGCTGTGATTGCCTCTGGTGAACGAAAGATTGTCTGCGAAAGATGGTCTGATATAATCCTGCCCTGCCTCGCCCCAGCGATCAAGCCAGTTAATGTTTGCGGGCGTTCCTGCCACTCCGCTCCAGCCCGTAGCTCTTGGAATCGTGCCCAGATGATTGTTCTGCGGGAAGAGTTGCGGCGCTGTGTAGCCCACAGTGCTTCTCAGTAATCCTTCGACGATGCCGTCGGCAGGTATGAACCCTTCCGTGTCGTGGCGCATTCCGATGTTGAACTCGTTAACGAGTCTTGGACTAAGAATGTGAACCCAGTTGCCGGACCAGCCGTTGTCAACGTAAAGATAGTGCGAATTGATTCCCCAGCGATTCGCGTCGCCGCCGGGCCAGCCCGAAGTGCCAAGCCCGACGTTATCTGATGTCCACCACTGCCCTTTCCAATAGATAGTGTCCTTGTTCGATGGTTTGACATCAAAGCGAATCACATAGCTGTGCTTCGGCACGTCAACGCTCTTCTGGTTGACGTAATTGAATGCTGCTCCGGCGAGCGTGCGGCCACCGAGCGAATTGGGCAGAGGGAAGTAGTTGAGAAGCGCCTGCCCGCTTCTGTTAATGCAGCTTGTAGTTACTCCGCAGCCGGGACTCCCTACGGCTGGAATGATGTTGCCGGGAAACTGTTTGCCAGTTAATGGATCAATGATTGAGACGAGCTTTCCGCTCGAATCAACCGACTGCGAGAAATTGCCGGCGCGCTCTAAAGCCGTTGGCATCGTCACAAAGACCGGATCGGTCGGCGTGATCGTGTGCGGCTTCTCGATTGAGACGAAGAAGAAAGCTTTATTCTTTACAAGTCCAGAGTCGCCTTCGCCAAATCTGGGAAGCGGCAGCGGTCCGCCGAAGTTACCGCCCGGATAAAGGTGGCGATAGAGCGGCTTTGGCAAGCCCGCCTTGTTGGTAAAGAATGGAGTTGCGTTGAGCGCTTCATTACGAAGGAAGTAGTAAAGCGTGCCCCTGTAGTCTTTGCCGCCGCCCTTCGAGACTATATTAATCATAGCGCCGCCGTTATTGCCGTACTCTGCGGCGTAGTTGTTGCGCAACACTTTGACTTCGCCTACAGCATCCTGATTGATGGTCATGCTTATCTTGTTCGAGCCGCTAGGCTCGCTTGCATTCAGACCATCAATCGTTGTGACAATAGAGCGACCGCGTTGACCGGAGATGTTCGGAAGGTTAGTTCCGAAGCCTTCGCCAACAGCTTCTACGTCATCATCATTGGATGTTCCGGGTATAAGGCGCAGGAGAGAAGTTATGTCGCGCCCCTTTGTAGAGATCAGGTTGATCTGGTCAGAAGTGAGCCGCGCCGTAAGATCGCTTGATTCCCTTTCGACCACTTGGCCTTCACTCGTCACAGTAACTGAGCCGCTCACCTGACCAGCCTGCAACTTCAACTCGCCGAGCGCAAGGTCTTCGTTAGCGCTCAAGATTGTGTTGGTCCGTTCGAGAGTCTGGAAGCCTTCTCTCTCTATCTTAACTGTATAGGCGCCGGGCTGGAGCGCAGCGAAGTTGAATCGCCCCTCGCTATTGGTGTTGATGTTGCGCGATTCATTCGTCTTCTCGCTGATGATTGTGACCGTAGCCCCGGGGATAACACTGCCTGAAGCGTCAGTCACTGTCCCTGAAATTGAACCTGTTATGGTCTGCGCTATTATATGCAACGTCAAGAACAGCGCGATGAACAAAATGCAGAGCGACTTTGACCGGTGATCCTTTACTGTTGACATGTAAACTCTCCTTTAATGTATTGTGCACGACGAGCGAAGCACATCATTTAAGAACATAGGTTTTGCCCTAAATCCTATCTGTTCGGGATCACCAATTGTTGTGACCCTCTGACCCGATTTGTTCAATCCACGTTGATTTGAAACAATAAGTTCTTCTTCCATGCGATCTCTCTTAATTTGAGATATGAAGACGCATCAAATACGATTGCCTAAATCGTTTTTCTGTTATAACAAAGTTTCCGGGCCGAACTTTCGGCGGATTCAATTATCGAGGTTGGGAATAATCGCGTTAACTATTAACTTTAGTTTGGTCGGATAACGCTATTAAATTTAGGCCAAAGTATTGAAGAAAAAAGTTTCCAGAAGACCGATTAGAAACCTGAACTGCGCTTGACGAAAATATTGTACTTGATTTTGTTACCGATAACAACTATTATTTTACCGGTAACAATCAAACAGGGGCGCGCTAACAGGTGCGTTGCCTGCCGAAGCATTTGAAAGCACGGCGGTTAACCTAAATAATCCAATGCAAATTTCTCCGTTAACTTTTCGTGCAAGGCTCTCAAATAATCTGTCTAATCACCTGCGGAATCTTTGTTGGAAACAGAAGCTTTAGAAAACTTCGCGCAAAAAAGTTCTACAGCATTTAGAATAATCAACGGGCGTCTTCGCTCGTCTCGCGCAAGAAGAAAAATTTAGCCTGTAGGGATTTAGTCAGCTTAATTCCCGCACGATTCGTCGTAGAATAGAAATCCTTGGTCTGGAGATTTTCATGACAAACTCGCGGTACGCAGACAAAGTGGTCGTCATCACAGGCGGCAGCAGCGGAATCGGCAAAGGCTGTGCTGAGGAGTTTGTTCGCGCGGGCGCAAAAGTAGTGATCTGCTGCAACAACGAAGAGGAAGGAACGAGCGTTGCCGCCAACCTGCAAGCGATGGCGCGAGCGCAAGGCGCGGGCTGCGCCTCATTTGTTTACTGCGACGTTAGAAGAACTGAGGACATTCAGAATTTGATTGACGCTACAGTAGCAAGGCACGGACAGATAGATTGTCTAATCAACAACGCAGGCTGGCATCCGCCTCACAAACCTATTGATGATTTTAGCTTGGAGGAGTTTCGTGAGCTTCTAAATCTGAATCTCGTTAGCGTCTTTACGGCTTGCAAGATTGCCCTTCCACACTTGCGCCGCACTCGCGGCAACATAATTAATATGTCGAGTCTTGTTGCTTCCATAGGGCAGTATCATGCGACCACATACGCTGCTACGAAGGGAGCGCTCACAGCTTTCACAAAAGCCCTCGCAATTGATGAAGCGCCAAACAGTGTTCGCGTAAACGCGATCTCGCCCGGCAACATCTACACTCCGCTCTGGCAGGAGGCAATAGACGCTGCGCCCGACCCAGAGCAATGCCGTGCCGACGGCGAGGCTGCTCAAGTGTTGGGAAGAATGGGTTGCCCGGAAGAGGTCGGACGCTTATGCCTCTTCATCGCGGCGGAAGCAACATTCACGACAGGCGTGGATCACATTATCTCTGGCGGTGCGGAGTTGGGTTACGGGTTAAAGAGTCGGACCGAGTGAGTTAATCGACTTTCATCTATTCAAAGATTAATCAACGTTTCATAGCGTGTCCTTCTAATCGCACAGACGAACGAATCTTTGCAGTTGGCTTTACGCCACAAGAACTTCGCACGATGAGTTCGGGTGGAAGTATAATCTGTTTAGATTTCACCGGCGATCCACTCTCAATCTGATGTATCAGCATGTGAGCCGCCTGCTGACCCATCTCCCCACGCGACCATGAGACTGTAGTTAAGGGGACGCGCAGCATATCGCCGTAATGTATATTGCCCGCGCCGACAATCGCTATGTCGCGCCCAGCACGCAGTCCTGCTTCTTCCATGGCCTTCATAGCCCCTACAGCCGTAGGATCGTTCACAGCAAAAATAGCTTCAGGCACGTCCGGCTCTTTGAGCCACAAACGCATCGCCTCGTAGCCTTCGGACTCAAGAAGCCCGCAGGCGCGAACCAATGAGCCGTCGAGCCGAAGCTTATTCTTGGCTAACGATTGCTTGTAACCTTCTAATCGTTCCGTGCTCACACTTGAGGCATCGCCGCGCAGATGACCTACGCGGCGATGTCCAAGACTAATAAGATGCTCGGTCGCAAGGCGACCCACTTCAACGTTGTCCGTAGCAACGGCTGGGCAGCGCAGATTCTTCATGGTCCGGTCAACGAGCACAATCTTCGCTCCGTCCTTTATCATCTTGCGATAAGCTTTCGTCTCGGTCGGCGGCAGCACAGAGCTTATGATTAATCCGTCTGTGCGTTGCAAGAGGATTTCAACCTCGTCCAACTCGCGCGTAGGGTCTTCCTCAGTGCTGCAAATCAGTAGCTGGAATCCGGCTGGACGTGCGACCGCTTCGATGGAGCGCGCGACTTCTGCGAAGTAAAGATTCATCAGATCAGGCACGACTATGCCTATCAGGTAGGAGCGGTTCGTAGCCAGAGCGCGAGCATACTGGTTCGGCTGATAGTTCATGCGGCGCGCAACTTCAAGCACGCGCTCGCGCGTCTCTGTATTTATCAGCGGATGATTATTGATGGCGCGCGAGATGGTCATCTTCGACACACCCAACTCGCGCGCTATGTCTGCAAGGGTTACCGGCATGATCCTTTTAACTCTTGACCGAAAGCTTACGAGAGGCATCTTACATTCATAAACGATTTTGCGCCACAAGAGAATATGGATTGAAGGTGGTCGCTCATTCTTCCAAGGGAATCGGTTGACGGCAACGCTACATATCATGCTAAATTGCTGGGAGTTACCGGTAACAAATAGTCTGGTAGAGTTTCAGCTTCTAAAAGAGCCTGTTCTGTTATTGACAACACTTGGCGTGCAGCTTCTACGGAAAAATCGCTTGCGGTCGCCGCACGCTCTATGTTTGTGAACAGGTTTGCCGCTCCGGTTTAATTTCTCTTAAGTCATATATGAAAGAACAGAACCCTTCGCAATCCAAAGCGCAATTGACGCGCCGTAGCTTCCTGAAATCAACTTCAACAGCCGTCGGAGGCTTCGCCATGCTCGGCGCTTTACCCATCGAGCATTTAATTGCGCAAGCTGCTGATGGCTCAAGCAAGGCGGAATCAAATCTGTCGAAAGCGGTATTGTCTGACAGTAGCGTGGGCGTTAGTCAACGGCTGCTGAAGGGATGGGAATACAGGCGCGGCAACCTAGGCGGCATCTGGGAAGCGTGGCGTAAAGCGAGCGAGGATAATGTTACATGGCAGATGGTCGAACTCCCTCACTGCTTTAACGCCTTCGATGCTGTTGACCCGGACACAGCTTACTATCAAGGCTCTGGCTGGTATCGCACGCGCCTCAAGATTGAAAATCCTTACGCTGAGGGGCGCACGCTTCTGCACTTCGAGGGAGCGGGACAGAAGAGCGAAGTCTATGTCTATACGGAAAAGGTGGGCGCGCACGTCGGCGGCTACGATGAGTTTACGGTTGACATCACGGACGCTGCTGCGAAGGCGTTGAAGAATCCTGAGAACAAAGGTCTAGTTCCAGTCGCGGTGATGTGCGACAACTCGCGCGACGTTGAGATGATCCCTTCAAACTTGAGTGACTTTAATTTGTACGGCGGTCTCTACCGCTATGTGAATCTGGTCTATGTCCCTTCGATTTCTATTGAGCGCGTTCACATAGAAACGAGCGTTGATGCTAAAAGCAAAGTAGCGACGGCGACAATTCGCGCAAGGCTCTACAATCCGGCGAAACTCAAAGATGAAGTTCAGATCAGCGTTGAAGTATTAGACCCGCAAGGGCGCGTCGTGCAGACGAGTTCCAAGAGCTACGCGCCCTGGATAGACGAACGAGAGTTGGTGACGTTTACAATAAACTCGCCCGCCTTGTGGTCTCCACATAGTCCATCGCTCTATCAAGGCGTTATCACTTTGAAAAGCGCGCACGGTGAGAGCCGCGTCCTGGAGCGCTTCGGCCTGCGCTTCTTCGAGTTCTTAGAGTATGGTCCATTCAAGCTGAACGGCGAGCGTCTTCTCTTGCGCGGCACGCAGCGCCATGAGGATCACGCAGGGCACGGCTCGGCCATGACGGAGGATTTGATTCGCAGAGAGATGACGCTCATCAAAGAGATGGGCGCAAACTTCATGCGTCTTGCCCACTATCAACAATCGCGGATAGTTCTCAACCTTTGCGATGAGTTAGGCATACTCGTCTGGGAAGAGATTCCATGGTGTCGTGGCGGACTCGGAGGCGAGCGCTACAAGGAGCAGGCGCGTCGTATGCTTCGGAACATGATTGACCAGCACAGGAATCATCCTGCGGTCATCATCTGGGGATTGGGCAACGAGAACGATTGGCCCGGCGATTTCGAGGAGTTTGACAAGAACAAGATTCGCGCCTTCATGAGCGAGTTGAACGACATTGCGCATCATCTTGACTCTTCACGAAAGACTGCGATTCGTCGTTGCGATTTTTGCAGCGACATAGTTGATGTCTATTCGCCTTCGATCTGGGCAGGCTGGTATCGCGGGCGATACACAGAGTACAAGAGTTCTTCGGAAGAGGAGATGAAGAAGGTCAAACATTTTCTGCACGCAGAGTGGGGCGGTGACAGCCACGCGCGCCGCCATTCTGAGAACCCGGATCAAGTCTTATCCAGGATTGCCACGGGTAAGGGCACGGACGAGCGCGGTCTTGATTTTCTACTTACGGGCGGCATAGCCCGCGCTTCACGCGATGGCGACTGGTCCGAGACATACATCTGCAATCTCTTCGACTGGCACTTGAAGGAGCAGGAGACTATGGACTGGCTGACGGGTGCGGCCCAGTGGATATTCAAAGATTTTTCCACACCAGCCCGTCCAGAAAACCCAGTGCCGCGCGTTAACCAGAAGGGATTGATTGAGCGCGACCTGACATTAAAAGAAGGCTACTTTGTTTTCCAATCCTATTGGGCCGAAAAGCCAATGTTACACATCTACGGCCATTCGTGGCCTACGCGTTGGGGCGATAAAAATGAGTCGAAGATGGTTAAGGTTTATTCAAACTGCCCTGAAGTTGAATTGTTCTTAAATGGCAGAAGCATCGGCGTGAAGAAGCGTAACAGCCAGGATTTTCCAGCCGCAGGATTGCGCTGGCTTGTGCAGTTCAAAGAGGGCGAGAATCATTTGAAAGCGGTTGGAAGGAGAGATGGAGTAGAGGTTTCAGATGAGATCAAGCAACTTTATCAAACGCAGAAATGGGAGAAGCCCGCTAGACTTGTCCTTGAAGAAGTTGGGCGAAGCGGCGAGACGGTGACGGTCGAAGCGCGTATGTTAGATCGAAATGGCATTCTTTGTCTGGACGCGCGCAACAGTGTGCGATTCGGTCTGACAGGAGACGGAAGGCTTCTGGATAACCTTGGCACTTCAAGAGGCGCGCGAAAAGTTGAACTCTACAATGGCCGCGCCATCATTAGCGTCGAGCGCAAAGGCGGCGTTGCAGTCGTGAGCGTTTCGGCGGAAGGAGTGCCGACTGCATTTTTAACTCTTGAGGATCAAAAACAGAAGACAAAATGATAAGTGGTCGTTAAGTTTGGGAAATAAACTTTGACCACCGAGCGGGCAATGGATTGCGGTCGTGAGTATGAACAAAAAGAGTTTGCCATTTACAACCGACGCCGATGGCCTTGTATGGCTTAAGTTTCTGGCCGGAAAGGTTTATCAAATTAGCTTCCGTTGAGATGGATTACGCGGAGGCGCGCGAAGGAATATCAACGGTTCTATTTTAATTCCATCATCCAGATATTGCCGGTCATCTCCGCATACTCAAAGACTACCTGATTCCCAAGAGGCGACCACGCAGGATATCGCACGTAGGTGTTCAGCTTGGTGAAATTGGTCAACTGCTTTTCGGTCCTGTCTTTCATTGAAACCCACCAGACGTTCCAGACGCCGTTGCGAAATCCTGCAAACGCTATCTTGTCCCCATCCGGCGACCAACTGTGCGGCCAACTCTGGCCGTGATCGAAAGTCAACTGCACGGGCGTGCCGCCTTCGCTCGGAATTACGCTGATATGCGTGTCGTCGCCTCGCTTCATCTCACATGCGAGCAGTCGTCCATCGGGCGACCAGATGGGCCAACCCATCAACTCTTTATCAAACGTTATTTGTTGAGGCTGCCCGTTTTCGAGTGCGATCTTCCAGATATTGATCGTTCCGCTTTTGCCTGAATTGTAAGCGAGTTGACGACCATCCGGCGCGAGGCGCGGAAAGTCCATGTCGGGCGTGAGCGTAAAGAGAGTTCGCTCGACTCCTGTCTTGAGGTTGATTGAATTAATCGTCGTGGTGTCGTCCTGATAGACAAGGTAAGCGAGTTCGTCGTTTGAAACCCAAGCGGGCAGGCCGATGCTCCTTCCGCCCGTTGTCAGTTGCGCAGGATTTTTTCCGTCCGCGTCCATTAACCAGATGCTGAGGGGCGCTCCGTAACGCCAGAGGCTGAAGGCGATCTTCCTCCCGTCCGGCGAGATGCTCGGATTGGTCTTTCTGGCACTTCTATCCTGCATCATGGGCGCAGGCGGCGCTATCGCCTCACTCGACGCGGGCGAAAGTGGAACGGACCAGATGTCGCTCGTTAAAGAGCGAGCGCTGTAAGCTATTCTTTTTCCGTCAGCCGTGATGCTCAGATTTCTGATGGGTTGCGCCTCCGCGCTCTGTATCTCGACTACCTCGCCTGAGCGCATCCCTGTAGCTCGCGCGACAGGAATCTTCCACACGCCGTAAAGGTTTCTGGAATTTCCGACACAGTAAACGCTCTCTCCGTCAGGCGCATAAACCGGATCGAAGAAGAGTTGCTGAGTCGTCAGCCGTTTCAGATCAGTGCCTTCGGCTGAGACGGACCAGATTTCGGCTTGAGTCGTGTCGTAAGCGAGAAAGACTATGCGCTTTCCATCCGGCGACCACGTTGGAGAACTGTGTCCGCCCTGCGGAATTCCCATCTGCGTAATCTGTCGCGGTTCGCCTCCGCGCGCTTGCACGGTCCAGATAGTTGAAGGAGGCAGAGCGCCGTATGCGCTTCCGTTAAGATCGCGCACGGCTTCGGATTGAAAAGCTATCATCGAGCCGTCGCGCGACCATGCGGGCTTTGAGCCAAACTCAGTCAAACGGCGCGCGGCGCCTCCGAGCGCCGGCACTATCCATATGCCGCCGCGATCTGCGGAGTGATAGGCTATGTACTGACCGTCAGGAGACCATGCGGGTTCAAAGTTCTGCGCGCCGTCAGACGTTAGCTGAATCTCGTGGCCGCCGGAGGCAAGCGGCTTGACGTAAATCTCAAAGTTCCCGCTATGGTCCGAACTGTAGGCTATGGAACTTCCATCGGGCGAGAGCGATGGATAAAGGTCTAGCCCCGGCCACGTCGTAATCTGCGTGATTCGGCGGACCATTCTGATGTCGCTGGCAGGCCGTTTGAGTAGATACCAGATAAGAAAGCCTGCAAGAGCGACGAAGATCAGTGCTGTAATAGAGATGAACGCAGTGCGCTGCTTCGAGCGCCGCGCCTCCTTCGCATCTTCCTTTATTAATGGCGCAACGTTTGACGACGCGCCCACACTCAACGATTCATCTTCAAAAGCTTTTTCAATTCCACCCTCTTTGTCTTCGCCCTTCGTCTGCCGCCCGTTCTTAACTTCAACGTCCGCTATGAATCGGTAGCCTTTGGTCGGGACGGTCTCTATGTATTTCGCTTCTCTTGCGCTTTCGCCGAGCGCCTTTCTGAGTTGCGCTATCTCGCGCGTCAGGGCGTTTTCTGTGACGAAAGTTTCTTTCCAGACTGCGTCCAGAAGCTCTCGTTTTTCTACAAGCCGCCCGCGATTCTCTATCAGGAAGAGAAGCACTTGAAAAGCCTTCGGCTCGACCTGCACGGCCTGCTCATCCTTCCACAGACGGAAGCTGGCAACTTCGACCCGCACGTTATCGAACCTGTAGATTTGGGCTTTTTCGTCCATCACAATTTCATCACAACGTCCGCGCTGAAAGATTAGCCTTCCATCAAGACTCTAATCAAGCTGCTGGTTTATTGTTACGGCGATTTAGCTCGGACTGTTCATACAAGTTTTTGGCGGCCTACGCTGGATTTGAATCAGATGAAGATTATACGCCTCGAACTATTCAAGACTTTAAGGCTCATCTCGAAATCGAAGCTTCGTCTTCGATTCTTTGCGGGCTTTAGCTCCACACTTCGCGTCTTTGCGAGACCTGCTGGGGACTCGCGCCGATGCGCAAGGAAACGAGCAAAGCCCGCAAAGGAGTTTCGCAACCTGCTCTCACTGCGCAGAATCTTTCTGGCTAGCGTGATCGCCTCATTCCTGATCTTATCAAGCGCGAACGCGCAGCAAGCTAAAGGTGAACTGCGCGGTCAAGTCGTTGACGAGTTTGGCGGACTGGTCGTCGGAGCAACTGTTACTTTGACCGACGCCGTAGGCGTTGCAAAGAGTATTGCCACCAACAACGAAGGAATCTATCTCTTCTCTGGTCTCGCGCCGGGCCTGTACACTCTGCGCGTAGAGGCGCATGGATTCAGTCTATATGAAAGTGCGGACGTAGAAGTAAAAGCTGGAAGTCGTGAACCTATAAACATCAAGCTAACGGTCGCTCTCGAAAAACAGGAAGTGAACGTCGGGGCTGAAACTAACTTGAGCACGGCTTCGGAAAATAATGCGACCGCGCTCGTCCTAAATTCTGCGGAATTAGGAGCGTTACCGGATGACCCGGATGATCTCGCTGCTGCGTTGCAAGCGATTGCTGGTCCGAGCGCCGGACCAAGCGGAGGCGAAATCTTCGTTGACGGTTTCGCAGGCGGTCGCGTGCCGCCTAAGAACACGATACGCGAGGTCCGCATCAACTCCAATCCATTCTCCGCCGAATACAGAAACCTGGGCTTTGGCCGAATAGAAATTTTCACAAAGCCCGGCACGGATAAGTTTCACGGCCAGGGCAACGCCAGCTTCAGCAATCAGAGTTTCAACTCGCGCAATCCATTTGCGAGCAACCGCGCGCCTTACAAATATCTGACCTACGGCGCGAGCTTGAGCGGTCCTGTCAAAGCAAAGCGCGCATCCTTCTTCCTGGACTTTGAGCGACGAGACATAAACGACAACAGCATCATCAACGCGACTGTTCTCGGTCCGACTCTTAACATCACTCCCTTCGGCTTGTCAGTCCTCGTACCGCAACATCGCACAACGTTCAGCCCGCGCTTCGATTACCAGATAAACCAGAAGAACACGCTCATCGCGCGCTACACATTCCTGCATCAGGGCCAGCAGAACGCTGGCGTTGGAAACTTCTCTCTCCTTTCGCGCGCTTACAGCACAGCTTACACGGAACAGACCATTCAGTTGACAGAGACCGCCGTAATCAATCCGCGCGCCGTAAACGAAACGCGCTTTCAGTATTCGCATCAAGAGAATCTTCTAAACGGCGACAACTCGACACCAACCATAAATGTTCTGGACGCTTTCATAAGCGGAGGCTCAAACGTCGGGCGGTGGTCAAACGATCAGGACCGATTTGAGTTTCAGAACTACACTACCTTCGTTGTGAATCATCAGACTTTCAAAACGGGTGTGCGTCTGCGCGACGTGCGCGTCTCAGACATAGCGCCCGTGAACTTCGGTGGTACGTACACTTTTGCAGGAGGCGTAGCGCCCGCACTCGACGCCAACAATCAGATCGTTTTTACCAGAGATCAGCAGACGGGAAACCTTGCGCCCGCGCTCGTGCAGATTTCAAGTCTTGAACGATACCGCCGCACCTTGCTCTTTGCAGGGCAAGGTCTCACGCCCGAAGAGACGCGCTCACGCGGAGGCGGAGCGACACAACTTTCTCTGGCTGGCGGCGACCCGGAGGCTCGCGTCAATCAGGCCGAGTTCAATCTTTTCATACAGGACGAATGGACGCTCAGGCCAAATTTAACTTTAAGCTTAGGCTTGCGCTACGAAGCGCAGAGCAACGTTCAGAACCGTTTTAATTTTGCGCCCCGCTTTGCTTTCGCCTACGCGCCGAACGCTGCCGCCGGAAAGACGAAGACTGTCATACGCGGAGGCTTCGGCATCTTCTTCGACCGCTTTAGCGAGAACCTGAGCCTACAAGCCAAACATTTCGAGAGCGAGCAGCAGTTCATAAGCTTAGACCCGAACATACTTGGACTGTTCCCTGCTCTTCCCTCGCTCGCTGCACTCATGAACTCCATAGCCTCACGCACCAGCATTCAACTCGATCCACATCTTCAACTCCCGTACACGATGCAGGGAGCAATTAACGTCGAGCGGCAGTTGCCACATAAATTCATCTTCACGGCAACACTCTTAAGCGCACGCGCTCTTCACCTCCTGCGCTCGCTCAACATCAACGCCCCGCTGCCCGGAACGAACATTCGCCCATTAGGCGATGCTCGCGGCAATGTCTTTCAATACGAATCAACGGGTCGTCTTAATCAGAACCAGTTGATACTGAGTCTTAGAAACTCTCAGAGCAGCAAGCGGTCCATCATTCTTACCTATCTCTTGAACAAGGCTATGAGCGACACGGATGGACCGGAGACTTTTCCTGTCAACTCTTATGATTTAAGAAGCGAGTACGGGCGCTCTGACTTAGACATTCGCCATCGCTTTCTTATGAGCGGAGTCTTCAGTTTCAAACATAGCTTCAGCCTGAACCCTTTCATCCTCGCAGCATCAGGCCGTCCCTTCAACATCACTACGGGGCGCGACGCGAACGGTGACACGCTCTTTACAGAGCGCCCTTCATTCGCTACGGACCAGAATCAGCCCGGCGTGATCCTAACTCGCTTCGGCGCATTCAATGCGAATCCGCGCGCTGGCGAACAGCTCATCCCGCGCAACTACGGAACGTCTGCGCCCTTCTTCACCATCAGCTTGCGCGCGAGCAAGACGTGGGGATTTGGGGAAGCTCATTCTGCTACTTCAGCGCCAAAACCTCAGACAGAGAAGCAGGCGAAGCAGCAAACCGGAAAAGGAAAAGGTAATACACCTCCAGCGAGAGGTTCTGTGACGAATGGATCGGTGTTGCCTGATGCGAGCAGGAGCGATTTTTTCGGCAGATCGTCTGAGAGTCGTTATAAATTAACGCTCTCTATCGTTGCGAGAAATATTTTCAACCGGACCAATCCGGGTCGCTTCGTGGGCAATCTCAACTCTCTGCTTTTCGGTCAATCGAACATTCTAGCTCCGCCTTACGGCTTCGGTGATAGCGGCGACACGAATGCAGCCAACCGTAGAATCGAGGCGCAGGTCCGATTCACCTTCTGAGGAGAGCGCCTCAAATTGATAGCAGGTCTCTAATGATAAATCCATAATTTAAGTTTCCGGTGGAACGCTTAGCTCCGAACTGTTTTGAATGCCTGCCGCCATCTCTGGAAGAATGCCTATCTTGATGTAGATGGGTCGAACATCACGGCGCAGAGCCGGAAGCGAAGTGGCAAACCAAACAGCACCTAGAATACAACCTAAGCCGCCGAAGAGCAGTGTGTAAGGCGCACCGATTCTTTCGGCAACGCTTCCCGCAAGGAGACTGCCGAAAGGCGCTGTCCCCATAAATGCCATCGTGTAGAAACTCATTACACGACCGCGCTTGTCCTCTTCCACGATTGTTTGAAGTACTGTATTGCTCGCAGCCATCTGAACCATGAAGCCTAGTCCGGTCACAATCATCAAGACGAGCGAAAGCCAGAGCACGCGCGAGAATGAGAAAGCGATGAGGCCAGCGCCGAAAGCGGCAGCTGTCAAAGGAATAAATTTTCCGAGTCCGAGTACGGACCTTCGCGCAGCCAGCAGCAACGCTCCAGCAAGTGCGCCGACGCCCGAAGCCGCCATCAACAGTCCAAGCGTACTCGGTCCGCCCTTCAGGATGTCGTTAGCGAAGACAGGCATCAGAACCGTGTAAGGCATTCCGACGAGGCTCACCAATGCAAGAAGCAGCAGGATATTTCTTATAGGCGCGAACCTCGAAGCGTACTTCCAACCTTCATTCAACTGCCGCAGCATCTTCGCCTCCCTGATTCGCTCAGTCACACGCGGAGTAATCTTCATCAACAGAAGCGAAGCGATGACGGCCACGTAGCTGATGGCGTCAATCATGAAGCACCAGCCTTCGCCGACCGCCGCGATGATGACGCCGCCGATTGACGGTCCGAGAAGTCGCGCCGCGTTGACCATGGAAGAGTTCAGGGCGATTGCGTTTGCCAGGTCTTCACGTCTCTCAACCATCTCGACCACAAAAGCCTGTCGCGCGGGCATGTCGAAGGCGTTGATGAGACCTTGAAAGATGCTTAGCACGATGACGTGCCAGATTTTGATGATGCCGGTGAGAGTTAAGACTGCCAGGGCTAGTGATTGCAGGAGCGACAAGACCTGTGTTGCAACCAGCAGACGATGGCGACTCCAGCGATCAACTAAAACTCCTGCGAACGGAGCGAGTAAAAAGGAAGGGATTTGACCGGAGAAGCCTACGACACCGAGCAGCAGCGCCGAACCGGTCAGGCGATAGACCAGCCAACTCGTAGCAATGCGAGTCATCCACGTCCCTATGAGCGAGATGCTCTGGCCGCTGAAGAAGAGCTTATAGTTGCGATGGCTCAATGCGCGCAGCATGAAGGCCATGCCGTGCGGAGACCCTTCCGCTTTGTCTTGCCTATGATTTGCCATCTGTTTATTACTACCACCTATTTTACCCGCGCTACTGTCTAATCAATCTGTCAAACGAATAACAAAATTTGCACGATGCCGCGCTTCATCTACGAAATAGTATCCAGAGCCGACGATATAGAATGATTTTGATGAAGACTCTGCGATGACCTTTTTCGAGAAAGCAGACTGACCAGCATTCAATTCCCTTTCATTTCAATTCAGGAATAAGAGTTGCTTCTGCGCCTGCCAGCAATTCGGAGGTTTCGTTCAAGGCGGGCGCGGCGCACTACCTGAAAATAGTTTGGCAGGTCGGTGGTCCGAAGTCTGGCAGTTCATCTTATAGTTACTCGCAGGCTAGATGTTCTTTCTGAAAACTGTCCGCGAGTCTATCTGTCGCTAACATTCTTTCGCCGCAAGGCAACCGAGTCATCGCATCACTTAAGGAGGCAGTTCATGAAGTGGTTCGCACTTTCTCTTCTCTCAATATTCTTAGTTCTGGCGTGTGTGATAACTCGTCCCGTCTCAATGCAGACGCGCGAAAGGCGAGTCGGCGAGCCGCTGGGCGATGTCGTCAAGGTGGAGGTTGATCTGGTGGTCCTGGATGCGCTCGTCCTGCAAAAGAAGACTGGCCGCATTGCGGGCGGAATGAAGCAGGAGGACTTTATTCTTTCTGAGGATGGAATCAAACAACAGATTACGCATTTCAGCCAGGACTCTTATCCGCTCTCTGTGCTTCTCCTGGTTGACAGAGGCGGATGCTTAGACCCGTTTGGCTCGGCAGTGCATCATGCGACGCTCGAAGCTCTCAAACGCCTGAAGCCTGAAGACGAGGTTGCGCTGATGTCTTATCACAACACGGCTGAGTTGATCGAAGGCTTTACCCGTGACCGCAGCAGAATTGAGGAAGCCATGAACCGCATCCCGCCGCACGATGAAGAGGCGGACCACTGTTTGAATCTGGCCTTCTTTGAAGCGGCGCGGTATATGATCGCGGCAGCCAATCCTACGGGTCGTCGCGTCATCATAGTCATCACGGGCGTGACGAGTAATTTCGATTGCGACGGACCTTCTGGAAAGGCCGCTATGAATGAAGTCTTTGAATCGGGCAGCGTCGTCTGCGGACTCATTCCGAGCAGTTCGGAACAGCGCATGGAGAGTGGAATCATGCGTACTGCCACAGGTATTGGCGGATTTTTCAAAGTTCCCACCATAAGCATCAACAAGCTGGCGGAAGATACGGGCGGCGAAGTGCTTGACGATAAGCCTGAGAATCTTGACCACGCATTCAACACCCTGATGGATCATTTGCGCTCGCGCTACAGCATCGGCTTTGTCTCTTCAAACAAAAAGCGCGACGGCACACTTCGTAAACTCAAACTTGAAATCGCACCTGCGGCGCAGAAGAAGAGCCAGTCAGATAAACTTGTAATCAAAACCAGACGCTCCTACATCGCGCCAAAAAGTTGAAGGCTGCTAATGTAAATATCTTTCAATAGACCTTCCGACGCAGAGCGAATGATCCGTTTGTGAGTTTTTAGCTCGTCATCAGCCGCGTCCGATGGATCAAGGTTTCAACTGATCCAGCTTTGTCTGTTCGAACTTCATCATCCATTGCTTATTCGCTTCACTCAGGCTGGAGTCGTGCGGTATGACCTTGAGCGACTGTTGAAGCGCCACGCGCGCCAGATCATTCTGGCCTGCCGCTATGTAGGCGTCGGCCAGAGAGTCTGCGGCGTTGGCCGAATCGGGATAAGCGTAAACGACCAGGCGCATGATTGCGATGGCTTCCTGAAAACGACGTTCTGCAATCAAGCGGTAGCCAACATTGCCGAACTCATTCTGGTCAACGACCATCTCGTCCGGTATCTCGCGCCTGTATCTATCAACCAGCGCCGTGGCGGCGTCGAAGCCGCGCCCTGAGATGATTGTCACAAACTCAGCGCCCGACGGCGGAGGAGTTAAAGCATCTTCATGCTTGAGCACGCCTCCATCCGCACGCGCAACATCCGTTCGTAAACGTTCCGCGCCGCTTCGATCACCTTTGAGTTTTTCGTCAAAGAAATCCAGCACCATTTGACAGACGCTTTGATAACCGCGATAGGCCGTCTCTCTGGTCCGGCCAGGATTAGCCATCTCGGTCGGACCAAACGGCAGATGAAACTCGAAGGCGATCATCGCATCGGAATCAAAATCGAAGTGGTTCATATTTTTGATGGTGACGAAAGAGCGGTCGGAATAATGAAAGGCGTGTTCGGCGCTCAAGTTCAAGACACTGGCCGGGTCGTCCCAATCTCTGCGTATGTCCAGAAACGCGGCGCGCATTTTTCGCGGCGCATAGTCGGGCAGCTCGGCCATCACTTTCTCGTTGCCCTTAAAGCCGTAGGTCGCGTCCAGTCCAATGACCGCCGAGACGTTCGCGTTGCGCATGGCAAGGATGATGGCTTCAATACCGCCCAGACTTTTTCCGAACACGCCGACTTTCGTCTCATCAACGCTCGGCTGTGTGCGAATCACGGACCACGCGAATTCAAGATCCTCCACGGCACGCTCTCTGTCCGACGGCGTTCGTCCCTGCTCGGTATTCTCATTCGTCGGACCAAGAAGCGGTACGGTGGCGACAACGTAGCCGTGACTCGCTAGAAATTCTGCGAGTACGAAAACGGTAGTCGTCGAAGTGCTGTTCAGGCTGCCAGCGTAGAGCGCAAGCGGGAAGCGGCCCATTGCGGGCGGCGCGTTCGAGTAAGCGTTCACAGGAGTTTTCAACACGTCCGCCCAATGATCGTGATAGACGCTTGATACCTTCTCGCGCAGTTCCATGATGGTGTTCAGTTCATTAAACTCTTTCGGCCCGCCCGGGTTGACGTAATTCTCAAATCTCAATTGCTGCGCCCGCGCGTCTGGTACAGCCGGATACCAAACGCTGATACGGATCGGGCGGCCGTTCAAGTCCGGCGCAAACGGCTTCTCATATCCGCGCGTTACACGCCACGTGCGCGTGCGGTCGAATTCGTAGATGGTGCGGAATCCAACGGCGTATGGACCGGCAGTGAGCCTTCCCCAGAACGGAGTTTGAGATTTCTGCTGGGCTTCGGTCGGCGTGATGCACGCGAAGGCGAGTAGAATGACGCTCAATGCTGCGATGTAAAGCTTTCTCATTCGTAATCCTCAGTCGTCCTATAGAGCCTCAGTATAAACCCTCATACTCGAAGCGCACATTCAAAATCAGTCCGCTGATTCAAGCTTTCCTTCGACCTGCCCGCCTTCTTTAATCCAATACTCCAGACCGCCTATCAGTTCTTTGGCACGGAAACCGAGCGCGGCAAGCTTTAGAGCGCCTTTCGTTGATGAGTTACAACCAGGCCCCCAGCAATACGTGATCATCAACTTATCCTTCGGCAGGTGTGCGGTAGTTTCCGCGTTCATCGTGCGATGCGGGAAACTGATTGCGCCCGCGATGTGGCGCGCTTCGTAATCCTCGCGGCTGCGCATATCCATGACTAGAAAATCCGTGCGCCCGCGTTCCATGTCTGTTTTCAAGTCCCAGGGGTCAGTCTCCACCGCCAGTCTCGACAGGAAATGTTTTTCGGCGATCTCGGGGCTGGCCGCCGCAGTTTCCAATACGAAAGAGAAGTTTGCATTACTCATGCGCGTTATTCTTGCCGAAAGATTGGAACTATACAAGAGCCAATCTGTGCCGTTATGATGGGGGCAATTATTATGACGGTCGCAACGCTCAACATGATTCGTATAGACCGCAGGCGTCGAGAGCCTTTACAGCTTCAGCTATACGAGCAGGTCCGGCAGGCGATAATCTCCAGAGAATTGATCGCAGGCGTTCGCCTTCCTTCGACGCGCGATCTGGTCGAACAGCTTGGCCTTTCGGGGAACACTATTGTTAACGCGTTCGACCGGCTGGTTGCGGAAGGCTATCTGGACAGCCGCATGGGGTCAGGGATATATGTGTCCCATTTACCGGCAGTCAATAGATCGCTAATCACCAGAGCTTCAAGTTCCGACCTTGCTTTGAATGAGAGACCGCGAATCGCGCTAAGGGTCGCGGCACTTCGCAAGGTACGCGTTAATCCAGAGTATCCGACAACTAAAGTCAGACCTTTCCGCCCGTGCCAACCCGCTATAGATCAGTTCCCGCTCAGGAGTTGGAATCGCGCGCGGTCCTATGCTCTTCGTTTGCAGTCAAAAGAATTTATGCATGAAGGCGATGTGATTGGCCTTTCACGCCTTCGCGCTGCTCTGGCAACGTACTTGAGGGATGCGCGCGGCGTTAAGTGCGAAGCGGACCAAATCATCATCACTGTCGGGGCGCAGGAGGCTCTGTCGCTCGTAGCGGAGTCGTTAGTTGAGCGCGGCGATTCCGTGTGTATAGAAGACCCCGGCTACTTGGGCGCGCGTGCCGCTTTTATTCGCGCGGAGGCAAAGTTAATCCCCATCCCTATTGACGCGGAAGGCTTAACGATTCCGAATTTAAGACAGACGCCGCGCTTGATTTACACAACGCCCTCGCGCCAATTCCCTTTGGGCGTAACCATGACGCTCTCTCGCAGGCTGGCGCTTCTGGAGTTTGCGCGCTACAGCCGCGCATGGATCATAGAAGATGATTACGACTCGGAGTTTCGTTATACGGGTCGGCCTGTGCCTAGCCTGCAAGGGTTGGACAAGAGCAGCCGTGTTATCTACGTCGGCTCGTTCAGCAAAGTACTCTTCGGCTCGTTGCGCCTGGGCTATATCGTTGCGCCGCACGCTCTGGTAGAGACCATCTGCAAATTGAAAGAGGTCGAATACGGCTCATCTCCCGCAATCGAACAGGCGACTGCCGCCGTCTTCATCGAAGAAGGCTACTTCTCCACACACGTGCGCCGAATGCGAAAGCTCTACCGCGAGCGCCGCGACAACTTTCTTCAGACAGCGAACAAGTATCTTGGAGGACTGCTCAACTTCCCGCCGATTGATGCCGGAATGGATGCAGTGGGTTGGTTAGCACGCGGTACGGACGATGCAGCATTCTCGAAAAGATTAGCTGATGCAGGGATTGATGCCCCGCCGCTCTCGGCTTACTCGCTGCGGACCTTTGCTCCCGGATTGATCTTCGGGTTCACAGGATTTTCTACGGGCCAAAGCCGATCAGCGATGCAAAATATTATAGGTGCTTGCAGTTGAGTGCAGGTTAGCGCTCCAGCTATATCAGCCTATGAATTTGTATCCGGCGCGGTGGACCGTAACGATGTAGCGCGGGTCGGCTGGATTGTCTTCGATCTTGTGACGAAGCTTGGCGATGTGCATGTCAACGGTGCGCGTTAATGGAAATCCGTCGTAACCCCAGACGCCGTCGAGCAGTTGGTCGCGTGTGATGACTTCGCCTCTGCGTTCAAGGAAGTATCTAAGGATTTTGAATTCTCTGGGAGAGAGATCGAGCGCACGACTGCTCTTTCGCGCTTCGAGAGTTTTGAAGTTTAGCGTGATGTCGCCGAACCGAGCCTCGTTGAAACTCTCCTCCGTTCTGGAGGTGCGGCGCAGGATGGCTTCAACACGCGCCATCAGTTCTAGAAAGCTGAAGGGCTTAGTTACATAATCGTCCGCGCCTGTTTTGAGGCCGACAACCTTATCAATCTCCTGCCCGCGCGCCGTCAGCATGATGATAGGAGTCCGGTGGCCTCTCTCGCGCAGACGCTTGCAGACATCTAGGCCGCAGAGCTTCGGGAGCATGACATCAAGAATTATCAGGTCGTGATTCTTGTCTGCGGCTAGACGCAGGCCCAGAGCGCCGTCTCGTGCCACTTCAACGATGTAGCCTTCGTAATTGAAGCCATCGCGCAGGGCAACGGCCATCGCCTGATCGTCTTCTATGATGAGCACCTTGCGCATGGAAGATGATGAATCGAATTCCGCCGCTACGTTGCTGCCGCTCTTCGCACTGTTTAGCGTTTCAACGCCAGAGGCGTTTAGTTGGCGTTGGTTGTTCGTGCTATCACCTTGCATATACGATTAAACTCCGTGTTGGTTCTCTCTTTTAATCGCCCGCTTGAAGTATTGAGCTACTACCTGCCGATGGCTTTTCTTCGCACTCCATCGCCTCATCTTTAACGGGCAGATAAATCTTGAAGGCGCTGCCGCAACCGGGTTCGCTCTCGACTGAGACGCGGCCATGATGCGCTTCCACGATCTCTTTGACGAGCGAGAGTCCGAGACCGCTGCCGCGCGTCTCATGCACTAGACCTGTCGAGACGCGATAGAATTTTTCAAAGACCTTCTGCTGGTCTTCGCGTTCCAGGCCGATGCCGTAATCGCGCACAGCTATGGTTATAAAGTTGTTCTCGCGTCCGAGCCAGATTTCAACCTCGCGCGCCTCGCCTGAATATTTGATGGCGTTATCCAGCAGATTGATAAGAGCCTGCGAGATAGCGGCTGATTCAACGTAGATTGCGGGCAGCGGTTGAGCGGGTTCTTTTACGCTAACCGTGAATCCGCGTTGCTTGAGTTGAACCTCAAATGTTTTAAGCGTGGCGTAAACCAGGCCGGATATGCAAGCACGCTGAAAATCGTAAATCTTTCGACCGGACTCAATGCGAGAGAAGTCCAGGATTTTATTGACGAGTTGGGTAAGGCGACGGCTTTCCGTCTCTATGTACTCGCCGTATTCGCACACTTTCTCTTCATCCTGCACGCGGCCAGTTTTAAGAAACTCGCCGAAGACGCGAATCGAAGCCAGAGGAGTTCTGAGTTCGTGCGAGACATTTGAGACGAAGTCCGTCTTCATCTTCGAGAGCCGCATCTCGCGTTGCGCTGCGCGAAGCGCCAGGATGACGCCAGCGAGAAGCACTGCGCTCATCAGTGCGGAGAGCGTCAGGTTCAACTTGAAATTCCAGTGCGCCCATTGCCCCGGCGTGAAATTGCTGCTGCAAATCGCCAGTCGCAGGTTGCCGTAAATCGGTATGGGAATAGAGGTGTCGTCGTCCTGCCCCTTGCCCGGTTGTGTTGAGAAGATGACGCTGTTCTTCTCGTCGTAAACGGTGACGATGACGTTGTCCTGCTTTCCTGCTGGAAAGAAACGCGGCAGTGTTTCCAGGATGATTTGCGGCAGATAGACCTTCTTGAAAAGCTCTTCGTCAAGAAGCATCCCGGCTGCGCCAATCACCTTCGAGGAGTCGTCCAAAATAGGCTTGAAGAAGACGCGGTCATTCGGTTCTACGTCTTCCATCATCAAGTCAGAGTTGACGATTCGATCTTCGCGGCTGAGAAGCTTAAGGGCTGCGATTGCTAAATTGGCCGCGCGCACCTCCTGGTCGGACGCGTGGGGGATAAAGGTCCGGTTATACGGATCGTAAAAAGAGAATTCAGTTCCGCCTTTGCTATCAAACGTTGCGATGAAGAGCCGCCGCGCGCCCTCAACGCTGCACTTGCCAAAAGGGTAAATTTCGGGTCGAAGCCCCTTCGCGCTGATAGAGGTCGCAGGAATGCTCAGAGTCTGCTCGGTGTTGTTGTGGTAGAAGAATCTGATCTCCTTCGCCACGTCGTTTAGATAGTTCTTTCTCCAGACTACATCGGCGACGGTCGAAGTCTCCTCAAGCTTCGAGAGCGACCAGTATTGAAACAGAAGCAGACTCGCAAGCGGGACGAGCACGATGGCGAGTCCAACGAGCAGGATGTGATTTCGTATGAAGCTCTGAAACTTCGTCAAGACTTCTCTGAACGCCTCACTTCAGACAGATGAGCGAGACTTAACATACATCAATACGCGGCTACGCAGGCGCGCGTTCGCGCTCTTTTTACAACCCTTTTACAACTTTTACGACTATTTACTTCGCTTTGATGACATTTACACGGTGGAAGCGTACCTTCACGCATGTCCTCGCAAGGAACTAGGTAACAAAGGGAAAAAGGAGAGATCATGACAACAAATATTTTGAGACGAGCATTCGGCATCTTCTCGATTCTGGTCCTACTCGCTTCGCTCTTCGTGTCGAGCGTGAATGCTAAAGCACCGGGCAGCGTAGTCTTCCAGATTCCGTTCGATTTCGTGGTTGCAGGCAAGACTCTTCCTGCGGGTGAGTACATCATTGTGCGCAGCACGCTCGCCTCGGACGAAATCCTGAGCATACGAAGCCTGGATAAGAGCGGAGGCGTTTACGTTCTGACTTCGACTCTCAGAGCAAGCAATATACTGAACGACTCAAAGTTGGTCTTTAATCGTTATCAGGACCAGTATTTCCTCTCCGAGTTCTGGATTTCAGGCCAGGACAGCGGGCGCAAGGTGATTAAATCCGAAAAGGAGCGCGCACTTGCACGTGATGTGGCGAAAGCGGGGACGAAAGTCGAGCGCGTGGCAATCGCCACACGGCAGAAGTGAGCGGCTAGCATAAAAGATCGCTGCAAGCCTCTTAAACTATTCCTTTCTGGGCTTGCGGCGGTAGATGATGGGGGACGCGTACCCAAGCGGGAGTCGTATTTTCCAGAGTAACCGAAGATGCGATTAAAGGGGCGCTCCCCCGTCTCACTTTAAGAGTAGCGGGATACACGCAGAGTGAACATGGGCCGACAGGTTTGGCGATGCTTCCATCGATTAAATCGAAATGGGTTGCACAATTTGCGTCAATCAGATAGCTGTCTGAGCTTTCAAATCAACTCAAAACTTGCAGAGCGCGTTACTATAAAATTTAGCGAGCAGTCTTTCACAATCCAACCATCTTCTGTGTAGCGGATTGCCAGATCAACTTCGCTCGGCAAGCCACAGCCTTCAATCCACATCCCTTCAGTAATCTCACTGCATCTTAGAAGATAATGCTCTTCGCCCGAAAACACGCTGCGCCAGTAAACGCCATAGAGGATTTTGTAGCGAGCGCCATCCACCTCAAGGTACAGGCAGTCGCCGCTCAGGATTTTGAAATTGATGAGGCCGAGCAATTCCAATAACTTGCTCTGGTCCTGAGCGGTCAGGTCCGTCATCTCGATTGGTTT
>QHXM01000297.1:0-2803 GCA_003222945.1 Acidobacteriota bacterium
CGGAGCGCGAATAGTATTGCTTTCATGCGCGAGGCTAACTTCTATCGGATTCGTGTGCGCGTCGGTTCGGGCATTAGAAGGCTTGATGAGGAAAATCAATCGAATAGAGGCTGGAAACTCAATCTTCGTCGGGGAAAATCAAATCCAAGCAGTCGCTCTTCCTATACCTATCTTCCGCCTAATTCTCTAAACCCGCATAGCCAAAGTCACGGCTGTCTCTATGCCGAAGACTACCATTACTAAGAGAACTACGGTTGTATCCGTCATAAATACTGTCGTGTTTACGATAAAGACGGTCGTATTTGCTCCGAATACGGTAGTGCTTCTCATAAAGACAGTCGTGTTTATCGCAAACACGGTCGTATATAGGACAAAGACGGTCGTTGTTACTGTCAATACTAACGTCTTTATGAGAAACACGGTCGTCTTTAAGGCAACAACGGTCGTCCTTTTGGCAGATACGACCGTATTTGCTTCAAGCACGACCGATAAAATAGAGGGCTAAGTTTACAAAATCGCAAATACAGCCGGAAAAGTAATAATCTCAGCCCTGAAGCCGCCAAAAAATTCCTTGTAAACTCCCCAAAAAGCTGATATAAACCGCGTGCTCTAAGTCACCTCATGATCTAAGGCTTAAAGCTAATCCGCCCAGACAAAGCCGCTGTAGAAGTGTAGGCGCTGCCTGCCGTTGCAGGTGGCAAGGTTTTCCAACTCTCAAACTTCCACAAAGGAGGAAGATCGCTTTATGGCTACAAAAGTATCTCTGGGTTTCGCTAAGCTCTCGGACATGGAACTGGACAATTTCGCGCAGAGCGTCGTTGACGCACTGACAGGCAATGCCACATACCCGCAGCCTCCAGTCACTCTCGCCAATCTACAAGCGGCGAAAGATGATTTCACAACAAAACTCGCAGCCGCGCAGGTTGGCGGCCCCGCAGACACGGCGGCGAAGAATAATTCACGCCAGACCTTAGTTGGGATGCTCCGCCAGGTCGCAATTTATGTGCAGATGAACTGCAATAACGACGTGGCGCTGCTCCTCGGTTCAGGCTTCCAGGCGCAGAATGTGAATAACGCTCAAGTGCCTTTAACACGACCGGAAGGCTTAGTCATCAAGAACGGCACAAGCGGGCAACTGGTGGCTAGAGTCAATCCTGTAAAGAACACGAGCATGTATGAGGGACGCGCTAAGGATGACACGGGCGATTGGCAGCCGAGCATCTTCACGGGCGATTCACAGCACATAATCTTCAATGGTCTGACACCGGGCAAGACCTACACAGTTCAGGTGCGCGCTCTCGGAGGCTCAACAGGTCAATCGGATTGGAGCGACCCAAGCTCGCACATGGCTATGTAGCTTTCCTTGAAGCGGGCAGCAATCAGCTATTAGTTATCAGTCAAACCGCGACGGCTGCGTGGGGCTGATGGCTAATAGCTGATTGCTGCCCGCTTTCCCCACGTCAAAGCTCATGTCGCAGCCGACAAAGCAGGGCATCGCACAGCGAATGGCTACGCGACTAAAGCGTTATCGTCATGTAAAATGCACGATAACATGCGCGTCGAGAGTATTATCTTGCATGTTGTAGTAAAACGCTCGTTAGGCGTCTGATTGATTTATATGACCAAATCCGAATTTGTCTTAGCAGTTGATAAAGTACAAGAACCTGTTACCACGCTCTTGCGTGCAAGAGGATTCACAAAGAGCGGACGTACCTATAATCGAACTGCCGATGACGGCCTTATTTACGTCGTTAATTTTCAGATGGGGTCATATCCTATCAGTAGATATGTTATTCCGGGGCTTCGAGAGAGTTTATACGGACAATTTGCTGTTAACTTAGGTGTATATCTTCCTTGCGTTGCGGCGATTACTCAATCCCCTAAACCAAAGCGCACGTATCAGGATTATCACTGTGAGATTCGAGAGCGCCTTGGCTCACTCGCAAATTCCGGAAAGGATGTTTGGTGGAATACCAGCGAACCGCCTGAATTGCTCGGCCAGCTTATTACAGAACTCGTGGTTACATTCGGCCTGCCGTTCCTAGAAACATTTAACAGCTATTCCGATGTGCTCAACTATTATGACGGTCACGGTACTTTGCCTTTTCATAACGAAGGTAGAAGCTCATTGGCTGCGGCTATTATTTGCTATCATCTTGGCGAGCGGGCTAAGTCACAGGCATTATTTGAGCGAGCCGCAGATTATGCGACTAGAGGTAATCATATCGAGTTTCACGATTATGTTCGTGAAATTCAACAGAGGTGCGTAAAAAACGGCGACGCCTAACAAACTCATTCAACCGGAGCGCGAGTAGCATTATCTTTCATGCGCGAGACTCTGTTGTTATTGCGGTTCGTCGCGCCCGGTTAATTTGAGCGTTGGGCTGCTTCGCCTTCGCTTCTTGTGATAGGATGAGGCCGGGGTGAGAATGATGACCTTTACAGTTGAATATGAGCAAGAAGACGATGGCCGCTGGCTGGCTGAAGTTCTCGAAATGCCCGGTGTCTTAGCTTATGGTCAATCATCTGATGAGGCTATTGCCAAAGCACAGGCTCTTGCGTTGCGTGTGCTCGCAGATCGGCTTGAACATGGCGAGAGTGCTCACGAATTTGTGAATATCTCTTTTGCGGCGGCATGAGTCAATGGTCATCGGCAAAGGCAAAGCGCGTTCTTGCGGCGCTTCTACGCATCGGATGGAGTATCAAACGCGAGTCGAGTTCTCACAAAACGCTCTCACGTCCCGGTTGGCCTGACGTAGTGTTCGCCTTTCACGATAAAGAAGAAATTGGCCCGAAGATGCTG
>QHXM01000297.1:2823-18167 GCA_003222945.1 Acidobacteriota bacterium
TAGATACATTTGAGATAGAGATGCCAGTAACTTCTGCCATGACGCGCGCAGTTTGCTTAGTCATTATCGCGTGGTTGTTGATTACGCCTACAGCCGCTCAATCAAATAACAATCCAGCTTCAGAGCCTACCAAGATAGTTTTGCTCGGCACGGGAACGCCATACCCTGACCCTGCTGCGTCCGGTCCGGCTACTGCTGTGGTCTTGGACAAGCGCGTCTTCCTTTTTGATGCCGGAGCAGGAGTGATGCGACGAATAAATGCGGCGGGGCTTCCCATCAACGGCGTCGAAGCTCTCTTCATCACACACCTGCACACGGACCACACGCTTGGGCTTCCAGACCTAATCTTCACCTCCTGGGTGATGGGTCGCCGCACGCCCCTTCAGGCTTACGGCCCACACGGTCTGAAACTTATGACTAGCCATCTGATTGCAGCATACTCGGAAGACATACACATTCGCACCTACGGTTTAGAGCGCGAGACGCCGAACGGCTACCGAGTGGCTGTGCATGAAATCCAACCCGGTATCATTTACGACCGCGACGGCGTAAGAGTCCGCGCTATCCCGGTCCTTCACGGCAGTTGGAAAGAGGCTTATGCCTATCGCATTGACACGCCGGACCGCTCCATTCTCATCTCCGGCGATACGCGACCGAGTGAAGCGTTGGTCAACGCCGCTAAGGGAGTGGACGTGCTAATCCACGAAGTCTATTCCGCCGCTCGCCTTGCGCCTGAAAAGCGTCCCGGCGGGGAATATTGGCCCCAATACATGCGTTCCTTCCACACATCGGATATAGAACTTGGCAGGATGGCCGCGCGCATTCAGCCGAAGCTACTGATTCTGTATCACGTCGTTCGTACCGGAAGTCCTACCAATGAGGAGTTGCTTGCAGGCGTAAGAGCCGGAGGATACAAAGGGCAAGTGGTCATTGGGAATGACCTTGAGCGATACTGACAAGCAAATGCGCTTCCCGTTTTCATCATCTCTCGGTTATACTCTTACCCGCTCGTCCTGCCTTGAGTTAAATTCATTTCGGCTCGGCGCGAAAAAGTTCCGAAGTGTTCCGAAGCGTTTGACAACCACAATCGAAGGCAAAACAGAAAAGTTTTCAGATGTGGTAGGACCAGGCGAGATACAAGTTTAGGGTCGTGTTCAGTTCAACCGACCAAATTATTGACTTTTAATGAACAGCCGTCCGAAGTCGAATCCATGCCGCTTGAAAAGCTTATAGTCAGATGAGAGAGTCGCTGGATTCGATTTTGAAGTGCGATAACTCCAGGCAGCTTGCCAGTGAAGCGTTCACGCGCTCTTGTTCGAGCAGGTTCTTGAGCACGCGCTACCTCTTTTTAAGGTGTGCGTGCTCCCTTCGACGAGCGTGTTTGAAAGATTCCTGAGCGAAGCGAAAGAGAGTTACGCGCAAACGGTTGTCGAGGATTCAATTTTGTTTCACTCAGACTTCTCTCGCACATGCGTGCGCAGAGACTTAGTGCGGCCTTACCCTCGCGCTCATAGGGTTCGATTAAAGAAGCGCGCAAACAGTTTCAGAAGCCATGCGCCAGCGCAGGCTTTCTTTCACACAATTCCAAACAACAGCCAGCAAATCCGGTTCGAGCAGAAGCGACCATTGCGCGTAAACCAAAAATATGCGCGCGAGAGTATGCCACTTCCCGCTCCATCCATCTCTGGCCGTTATCTCAGGAGAAAGTTCAGTAACACAATGTCAAAAGAGTTAATCGTCAGCGTCAATGGACGCGAAAAGAAGATCGCCATCATTGAGAATGAGCGAGTCACAGAATTTTACATAGAGCGAGGCGAAGAGAATCAGGGCATCGTCGGCAACATCTACAAGGGGCGCGTCATGCGCGTTCTGCCCGGTATGCAATCCGCCTTCGTTGACATAGGGCTTGAGCGCGACGCCTTCCTTTATGTCTCGGACTTCTTCGACGAAGAGGAGGAGTTCGAGCGCATAGTGATGGATAAATCCAAGAAAGGCGACGCCGGTGAAGCAGCACGTGCAGCGCAGGAGCAAATAGAGCAGGCGCGAATCGAGCGCGAGCATCGCATAGAAGCTACGCACGAGCGCAAGCGCCGGAAGCTTCAGCCGGAGAGATATCGGAATTAACAACTCCGCTCGCTGAAGAGATAATAACTCCTTTCATCGCCGACGCAGGCTCTTTCGAGCGCGTCGTTGACGAAGACGAATTGGTCGCAGCCGAAAACGGCGCGATGTTCAAGGACGCTCGGCTTCAAGAGCGCATCTTCGATCAAATTCACGCAGTAGAGTTCGATATCGAAGACGTGCCTACGACGGAGGTCGGAACACTTCTAAACTCAGAGCGTCCCGCCGCGAATTCATTCCAGCGCATAGACGACAGCGACATTGCTCCCGCTGCGGAAGCGAGCGAGCCTGCTCTTGTTCAAGAGACAGTCGCCGCACACGTCGGCGCGTTCATTGACGAGATAAAAGAAGAGACTATCGGCACACAGACCTTCGAGCGCGTCAGCGACGACGAGAGCGCTGTAGAAGAACGGGCGGAAGCCAAAGGCAAGCGCGGGAAGCGCGTGGCGACAAAGCGTGGAGCGAAGAAAGAAGCGACTGAGAAAGCATCGAAGACGAAACGTGCGAGCAAAGCTGCGACGAAGAGCGCAACTAAGAAATCCAGCAAGAAGGCTGCGAGTAAAAAGGGAAGCGCGCGACGCAAGACGGCAAGCGAATCCGACGAAGGCGAAACGGACATAGCCGTCCTTGAATCCGAAGCTGCGCGCGCGGAGAACACGGACCTCGTCGCAACCGAAGCGGCAGATGGCGAGCACTTCGAGGTTGGCTCAGATGACGAAGATTACGAAGACGCGGAAGCGAGCCTCTCGTCTGGCCGCACGCGCGCCGAGTTTGCAACGCGGCGCGGAGGCCGCCGTCGCCGTCGCCCCAACAAACCACAGCAGGATGCAAACGGCGAAGACAACTCAAACGGAAAAGATGAAGATGTCGAAGTAGCAACAGTCGAAGAGGTAAAGCCTAAAAGAACTGCTCCACCGACGCGCGACCGCGCGCGACAGGATCGCAATCCGCGTCCAGATCGAGGCGGGCGCGATGAGCGCGCGGGCGGAAACGGCGGGCGCAGTAGTAGTAGTAGTGGCGGCGGACGCGAGCCGCGTGGCGGTGGCAGTCGCTCTCCTCGTCACCAGCCGACCATCACAGACCTTCTGCGCGAAGGCCAGGAGGTCTTAGTCCAAATCGCCAAAGAACCAATCGCAAAGAAGGGCGCGCGCATTACATCGCACATAGCTCTACCGGGCCGCTTTCTAGTTTACATGCCCACGGTCGAGCACGTTGGCGTCTCGCGCAAGATTGAATCCGATAGCGAGCGCGCACGACTTCGCAAACTGATCCAGATAATCCGCACCGAAGAGGATGTCCCTTCGGGCGGCTTCATAGTCCGCACTGCGGGCATAGGAATCTCCGAAGAAGACTTGCGCGACGACGCGCGTTATCTGGTCCGCACTTGGCTAGACATTCGTCGCTCGGCAGAGAAGACGAAAGCTCCCGCACTGGTTCACCGCGACCTTGATCTGGTGCAGCGACTCCTGCGCGATCAACTCTCAGACGACTTCGCAGCGATTCGCGTCGATTCCGAAGAGGAATACCTGCGAATAGTTGAGTTCATCAACCGCATACAGCCGCGCATGGTCAAGCGCGTCAAGCTCTACACGCGCGAGACTCCAATCCTGGAAGCCTACGCCGTGCAAGCCGAAATTGACAAAGCAATCAAGCCGCGCGTCTGGCTGAAATCCGGCGGCTATCTTGTCATCAACCAGACGGAAGCCTTAGTCGCAATTGATGTCAACACGGGCAAGTTCGTGGGACGCGGAGGCACACGGCTCGAAGACACAATCACGCGCACGAATCTTGAAGCCGTCGAAGAGATCGTTCGTCAGATTCGCCTGCGCGATCTGGGCGGCATCATCGTGCTTGACCTGATTGACATGGAGGAGCGACGCAACCGCCAGCGCGTGATGCAGGCTTTGCAAGAGGCTCTTCAAGGAGACAAGTCGCCTACAAAAGTTCTCTCCTTTAATGACTTCGGTCTGGTGATTATGACCAGAAAGCGCGTGAAGCAATCGTTAGAACGAACGCTCTGCTCGCCATGCTCGTATTGCCAGGGCGCTGGACTGATTAAATCGCCGCAGACTATCTGCTACGAGATTCTCGAAGAGGCGCGTCGCCTTGCGAAGACACTGGATGAGGACGGCATCAAGCAGACCACGCTCAGAATAAACCCGGAGGTCGCACGCTCACTTCGCAGCACAGAGCGTGACGTTCTCACGGAGATAGAAGACTACCTCGGCGCAATTGACATCACCTCCGACCCGCAGATTCATCAGGAGCAGTTCGATTTCGCGTTTATCTAAAGAAGTTCCAAGTTTCAAGTCTCAAGTTCCAGGTTAAAAACCTGAAGGACTTAAAACTTGAAACTTGAAATTTTTATGAAGAAGTTTTGGAAAACAATGAGCGTGGGCGCTGCCGGGATGGCTGCGCTCGCTGCTATAAATGCGCGCATTCGTCGCAATGCTCAAGAGCCGGAAGATGCTGCGTTCGGAGGCGACGCGCGCTTCTTCGAGTGGCAGCATGGCCGAATCTTTTACAAGGTCGCGGGCGAAGAGAAAGAGGGCGCACCTCTCATCCTGGTTCACGGCATAGGCGCTGGCGCATCTTCGATTAGAGTGGCCGAACGGCTAGGAGAAAAGGTCGAGGGCGAGACCGAACTGCTCGGAAAACCTGTCTTGATCTACGGCATTTCAAGGGAGAAATGGGAAGACATTAACAAAACGATGAATGATGAAGGATGAACGCGGAATTAAAAGCGATTGTCTTGTCTTCCGCTTTTCATTGCGGCGTTCATCATTTCTTTACGGTTGCTTTTCCTCGCCGCAATGTTAAGATAACAGCGATTGCTCCGCTCACAATTTGCTGCCTTTGATGGCGGCTATTATTCCCCCGAACTAGAAAAACTGAGCGCGTGCCCGACCGCTTCCAAAGTGTGTGCGCGCCTTTCTTTGAAGGTGAAAGATGGTTGCTGAAAATCCGGCGCAGACAGAAGACGCGTCGCACGTTGTAAACCTGCTCATTAAACGGCACGACGAGATTATCAATCTTTGGATTAAGGACCGGCTGGAATCGGGCGAGTTCCGCGACGAATTGATTCCGAAGAAGGAGTTGCGTCGCCAGTCGCAGCAGATAGTTGACATGCTCGCTCGCTCCGTAAAGGATTCCGACAACGGCGAGTTTGAGTCTCCGGCCTTCGACGAGCTTCGTCTTTTTCTAAATGAGATTTCTCGAACGCGCGCCATCAAAGGCTACACGCCGCTTGAGAGCGCGACCTACATTCTATCGCTTCGCAACACAATCCTTCCGCTGCTAGCCGAAGAGCTTGAGGGAGACTCCGATACGCTCGTGAGCGAGATGCAGTATTTCACTGGCTTGCTGGACAAGATGGGTCTGGTGATGGTCGAAAATTACATACGCTCGCGCGAGGAGATAATCCGCCAGCAACGCGAAGACATGATGGAGCTTTCCACGCCCGTCATCAAAGTCTGGGACAAAATACTTTCGCTTCCCATAATAGGCACACTCGATTCGCGCCGCGCGCAGTTGATGATGGAAGCGCTGTTGCAAAAGATCGTGGAAACAGGCTCTGTCATAGCCATACTCGACATCACAGGCGTCAAGACGATGGACACGCTCGTTGCGAATCATCTTATAAAGACCGTGACGGCTGCGCGTCTGATGGGAGCGCGCTGCATACTGACGGGCGTCTCTCCCGCCATAGCTCAGACGATGGTGCAACTCGGCATTGATCTGTCGCAGATAATGACCCGCGCTCAGATGGTTGACGGCATCAAGCTCGCGTTTGAGATGATCGGGCGCACAGTCGTTCCTGCCAAAGCTTTAATGCAGATGGCAGACGGCACTGAAGCCGCCAGGAAAACAATCAACACCCTGGCCGCACTCGGTACGACTACCACAAGCGACGACCTGCGGCGCGAAGAAAGCTGAAAAGCTGTTAGTTGTCCGTTATCAGTTGTCAGTTGTTTTCGCTTTATAAGCGGGTCGCTTGAAAATTAAGCATTCAACTCAACTGAGCGAACAACTGACGACTGACTACTGACCACTGACAAATTTTGCGGAGCGAAAATTTATGAGTGCGCGCATTCCTATTCTGAAAGTTGGCCGCGTGTTGATCGTGCCGATTCAGGTTGATATGGACGATCAGACGGCCATTCAATTGCAAGAGCGAATTCTCACGGAGCTTGAGCGCACGGGCGCGCGTGGCGTTCTGATAGACATCTCGCTTCTTGAGATGGTTGACTCCTTCATAGGTCGAATGCTTTCAGACATAGCCGCTATGTCGCGCATAATGGACGCGCGCACTGTGGTCGTAGGTATGCAGCCCGCTGTCGCAATCACGCTCGTGGAACTCGGTCTCGAATTGAAAGGCGTCGAGACGGTCCTGAACGTTGACGAAGGATTCAAGTTGCTGCGCGACGAGTTTGATGGGGCGGACGAGGAATACGCCTACAGGGGGTTGGGCGCGATTGGAAAGCAAGACAATCGCACTTGAGGATGCTCAAGACATAGTGGTTGCGCGCAATCAGGTCCGGTCAATCGCCGCCGCGCTCGGATTCCGCGCCATAGATCAAACGCGTCTGGCAACAGTCGCCTCCGAACTCGCACGCAACGTCATCAAATACGCACAGCGCGGACGCTTGATTGCGCAGCCGACTGAAAGCGCTGAAGGGCGTCAAGCGCTTCGTCTAATCTTCGAGGATCGAGGCCCGGGCATCCCTGACATAGCGGCGGCAATGAGCGACGGCTTCTCAACAGGTCGCGGTCTTGGCTTCGGTCTTCCAGGCTCGCGCCGCCTCGTTGACGAATTCAAAATAGAATCCGAAGTAGGGCGCGGCACGCGAGTCACAGTCTTACGCTGGAAAGCGTAAGGAAGTCCAGCGAGTCTGTCGAGTCTATCAAGCCTGTCGAGTAAGTCTGGCTCGATAGACTCGCTAAACTCGACAGACTCGCTGGACTCGACAGACTTCTTTATGCGCTCCATTCACTCAATCGAAATCAGAGACGACGCGCACGTGGGCACGGCCAGGCGCGTTGTGCACAAGTTTGCGAGCGGTCTTGGTTTTGATGACAAGGAGCTTGCGCAGATAGATATAGTCGTGCAGGAGATAGGAACGAACGCCGTGCGTTACGCTGCCGCAGGCGGTTGGCTTCACTACACGACGCCGCTTGGAGAAGCGCGCGGCCTTGAGCTTTTCTATTGGGACATAGGACCGGGCATTTACGATCTTGACCGAGCGATACGCGACGGCGTCTCAACTAGCGGAAGCCTTGGCGCAGGACTCGGCGCGGTCCGACGCCTAATGGACGAGTTCGACGTTTACTCTACTTTGCGCGTAACCTCGCGTATCTCTCTGCACGAGCGCCGAACCTTTCACGGCACGGCGCTCATGGTGCGCAAGTGGATCGTCGCGGAAAAAGAAAGTGCTGAGAGCCGTCTTGAATCTCAACGCTTCGGCATCTGGAGTCGTCCCCATCCGGGCGAAGACGTAAACGGCGATGCCTACTTCATACGCAAGCGAAACCAGCAGACTCTCATCGCCGTAATTGACGGACTCGGACACGGCGCTGGCGCGTGTGAAGCCGCTACTTGCGCCCTTGATTCATTAGACGAATGGATGGGCGAGCCGCTCGATGAAGTTTTGCGAGCGGCGCACGCGGCTCTTCGTTCTACACGTGGCGCAGTTATTGGCGCAGCCGTTATTGACGAAGCGAACAATCGCTTCCACTACGCTGGCGTGGGCAACGTCATGGTGCGAGTCCTCTGCGCGGACCAAACCATCTCTCCCATTTCAACCAACGGCACGCTCGGCGCGCGGCTCGGACAACTGCGGGTCTGGACATACCCCTGGATTGCGGGCGCAACGCTCGTCCTTGCAAGCGACGGCGTGAGCGCGTCCTGGGACATAGAATCCTATCCGGGAATCCTGCGCCACTCTCCCCAACTTCTGGCAGGCGTACTGATGCGCGACTACGGGCGAGCCGCTGACGACGCGACCGTTCTTGTGGCAAGATAAAGAAGTGATGAGTACTGAGTACTGAGGACTGAGTAAAAACCTACTTCACTCAGTCCTCAGTACTCATCACTCATCACTCAGTACTGTTTTTTATGAAAGATATTATTTCCACCCGCTTAGGAGACATTTACGTTCGCCGCGAGAGCGATATTGTGAAGGTGCGTGATCGCGTGCGTAGGCTTTCGCGCGAGATGGGTTTTGATTCGACGACGCAGATTAAGATTACGACTGCCGTTTCGGAAGTGACGCGGAACATTTACGAGTACGCGAAATCTGGAGCTATCCTTCTGGCTCTCGCAGAGCGTGGACCGGATTTCGGCTTGCAGGTTACTGCGCGAGATGATGGACCGGGGATTGACGAGGCTACGCTTCGCTCTATCATGCGCGGCCATTATCAATCCGCTTCGGGCCTGGGCGTAGGGCTTGCGGGCACACGCAAACTTATGGACGAGTTCGACATTCAAACCCAACCGGGCGAAGGCACGCGCGTGACTCTTATCAAGTGGATGCCTCGCGGGCTTGCGGATGATGTAAAAGTTCGGATAGAAGAGTTACGCGCGCACTTCGGCCACGATGTTGAAGACTCCGCAATCGAGGAGCTACAGCAGCAGAACCGAGACCTTGCGAAGATTCTGGCGGAGCTTGAAGAGAAGCGTGAGCAGTTGGAGGAGTTGAACCGGCAACTCCAGAAGAGCAACCGTGAATTGAACGAAGCGAACGCGAAACTGCGCGAGCTTGCAGAATTGCGTGAAGAGTTTCTTGCGCTAACAACGCACGATCTTCGCTCGCCTCTGACGGTCATAAGCGGCGTCATAAGCTTCTTCACGTCGGGTCGTCTGGGCGAGCTATCGCCCGAACAGAAGAACATGGTCACGATGATGGAGCGCAACACGCAGAACCTGATTGAGCTTGTCAATGATTTGCTCGATGCTTCAAAGCTCGAATCCGGCACGATGCGTCTTGATGTCGCATCGTTTGACCTGCGCGGACTTCTTGACGAATTGCGCGAGGCTATGGAGCCTCTGGCGAAAGAGAAAGGAATTGAATTGGTTGAGACGATTCCTCAGAACCTGCCGCAGGTCGAAGCTGATCGTGCTAAGATTCGCCGCGTCCTTCAGAACCTTCTCTCAAACGCGTTGAAGTTCACGCCGAAAGGCGGTCGCGTGGAATTCAGCGCAGAGCAAGGGAACGGGCGCGTGCTCGTCTCAGTCTCCGACACTGGCGTAGGTATCGCACCCGAAGATGTTGCTCGCCTCTTCGACAAATACGAGCAGGCGCGCAGCCGCGCCACACGAGGCGAGAAAGGCACTGGCCTTGGTCTTTATATTACGAAGCAACTCGTAGAGCTTCACGGAAGCGACATCAAAGTGGAGTCAGAAGTGGGTCGCGGTTCAACGTTCTCATTCACGCTACCAAGCGTCAAAACTTTAGGAGGATAACTATGCGACGAAGATTTTTCATCATCTCTCTATTCACGCTCTTGGCCGTCGGTCTCCTCAGTCAAGGAGCTTGGATGGCACCCCCGTATAAATTGCGCTCTCTCATTAATCCGCCGCAGAAGGTGGACGAGGTTGCGAAGATCAAAGCCTATCACGATGAGATAGACGCATACGCAAAGGCGCACCCGACGGCTGTGCGCTACTTCTCTGATGAATCTACGGTCAATGATGCGGGCGTGGAGACGAGTCATTGGAAAGAGTACAGGACCAGAAAAGAGTTGCCGGAACTTCAGACTCATGCCTCCGTCTGGATGAAAGACGGGCGAGTTGTTGCCACCATCCTCAGCTTCAAGTCGGACCACACGAACTCAACGGACGGCTACTATTACAGAGCGGACGGAACATTGGCCTACACTGAATCTCACGGCTATTCAGTCGGGCTGGACCCTCCGTTTATGCAGGCGAAGTCGTACTACTCTTCAAACGGGAAGCAGTTAAGCTCCACGATGTTATGTTCCCTTGACGATAAGAAGTGGACTTCCTGCAAAAAAGATTCGGGCTGGATACAAGATTCCAGCGAGGACAAATCCAAAGAGCAATACATGAAGACCTCAGACCTCCCCTTTTTCAAGATGCTCGCAAAGGGGCGTTAGCAGAGCAGGGATGAGGGGGAGGGATGAGGGATGAAGAAAGAAAGGTTTTACTTCATCCCTCATCCCTCCCCCTCATCCCTTATTTTTCCCATGCACTATCACCTGATCGGCATCTGCGGAACGGCGATGGCAAGCCTCGCTGGAATGCTTCAAGCAAGTGGGCATAAAGTGACTGGCTCGGATGAAAAGGTCTATCCGCCTATGTCAACGATGCTCGCATCCCTCGGCATCCCTGTCACGCAAGGCTACGACGCCGCGCATCTCACGCCTTCGCCCGATTGCGTCATCATCGGCAACGCTATCCCGCGCGGCAATGTGGAAGTCGAAGAAACTCTGGACCAAAAGCGATTACTTCATCATAGAAGGCGATGAGTACGACACGGCCTACTTCGATAAAGGGCCGAAGTTCATGCACTACCTTCCCGAAATCGCAATCGTCAACAACATAGAGTTCGACCACGCGGACATCTACAAAGACCTGGACTCAATCAAGCTAGCCTTTCGACGATTTATGAATCTTGTGCCCGCAAATGGTCGCCTGATTGCCGGATGGGATAGCCCCGCCGTGCGCGAGGTTGTCGCTGAAATGGGCAAGCGTCTTTTCACGCGCCTTGAAACCTTCGGAACTTCGGACGATGCCGCGTGGCAGGCGCGCGACATCATTTACGTGGGCGAGATGACGCACTTCACGGTCGTGCGCGAAGGAAGGGAGTGGGCGCGCTTTCGCACCCCGCTCATAGGCGACTTCAACGTGCGCAACTCTTTGGCCGTCATCATCGCCGCAGATGCATGGGGAATAGAGCGCGAGACAATCAAAGATGCGCTCGCAAGTTTTAAGAGCGTGCGACGGCGTGCAGAGGTTCGGGGCGAGGAGCGCGGCGTCATAGTGATTGACGACTTCGCGCATCACCCTACAGCCGTGCGCGAAACTTTAGAAGCGCTAAGGCAAAAATATTTCGGGCGACGATTGATCGCAGTCTTCGAGCCGCGCTCATGGTCATCGCGCCTGGCTGTCTTTCAGGAAGATTACGCACGCGCATTCTCTCCAGCCGATTACGTCATCATCGCCAGCGTCTTCGACAAAAGCATTGCCACGGAGAAAGGGCGCGTTCTGGACACAGATAAGTTGATCGAAGACATAGCAGCGCAAGGCAAACCTGCTCACAACATCCCGGAGGCAGACGAGATAATCTTGCACCTTGCGCCTGAACTGCGCGAGGGCGATGTCATCGCAATCATGTCTAACGGCGGCTTCGGCGGCATACACGACAAACTGCTTCATGCGCTCCGTGACAAGGCGAGCGAAGCTTAGGTTTAATGTAATCTCAAAAACAAGAGGGAAGTTAAATGCCTACAGACAGACCGCCGCCATATTTTCCGCAGAACCAATTGTCGCCGCCCGATCCTAATCGCGCGAAGAAGACCAGGTTCGCGCTGATAGGATGCCTCGTCCTGCTTCTGGCTGCGATTGGCGGAGCGATTGTTGGTCTCTTCTATCTCATACGCTGGCTCTTTTTCAGATAGACGCGCGCCTCAGAAGACTTAAGTCTGTTTCTTCGTCTCCAGCAATCTCTTCATAGTGACCAGAACGCCAAGATGATAAGCATTGTGGTCCGCGACAAGCAGTGCTTCGCGCAAGACGGTCTGCCCCGTGCCGTAAGGTATCTGCGCGAAGAGGTCCACAGAAGGGTCTGCTACCAAATCTTTCATCTCTTTTAAGTTTGACCGGAAACTCTCTACGCTTTTATTCCAACCTTCGGCGTCAACCGATTCATCACTTGCGGGCCAGTAACCTTCAGGCCACTTCGGAGAAACGTGGTCCGCGCTGCGGCTGAACTCCAGTATGTCACTTTGCGCGATTCTCATGTGCTCAACCACGGCCCATGCTGTGTAAGGAAGACCATCAATCTTTTGATTGACTGCATCAACATGGAAGTCTTTGACGACCGATTCAAAATCAATGTGCGCGCCGCCTCCGTCTAAGAGATAAAGCAGATGCTCACGAAGCGATTGAATTTTATCCATCTCTTCTCCTTGCAAACTTAGATTTCTGATCCCATTCTATCATGCTGGAGATGTGCTTTAAGTTACGTAGAGAGAATGACGATGACAAATAGAAGATTGCTTCTGCTGAGCAGTTCATCGGTCGAGGGCGCGGGATATCTTGATTATTACGAGAGCGAGATCAAGGATTTTCTGGGCGCGGAGGTTAAGCGAATCCTCTTCGTTCCCTTCGCCAGCGTCGTCAGATCGTTTGATGAATATGCAATGATGGTGAGCCACCGCTTTCAAGCGGTGGGCTACGAAGTTGATTCCGTCCACACGGCCTCGAACATGAATGAAGCTGTGAGAAGCGCCGAAGCTATTCTAGTCGGAGGCGGTAATACCTTTCATCTTCTGCGCGCTCTTTACGAGACTGGATTGATTGAGAATGTGCGCGAGCGCGTTCTTGACGGAACTCCTTATATTGGTTGGAGCGCTGGCTCTAATGTCGCCTGTCCAACTATAAAGACGACGAACGACATGCCTATAGTCGAACCATCGAGCCTGGACGCTCTCAATCTTGTGCCTTTTCAGATCAATCCGCACTACATAGACGCGCACCCCGCAGGCCATCAAGGTGAAACCAGAGAGCAGCGCATCAATGAATTCATCGCAGTCAACAAGGGCGTTTATGTCGTAGGCTTAAGAGAAGGAAGCACGTTGAGAGTTGAAGGCTCAAAGATTCACCTTCGCGGAGAACGTGAGGCGCGCATCTTCATAAGCGGTGAAGAGCCGAGAGAGTACAGCCCCGAAGACAAATTAGAGTTTCTGCTTTGAGCGCACTCAAAGCAGAAACTCTAAAGCCATTCCTTTATTCAACGCGCAGGTCGTCCGCGCTTCCAACTCTCTTTCAGATTGACGCCCTTCTCCTCGCGCGCAAGACACGACCAGCAAACATACCGCGCTCGATTATCCGGTCCAACGAACTTAATCAGATGCTCCGTCTCATCATCGCACCTTTCGCAACGGTTAGCCTTCTCTTCTTCCGGCATGAACTTCTCCTTTTGATAAAGAGATATTACAAAACCGCGCCGGGCGCAATGGATTTAAGGTGAGTTCAACCGAAGCGGCTATTTACCTTGAAGTGAGAAACCCTGTTCGAATGATGTCGAGAGATAGCTTCGCGTAAAGACTCGCCGAGGGTCAATGCAAGGCTTTCGCCCACTGCTCACGCAATCTCAGTTGCTCAAATGTTGCGCCCGCGATCTCCTGAATCTTTACTGTCGGGCGGTCATAACCCTTGACGGGAACTTCAACAGTTGAACGCACGCCACCGTGCACCACCTCAAGGTGCGCCGTCTGCCCTATGTGAAGTTGATTAAGCCACTGTCTGAAAGCGTTTGGCGTCGTGACAGGACGCCCGTCAACCGAGAGCAGGCTGTCTCCTGTGTGCAAGCCAGCACGCCCCCAAGCGCTCTCTGCACTCGTAAGTCGAATTCTGGGCGCAGGGTCTGCGGGTGAACTGAAGAGAAAGATTCTGAGGTCCGGCGCGAGATGCCCGTCTCTATCGAGCGCCGCCGACCATGAAACTTGCGTGCGCAAGCCTAACGATTGCAAGTAGCGTTCGAAATCTATCGCTCCAGCACTGCGCACGTAAGACTCAAAGAACGAATGCGCATCGCAATTGCAAACGTCATGCACTGCTCGCTCGATGTCCGTGTCTGTGATGCCGCGCTCTGGCGTGAACCTTTCGCTTAAACTTCGCATTACGTCGTCCAGCGAGCGACGCCCGCGCGTCTTTTCGCGGACCATAAGGTCAAGCATAGTGCCAAGCAACTCGCCCTGTAGATAGACGCTTGAGAAATCATCGCCGAGCGCCAACGGGTCATCGCTCGCAAGGCTCACTTGCTCCGGCGAGATGCGTCTGTAACCGGGCGTGAGAAGATAGCTTGCTATCTTGCTTTCAAGATGCGCGATTCGTGTAGGCTCAGGGACGGGAAGCTGCGCGCGGCGCAGTAGCAGATCGCTGAAGAAGATCGTGACGCCTTCGCTCCACCACAACACAGGAGTTGGGCCTGCGTGGCGATAACGCACGCCTATGCGCTCGACCGGGCGGACGCGCATCAAGTTCCATGCGTGAAAGTATTCGTGCGCGGTGACCTGAAACACGTCTGCGAGTCCATGTTGAAGATTACGACTCAGAGCGCCGATGGTGAGCGAATTGATATGCTCAAGCGCGCCTTCTGCGCCATCCTCGTAGATGAAAGTGTATTGGTCGTAAGGGGCTTTGCCGAAAATCCTAATAGCCTCGTTCACGAGCCTTTGAATTCCGTCAACGAAGGAGGCCGTGTCGAAGTTTGAAGCGCCGGGCTGTTGTAGATATATGATCGAGTGCTCTGCGCCGCCCGCTTTGAAATCCCAGCGCTGAAACTTACCTACAACTATAGGCGAATCGAGCAGCAACTCAGTGGTCCGGGCAGAAAATGTCTTAGGGTCTGCGGTCGAATCGAGTCCTGATGCAATCGCCCAGCCGTCTGGAATAAAGAGTGTCACACGCGCGGGCGCAGCCTCAGCGCCGACGACGTACATGAAAGAGTGCAGGTCGCCCAGGAGTGCGCCGGTCTCAGATAGAAATGGCCGCCAAGCGGCTCGCGTCGCCTCTGTCTGCGCGGGCAGATGAATGCGGTACTTAACATCCAGGTCACCATTCGGCGCTCTCACACTCCACAACGCATCCTCCTCGTGCGTGACTGTAAGTTTTTGCCCGCCAGATTCCGCGCTCAGGTTCTCAACGTATCGCCAGAAGCGGTCGTCGTATTCCGGGTGCGAAGCCATAGCTAGACGCACAGTCTCTTGAGCGCCACGAATACGCATCTCTACGTTGAAGCCGGAGAGATCAGACGGGTCAACGTGAATCTCATAAGCTACTATCGGGTGTTTCTCAGGGCGCGCTAATGAGCCTTGCGAAGCCGAGACTAGAAAAAAGAGTGCCAGAAGCAGACACCTTGACGAAGCTTTCAAGATGATAGCTTTGGAAAAGCTCCGGGAACACGATCTTTCAGGCATAGTTATTTTTCTATCCGATAGGCGTTGGAACATCAAACTATTAGACGAAGCTTTAGAGA
>QHXM01000298.1 GCA_003222945.1 Acidobacteriota bacterium
TAGAAAAACGGGCGCGAACCCGAAAGGATTACCCCCGCCCCTGGATTAAAGTTCATGTGGGATGCAAAACGCCAGGCCATCTGGCTCACAACCGCCATAGCGATCGCCACCTTCGTCGTCTATCAAGATGCATACGACGAAAAAACGGGACGCTTCGATCCCGGCTACTTCGCGCTTCTGGAAATAATTTTCTTACTCGTTATCATCGTTATGTTCTATATTTACTCGCGCAAGAAGTAGTGATGAGCTAAAAGAGAATCTGAAAGGGGAGTTATATGAAAAGCTGCCCCATGTGTAATCGCACATTCGAGGATACATTCACCTTCTGCCTTGTGGACGGCTCGATTCTGTCCGCGCCTTTTGATCCCAATGTAACGCAGAAGAGTCCTAATGCGCGTGACACTAGCCCGCCTCCAACAGAAGTTATGTTGCCTTCAAATTATCCTGATAGGGATGCTCTACTTCCAACGATGCCTTCTCCAAAGCCTGTATATGTACCGCCGCCGATTAATAACTCCGCGCCATATTCACAGAAGCCTCAACTTTCTCAGCGGCAATACACCCCTCAAAAAAAGAGAGCGGCAATACCTTGGCCGCTTCCGATAGTTCCCGTTTTGTTGTGGTTAATAGGTCTCAGCGCCCACATGGGCGGCGGTTTGATTCATCTTCTACTCTTCGTAACGCTCATCTTCTGCGTTATTAATTTAGCAACTGACCGCGACTGACTTGGGGGGACATTTTTCTGAAATCTTAAAGAGGATGTTGTATGAAAAGCTGCCCTATATGCAATCGAACGTTTGAAGATACGTTCACTTTCTGCCTCGTGGACGGCTCTATTCTGTCCGCGCCGTTTGACCCTCTGGCAACGCGGCAGAATCCAGAGGCGCGTAACACCTATCCTCCGCCGACAGAAGTTCTGCCGCCTCAGAGTTTCCCAAACAGAGATGTAGTACCTCCAACGATACCTTCTCCGCAGATTGCATACGTTCCGACGCCAGCTTATAACGCCGAGCCGTATCCGCAGCAGCAATTTTCTCAGGGACAAGCTGTCATCAACGTACCTCAGAAGAGGAGACCGCCAATTCCTCAGAATATTCTGATAGCTCTTATCCTTTTGGGTTCGCTCGGTTCGGCTTATACAGGCTCTGTGTTGCCTTTTCTCTTGGGACTGTTAATAGCGATTCCGCTTATGGTCATTAATCTAATCGCTGCCCGTAGGAAAGTACGCAGTCCTAATCCAGAATACATACAGTCGCCAATCAACAACGCCGTACAATATCAAGAGCCTTCGCAATCTTCTCAGGGACAGCCAGCTTCATTAAAAGTTCCTCGCCGTAGTCGTGTGCTGGCTTTAGTGGTCAGCGTGATAGCATGTTTCTTCGGCGTCGTACTGGGAAGTGAGTTCGTTTTTTCTAACAGAGACTATGATACCCATCTTATGCGCTTTGTGTATTATAGTGATAACCTGCCTCCTGCAATCGTGCCCTATCTTTTAATCTACGCAGCTTTGGCATTCTTCTTCAGATATAAGTGGCCGCAAGGAGGGTGGAAATGGTTTCTCTGGCTAACTGCTATCCCGGCAATCATTCTTCCCGTTGTCGAGCTCGGCGCTCCTCCTGTCACTCAGGAGCGTTCATTCTATTTCTTACAGCTCTTCTTACCACTCTTGTTGTTAGCCCCTTTTTTGGGGGTACTTTTGGGAAGTAAACTAGGGCGGCGCAAGCGTGCCAGATAGAGATGTCTGTCACGCCCTGAACGGACTAGCAACTACTAATCATTTAATTCGGCGGCTGGAGCGTCTTGGCGCGAATGTTTATGCCGGAGTCTGCGACGACCAGAAGACGACGCGCGTCGCCGTAGGAGACGTTGTTCGGAGAGTAGGAGAGAACGTAGCGGTTCTTGCGAAGTTCGTCGCAAATAGCTTTCGCTGCCTCGCGCGGCTCGTTGATTGGAAAGATGCGACCACCCGTTCCTTCCGCGAGTTTGTCAATCACCTGAACTGGTTTCGGTTGGTCACGTCGGAGCGCGCCGCCTGTTCGGTCCGGCGCTTGTACGGCGTAGACCGTGATGTCCTGCGATTGCAGATGCGCGAGCACTTGATCAAACTTAGTCTTACTGCCGCGATCAAGCCCGTCGCTGATTACTATGATAACGCGCTTCTGATTCGTGGCTTTTAGAGGAAGCAGGGCTTCCTGCGCTACAGCCTCCAACGCGTCGAACAGATGCGGCTCGCCTTTCTTGCGAAAACTTTTCAGAGACTTTTCTATCTGCTTCGCATCGTCGGTCCAATCCGCGACAATCTCTGCGTTCTCGTCGTAGCCTACGATCAGCAACTTGTCGCCTTCGTAAATCTCGTAAGCGAATTCGCGCGTAGCCTGTTCCAGTTTCTCAACATCGGCGCGAATCGTTAGCGAGTTGTCAACCAGAAGAACTATGCGAGCGGGCGAAGGGTCTGGCGAAAAGCTTTTGATAGCCTGCTCTATGCCGCCATCGTAAAGCGCAATCTGTTTGCTTGTGATTGGGCCTTTGGAACTGTCCGCGCGGGCGGCGATGACGTTGAGCATGACGGAGGCTTGCTCGTCTGTTGGACGCGCGTGCCGACCCGCCTGGCTCATTGCAAGTGAGAAGAGCGCGAACAGTATGAATAATGATAGAAGTGTTCTGTGTGACGCGCGCATAAAGCTTTCGGAGCGCTTCGGAAGAAGTTTTCAGTCGCCGCTTGACGAAGCGGGTTTAGGCTTATCCGTCTTTTTAGAGGAAGCTGTGTCTTTAGAGGTTGCTTTATCAGTAGCAGTCTTTGTCTCTGAAGTCGCGTCCTTCTCTTCCTTGCCTTCGGATTTCTCCCCTTTCTTTCCAGCGTAATCTGTGACGTACCAGCCGGAGCCTTTGAACTGTATGGCCGGAGCAGAGAGCAGCTTTTCAAGACGGCCTCCGCACTTGCGACACTTTGTTAGTGGCTTGTCCGTCAACTTCTGTATCGCTTCGGTGTGAGCGTTGCACTTCTTACATTCATACTCATAAATGGGCATCGAAAGTCTCCAAATCTCTCTCGAAAAATTCTATCTGAAATTGATTATACGAATCGTTTTCAGAGCCTGCAACTATTACGAACATCTGATGCGTGACGTGAGAAGATGTTTGCGTACCTTCGTTGTACACAAAAAATATTTCACTTTGATTACAAAATTTTTCGTAACCATTCGATACGCAGACAAGCTAATCGCAACAGAAAAACTCTCTCATGATGAACGAATCGCGCTCGAAGTTTCGTGCTTACAGGACTTACGCTCGGTCGAATTAAATACATACAAAATCAATGCTTTACCGAACTTTTTTCGTTCGTCGCAAGCAACCGGCAAGATAGTTCTACCATCTTAGTCCCGGTTTCGATTTGATGATCTTTGAGAGTCGAATCCGCCATGCGCAGCCCCCCAAATGCGTTGATTAAACGCAAAGGTCCCTGATGGTTTTCGAGCCATCGCTCACATGGAGAACGGATACTGATGAAACTGACCCGCTTTGTTCCCCACTTTCGCTCTTTTAAGTTTGCGCCCTTTGCTGTTATCGCTCTTTTCACTTTCACTAACCTGACCGGCATTCTTTTCAACAGCGCTTATGCGCCTGCCGTTCAGGCCAGAGAAACAACGACAGTAGCTGAGAATGTTAATGTCGAGTCGGATTACATCCCTGCGGATGTTCCAACGTCCGGCGACCACGAGATTGACCTACTTATATTTCGCACAGCCGAGCGTTACGGCGTTGACCCCAGACTCTTGCACGCGCTCATCTGGCAGGAATCAAAGTATAAGCCGCGCGCTCTCTCACATGTAGGCGCACAGGGCTTGATGCAGTTGATGCCTGCGACCGCGCGCCGCTTCGGTTGCGACGATGCGACCAACGCTACGTCGAACATTGACGCCGGAACGAAATACCTGCGCTGGTTGCTTGAGAGATTCCACGGCAACGTATCTTTGGCGCTCGCAGGTTACAACGCTGGCGAAGGCGCTGTTGACAAGTACAAAGGCATTCCGCCGTTTAACGAAACGCAGAACTACGTTCGCATAATCACGGGTCGCTACGGCAAGACCTATCACCCGCTCTTGACGCCCGAACAGGCACGCGTCGAATTCCGATTGATGCCGGAAGTCGCACAGATAGCGCAGCAGCAGCAACAGCAGTAGTCAAACATAATTCATCCGTATCCATCCGCGCCCGCGCGTCCAAGTTCCTCTTTGCAACTTGGCGCGCGGTTCGCTATTATCCGCACGCAAAAGTTGTCCGTTGTCAGCAGTCAGTTGCAAAAGCTGATACAACGGACAACTGACCACTGACCGTTTATGTCTGTCACTGCCGAAACACTCTCGCTCGAACGTAAAGTGAAGATGCACGAGGCGCGCGAAGCGATTATTGATCGCCTGGCGCTTGAGCTTCCCGCTAGCATTGATCTTGATAGATTCCTGCGCGCCGTTGTCAAAGAGATTGGCCGCATGATGAATGCTGATCGCTGCGACGTGATTCAACTCGCTTCCGAAAGTGAGCTTCGCATCAGCCACGAGTGGCGAGCCTCCGACGATGTGCCTTCGAGCGAAGGCGTGGCGATTCCGATTGATTTAAGAGAACTCTCCGAGCACATTGACCTGACGAAACCTGTAAAGCTTGACGACACGAGCGCACACGGTCTTGACCAGAAGGTTCGCTTTCTAGCGGCGAGTCTGGGAACACGCTCGCTGCTCGTCGTGCCTATAATTTTAGGCGGCGACGTTCTAGGTCTCCTTGGACTTCACAACACGCGAGCGCCTCGCAGGTGGCTTGATGAAGAGGTCGCTTTCCTGCAATCAATCGCGCGTCACATTGCGGTCGGCTACCAGTACACAAGACTCTTCACGGATAAGCAACGCGAGGCTGAAACGACTGAGGCTCTGCTTGAGATAGCAAACGCTCTTAACGCTCGCTCGGATTTCGGTGAAGTCACGCAGCTTGTTCTTGAGCGGGCAATCGCTCTAGTCGGCGCGGACTACGGCGCGCTCGGCGTTTTGGACCACGCTGGCGGGCGCATAAGTCTAGCGGCTTTCAAAGCAGCGCCGCACGCTTCTACAGACTCTGTTCGCGGATTGATTGACGCTCACGGACAATCCCTTGACATAACGGCATTCCCCGCGATGATGGAGGTCTTAGCGCAGGGCAGGACCTTGCGTCTTCTCGATTCCGATCTTCCCTTTCCGTTTCGCCTAATCTTTAACGCAACGCTGGGCGGTCGTGCTGCGCTCGTTGCTCCGGTCCGAATAGGCGGACAGACTTTCGGACTTCTGGGCATGGTCTGGAGCGGCGCGCGTGAAGGCTTCGAGGATTACGAGGTCTCGCTTGTCGAAGGCATAGCGGACCAGATTGGAACCGCGCTTGAGCGCGATCAGCTTTCAGCGGAAGTGATGCGACTTCGCAGCGCACTTCACGAGCGCCACGCGGAAGACCGCATCATTGGTCAAGCCCCCACAATCCGCCGCGCAATCGAACTCGCACTGAATGTCGCAGACACGCAGACATCAGTTCTCATTCAAGGCGAATCCGGCACGGGCAAAGAGTTGATCGCCAATCTGATTCACTTCAACTCTGGCCGCGAGGACCAGCCATACATCAAGCTCAACTGTGGCGCGATTCCCGAAACGCTTCTTGAAAGCGAACTCTTTGGTCACGAGAAGGGCGCGTTCACGGATGCTCGCGCTCGTCGTCGCGGAAGATTCGAGGAAGCAGACGGCGGCACGCTCTTTCTTGATGAGATAGGCGAGATGAGCTTGTCCGCTCAGGTGCGTTTGCTTCGCGTTCTACAGGACGGCGAGTTCACGCGCGTCGGTGGTAGTGAAGTTTTGAAGTCGGATGTGCGCGTCATCGCCGCCTCGAACGTTGACCTTGAGCGCGCAGTTGAAATGGGAACATTCCGCCGCGACCTCTTCTATCGCCTCTCTGTCTTCCCGATTCGCCTTCCTCCTCTGCGCGAGCGTCCCGAAGATATTCATCCCCTCGTCATACATTTTCTTGAGCACTACAAGCAGAAGACGGGGCGCTTCATCTCAGGCATCTCGAAGGATGCTCTGCACGCGCTCATTGAATACGACTGGCCCGGCAACGTGCGCGAGCTTGAGAACGCGATTGAGCGCGCCATTATCATCGCGTCGGGTCGCCAGATTGAACTGGACGATCTGCCGGAAGCCATAGGCAAGCGTGTGTTGGACGAACGCGCAGCGCTTCGTCGCCAGCGAGCAGAAGCCGCAAATCAGGGACGCGCGATTCAACTTGAGATCAACGTCCCCTCCACGATTGACGAGATCGAGCGAAAGGCCATAGAAGCCACGCTCGATTACACCAAAGGCGACAAGACGCGCGCCGCACGCACGCTCGGCATCGGACGCAAAACTCTTTATCGAAAACTTCAGCAGTACCAAAATGATGTGACAGATGACAAGTGACAAGAGAAGGCTCTTTATCAGTCGCCGCTATCTTTGTCATTGACTGGCAGCCGGAAGTTAAGATACTTTTGGCTATCAAAATTTGTCGGGACGGCGTCGTACTTGCACTTTAAGATTTTGCGTCCCGGCTCTACAGACAACTTTCTTCAGACAGTACAACTGAGCTACAGCGCATAGCTCACGCCGCAGGTGAATCTGCAAAACTTTTGCGGCGGTCCGATCCATTTCTTGTTTCGCCAGCGCGCACTAACACGAGTTCTAACGCTCTTCCCTTGTATCCTTCAGGAAAATTTTCTGAAGCAAATTTCCTAACGAACTTAAGGAGAAAATCAATGTCCCCTCGGATGAAAGTATTAAACTTTCCCCTCTTTGCAGTCGTCTGTACGATCTTTTTAATCGGCCTAGCTCTAGCTCCTGCGTCAGATGCGAAGCACGCCTCGCTTCGGCGTGCGTCACCAGTACAGGAAGAGAAAGGCACTATCATCGCCTCAATCAAATTCGATCCCAAAGTGGATGGCTTCGGCTTCCGCAATTACGGGCGCAACCACGAGGGCGAGGGAGACCTTGATGCCGCAGACCTTGTGAGGATGTTCGGCGCGGAGAACGTCTGCATAGAGGGCAAAACGGCAGAGGACTGCGTGCTTTACGAAACGGCGCAAGCCTGGATAGATGAGCGGATAGAGCAGATGAAGGCTGGACATTGCGAAGGCTTCGCAGTTGACAGCCTGCGCTTCTGGCTGGGCAAGGAGTTCATGGGCAAATCTAAACCGGGCGAATTCCAGTCAGGCGCGGAAAAGACTTTCGATCTCAAACTTGATGAGCCGATGGCAAACTACATTGCCTATTACTTCTCGCTTCAAGGACTCAAAGAGGTCTATGAGTTCAGAGGCCAGACGCTCAACATGAAGCCGTCGCAGATTCTTGACATGCTCGTCGAATCTTTCAAGGGGGGCAAAGAGTATTACACGATGAGCATTGCCAAGCGCATCAACGGCGAGTACAAGTTCGGCCACGCGATCACGCCCTTCGGCGTCGAAGACATGGGCGACGGCGAGTATCGCGTTCTCGTCTATGACAATAACTATCCCGGGCAGACTCGATTCGTTGAGGTAAACAAAACGGACGAAACCTGGCGCTACCACACGGCCTCTAATCCGAACGAGACGGAGAGCGATTACGTTGGCGACACCACAACGCACACGCTCGGCCTAAAGCGCATATCGGACCGCGAACGCTCAATCTACGAGTGCCCATTCTGCGAAGAAGAGTCGGGCGATCACGCTTCAACTGCCAGCGCCGAGATGCTGACCTTCGAGCTAAATGGAGAGGGTAACATTCTGCTGACGGACGGCGCGGGCAAACGCTTGGGTTTCGACCCTCAGAAGAATCAGACGTTGAGCGAGATACCGGGCGCGCAGGCTTTGATCTTCGAGGGCGGTCTAGGCCAGGATGTCCCGCCAACCTACAAAGTTCCCTATCAAAAAGGCGGCAAGCCTTTCACGATCAACGTCTCTGGCAAATCGCTAAAGAGCGAGGTTGACGCGGACATGGAGATTGATGGACCGGGCTTCGTCGTAGGCTTTGACAACATCGCGCTTGACCCCGGCGAGAATCTCACGATGACCGTCAGTCCTGATGGGCAGCAACTCTCCTTCACTGCAAGCCAGGACGGGCAAACCCCAGACATCTTCATCACGACAGAGTCAGGCCCAGACAAGCCCAGCTACGATTTCAAGATTGGCGGCATCAAGCTCAGTCCAGGTAAGACCGTCACCGTCTCGCTCGACTTGAAGAAGGAGCGGCTCTACTTCAAGGATGACGACTCGAAGCGCGATAAGTACGACGTGCGTGTTGAGCGCACGAACGCCGACGGCACAAAGAATTATTACGAGCACAAGGACCTGGATGTCGGGAAAAAAGATAACTATGAGATTGACTTCAGCAAGTGGAACGGCAAAGGGCCTATGTGCGTCGTGGATGATGAAGAAGGCAACGGCTTCGATGACGACCAGTGCGTCGAAGAGCCGAATGAAGGCAAACCGCCGCAGCCGAAGAAGAAAAGCTTTTAATCAAGCAGGCTGAAATCTTCAGGTAGCCTGTTTGCCATTGTGATGCTGGCGCTGTGCCTGATCTCTACACCGCGAACAAAGAGCAAAACTCAAACTGCCTATACGCAACCTAAAACTGTTCAGGTCTCTATCAACAGTGAAGCCGCGCTCTTGATTACAGACGGCGAAGGCAAGCGTCTGGGCTTCGACACTGAGAAGCAAACAGTCGTCAACGAGATCGCGGGCGCGAGCGTCAACTACGAAACACGCTTCCCCGTGTACCTGCTCCCTTCAGATAATTCCAGCAAGCCTTACACGATCCTCATCTCAGGCAAGTCGCTCAAGAGTAAGGTCGAGACCAACCTGACTTTGACGGGTCCCGGTTTTCTGGTCGGTTTCAAGGGGATTCATCTGAACGCTTTAGAAAATCTCAACGCAACCGTCAGCCTTGATGGCAAACAACTTTCGTTCACGGCGGGACAGTCCAGCGAAACACCTACGCTCTCTTACGCCGTCTCCGCAGGACACGGTAAGCCTAGCTACAAGTTCGAGGTCAGCACCCTCAAACTCTCGCAAGGTAAATTGGTTGCCACAACGCTGGACCTTTTCGCCGGGCGATTATTCTTCAAGGATGACGACGAGAAGAGGAATAAGTATAGCGTGATGATTAGGCGCACGAACCCGGACGGCACGCGGAGCGTTTACCAGCGGCGCGACATCTCTTTCGGCGCGTCGGACAATTATGTTATAGAGTACGGCAAGTGGGACGGGCGCGGAGCAATCTGCTTCAAGGTTTATGGTGGCAAGGCTTTCGACCAGAGCGCATGTGTCGAAATGCCTAATGAAGCCGCGCCTGTGCCGTAAGCCGTGTCGGTGACCGCCCGGCCTGCCCGTGAAGCGACTTGCCACTCTGTCACTTGTCACCTGTCACCGTACTTGTGCTATATTCTCCGCACTGTAATTTCTCGTCATTAAAAACTTTTGTCGAAGCTTTCTCTTAGGGGCTTCGATGAGAAAGGAATCTCTTATGGAAGACGAAAACAGAAGCGGAGGGTCTGACGTTGCGACCCGTCTAACCTATCTACTGATCGGCGGCGGCATAGGCGCTATCATAGCCCTCCTGTTCGCCCCGAAATCCGGCACGGAGTTGCGCGGCGACATTGCCGACGTGACGCGCAAGGGCATTGACAAGACGCGCGAGGGCGCACGCTACGTAGGCGACAAGGCCGGTGAGTATTACGGGACTGTGCGCGAGAAGGCTGGCGAGTGGACGGGCACTGTCCGCGATACAGCATCGCAGAAGCGCGGACAGTTCTCAGCCGCAGTCGAAGCAGGCCGTCAGGCTTACAGCGAAGAGAAGCGCAAGACGGAGCTATCGGGCGCGACCGAAGCCAAGCCGACCTATCCGCCGCAAGGCGACTTGAGCTAAAAAGAAGTTATGAATTATGAGTTATGAATTGAAAGCCTTAACTCATAATTCATAACTCAAAATTATTATGCTTCTTGCCTTACAGATGAATGTAAACGATCCCATGTTCTGGATAATGGTGATCGTCGCCGTCGCGTTCATCATCATTGCGATTGCGATGATAGTGATCGCCATGATGGTGAGTCGCGCCGTCAAATCTGTGAACCGTCTGGAGGAGCGCCTTGAGCCTCTGATTCAGAGAGTTACAACCTTGAGCGAGCAGGGCAAGCAAATAGCCGTTCAGGGCAAAGAGATTGCCGAGCAGATAAACACAATGTCCGGCCATCTCTCTACAGCGACGCTGCACTTCTCTGAATCCGTCGGGCTTATCAAGGAAGAGGTGCGCGAGTTAAAGCAGATTGTAGGCACTACGGCTGAGACTGCGCGCGACAAGGTCCAGCTTGTCAGCGACACAATAGACAAGACGCATGAGCAGGTGACGACGACGACCGCCTTCATACGCGACAAAGTTATCGCGCCCGCGCGCGAGTTGGCTGCGATTATGGCGGGCTTTCGCCGTGGCCTTGAAGTCCTGATAGCGCCCGCGCCGAAGCCCGTTAATCAAACCTACGGAGAAGATGAGATGTTCATCGGCTAAGGCCGAGCGAGGGAGTTTCAAGTTCCAAGTCCCAAGTTCCAAGTCAAGGCCGTATGAAGGCCAGACTTTGAACTTGGGACTTTTAGCTTTAGACTTGAAACCTGGAACTTGAAACTTGGAACTTGGAATTTATGTCAACCGAAACACCGCTAGATTTGAAGAAGACAGTCAACCTGCCTAAGACTGCATTTAGCCAGAAGGCGAACTTGGCGCAGAGTGAACCCGCGCGTTTGAAGAGATGGACCGAGATGGGTCTTTACGAAATGATCCAGCGCTCGCGGCAGGGACGCGAAAAATTCATACTTCACGACGGACCACCTTACGCCAACGCGGACATTCACCTGGGCACGGCTATGAACAAAATCCTGAAAGACATAGTCATCCGCTCGCGCACGATGATGGGTTACGATGCGCCTTACGTTCCGGGCTACGACTGTCACGGTCTTCCGATTGAACAGCACGTCGAAAGAGACTTGGACAAGAAGGGCAAGAAGAAATCGGACCTCTCGACCGTTAGCTTCCGCCGCGCGTGTCGTGAACATGCTGCGAAATCTTTGAAGAGCCAGACGAGAGATTTTCAGCGGCTGGGCATTCTTGGCGAGTGGAATCATCCATATCTAACGATGTCGAATCACTATGAGGCGGAGACTGCGCGACTCTTCGCCTCCTTCATCGAGCGCGGCTACGTTTACCGTGGCGCGCGTCCGGTCTATTGGTGCATACACGACCAGACGGCGCTCGCGGAAGCAGAGGTTGAATATCACCAGCACACGAGTCCATCTGTCTATGTGAAATTTCCGCTTGCGAGCGATCCGAGTTTGATTGATGAAGGATTAGCAGGGCGCAAAGTATTCTTTCTAATCTGGACGACGACGCCCTGGACGCTGCCTGCTAACTTAGGCATCGCCGTTCATCCAGATTTTGAGTACGCAGCTTTTGAGAATGGCGATGAAGTTTACGTCGTAGCAAGCGAACTGCTCGGCGCGGTCGCAAGCAAATGCGACATAGGCGAGCGCGATGAGAACGGCGAGCGGATTGCGCCGACAGTCGTTGCGCGTTTTCCCGGCTCAAAGCTTGATCGCCTCGAATGTCGTCATGCGTGGATTGATCGCCCGTCGCTTGTCATGGTCGGTGAACACGTAACCTTAGGCGGCGAAGCCGATGCTGAAACGGAGCTTGATGTTAAGGACGCGCGTGATCCGAAAAAGACTGGCAAAGCGGGCACGGGTCTCGTTCACACCGCGCCGGGTCACGGGCACGACGACTTTGTGATTGGGAAAAAGTACGGTCTTGAGATTTACTGTCCCGTTGACAATGCCGGACGATTCACAAGCGAGGTCGAGCACTTCGCAGGAGAGCGCGTCTTTGAAGCCAACCCGAAGATTGTTGACTTCATGCGCGGAGCGGGCGTGCTTCTCTTCAGCGAGAATTACGATCACCGCTACCCGCACTGCTGGCGCTGCAAGAACCCTGTCATCTTCCGGGCAACGCCGCAGTGGTTCATCTCTATGGACGCGAGCGGCTCTGATTCTGCGATTGAGAAAGATGAAGACGGGCGCAATGAGAGTAACTTCACCGATAACTTTTCGGATAGCGACGCTGCGTCTTCTGACTCTCTGCGCGCTGGCGCATTGCGCGAGATTGAGAATGTCGAGTGGATTCCGGCCTGGGGCGTGGACCGTATGCGGAACATGCTCAAAGGGAGACCCGATTGGTGTGTCTCGCGCCAGCGTGTGTGGGGCGTGCCGATTCCTGTCTTCTATTGTGCGAATTGCGACGAGGCTCTGGCTGATCCTGCGGTCATCAATCACGTCGCGGATATTTTTGAGAAGGAAGCGGCTGACGCCTGGTACACGCGCGAAGCCCGCGAGCTTTTGCCGGAAGGTTACAAGTGCGCTAAGTGCGGAGGCGCAGAGTGGACCAAAGAGAACGACATTTTGGATGTCTGGTTCGACAGTGGCTCATCATCAATAGCCGTGCTCGAACGGCGCGAAAATCTGCGATGGCCCGCAGACGTTTACCTTGAAGGCGGCGATCAATATCGCGGCTGGTTCAACTCAAGCTTGATGGTAGGACTCGCCGCTCACGACCGCGCGCCCTATAAGGCTGTCGTAACGCACGGCTGGACGCTGGATGCTTTCGGCAAGGCCATGCACAAGTCCGCCGGAAACGCAGTCTCGCCCGAAGAGTTCGTCAAGGAATCCGGCGCTGACATACTGCGACTGTGGACGACTTCATCCGACTATCGTGAGGACATGCGCTGCTCCACAGAAATCTTGCAGCGCGTTGCAGAAGGTTACAGAAAGCTTCGCAACACCGCGCGATTCGCTCTTGGGAATCTGGACGGCTTTGAACCTCAGCGTGATAGCGTCAACGAAAGCGATATGCTTGAGATTGACCGTTGGGCACTT